>NZ_PKKS01000003.1:0-503937 GCF_002859085.1 Pseudomonas sp. QC2
ACCATGCTGGCAGCCTTGAGCTTGAACTCACTCGAATAAGATTTACGCATATCCAAACACCTCAGATTTGGGCGCTATCATAGCGCCCGATTGAAGTGTCCAAAATCATTAGGCCAGTTCAGCTTGCCCCCGATATGGCCATCAGCCACGCCACAAATCCCAGCTTAATTGCCTCGCCCCCCACCACCCGGTAAAGTGCCGCTCCCCCCGCAATGCCCGAGGCAGTCCCCATGAACCCGACCTTTGATATCGCCGTGATCGGCGCCACCGGCACCGTAGGTGAAACCCTGGTGCAGATCCTCGAAGAGCTGGACTTCCCGGTCGGCACCCTGCATCTGCTGGCAGGCAGCAACTCCGCCGGTGCATCGGTGCCGTTTCGCGGCAAGAACGTGCGGGTGAGGGAGGTTGACGAGTTCGACTTCAGTAAAGTCCAGCTGGCGTTCTTTGCGGCGGGGCCGGCGGTCACCTCGAGTTTTGCGCCGCGCGCCACGGCGGCGGGCTGCTCGTTGATTGATCTGTCTGGCGCATTGCCGGCCGAGCAGGCGCCGCAAGTGGTGCCGGAAGCCAATGCCCATGTGCTGGATGGCCTGAGTAAGCCGTTCCAGCTCGGCAGCCCAAGCCCATCGGCGACCAACTTGGCAGTCGTCCTCGCCCCCTTGCGTGGCGTGCTGGATATCCAGCGCGTGAGCGTCACCGCCAGCCTGGCGATGTCGTCCCAGGGCCGTGAGGCCGTCAGCGAGCTGGCCCGGCAAACCGCCGAGCTGCTGAATATGCGCCCGCTGGAGCCGAAATTCTTTGATCGCCAGGTCGCCTTCAATGTGTTGGCACAAGTCGGCACGCCGGACGCCCAAGGTCATACCGCCTTGGAAAAACGCTTGGTGCACGAACTGCGCGCAGTGCTGGAATTACCTTTGCTAAAGATTTCCGCAACTTGCGTTCAAGCCCCGGTGTTTTTTGGCGATAGCCTGACTGTGTCTCTGCAACTGGGTGCACCAGTGGACCTCGCTGCCGTGAACCGCCTACTCGACGCAGCCCCAGGTATAGAGCTGGTGGACGAGGGCGACTACCCTACGGCGGTGGGTGACGCCGTGGGCCAGGATGTGATCTATGTAGGGCGGGTTCGTGCGGGCGTGGATGACCCGGCGGAACTAAATCTGTGGCTGACGTCAGATAACGTACGCAAAGCCGCCGCGCTGAATGCCGTACAGCTGGCGCAGTTGTTGATAAAAGGCCTTGCGTAAAAGATACTTGGCGGCAATTTGTAGATTGATTCTAGCCAGGCGCTATGCTTGGCCCCAGGTAGGAAAAGTTGCGCGTCGGTGACCTATCGGCTCGCCATGCCTTATGGCAGCGGTTACCAACCTTCTCGCAGGCCGGGGAGTGTTCAAAAAGGATGAGGCTATGGTTCAAGTTCGCAAACTGGTGTTAGCAATAGCGGCCGCCTCGGCGCTGTCCTCCGGTATGGCGCAGGCGCTGCAGCTGGGGGAGATGACCCTCAAGTCGAAGTTGAACCAGCCGTTGGCGGTGGAAATCGAATTGCTCGATGTCGGTGGCCTCACGGCTTCCGAGATCACGCCGAGCCTGGCCTCGTCCCAGGCGTTTGTGGATGCCGGTGTTGATCGCCAGGCATTTCTCAATGACTTGACGTTCACTCCGGTGATCAATCCCAACGGCCGCAGCGTGGTGCGTGTCACCTCCAGCAAGCCGTTGCCGGACGCCTACGTACGTTTCCTGCTGCAGGTGCAATGGCCTAATGGCCGTTTGATGCGCGACTACAGCGTTTTGCTCGACCCGGCCAAGTTCGACCAGCCCGCACCGACGACCGCCGCGCCAGCACCGCGCCTGGCAGCGCCGTCCAGCACAGCGCCGGCCGTGAGCAAACCCGCACAGCACACCACCACGCCCCGCGACACCTTGTGGGAAATTGCCGCGAAGAACCGTAACGGCGGCTCGGTTCAGCAGACCATGCTGGCGATCCAGGCGCTGAACCCGGACGCGTTTATCGACGGCAATATCAACCGCCTTAAAACTGGTCAGGTCCTGCGCCTGCCGGATACCGTACAAAGCACCGCACTGCCGCAACCCCAGGCGATTGCCGAAGTGAGCGCGCAGAACGCCGCCTGGCGCCAGGGGCGACGTGCCGCAACCAACCCTGCGGCGGGCAAGCAGCAGCTGGACGCCACCAAGCGTACCCAGGCTGGCAATGCGCCTGCAAGCACCAACGCCAAGGACAACTTGAGCCTGGTGTCGGCCGAGGCGGCCAAGAAGGGCGCCAAGGGCAAGGCGGGCGATAGCGCGGCGCTGAGCGACAAACTGGCGATGACCCAGGAGCAACTGGACACCACCCGTCGCGACAACGAAGAGCTGAAAAGCCGCGCTGCCGACCTGCAAAGCCAGTTGGACAAGCTGCAAAAGCTGATTCAACTGAAAAACGATCAACTCGCGCGTCTACAGGCTGAAAAGGGTGTCCCGGCCGCTTCGGCCACGGCGGCGATGCCTGCGCAGTTGGCCGGCGAACCGGCAGCTGCTCCGTCTACCCCGGCCGCGCCGGATGCCGCCACCGCGACCCCAGCGACCCCTGCGCCCGCCGCGCCCGCGCCTGAGCCCGTCAAGGCGGATGCAGCGCCTGATAGCACCGAAGGTAAATTCAATGACGTGCTGACCAACCCGATCGTACTCGGCGTGGTCGGCGGCGCGGCTGTCCTGCTGGCGCTGTTGCTCCTGCTGTTGTGGGCGCGCCATCGCAACGCACGCCTCGAAGAGGAAAAGCACCTGCGCATGGCACGGGCCCTGGCTGAAGAGCCGGTGTTCACCTCGAACATCGACCACGACTTGCCGCCGGACAGCTTCGAAGGCCTGGAAGTGCCGCCGCCAAACGTCAAGCTGGCCGCCGCGCCAGCACCGGCCCCGGTGGCCGAGCCGGCTGTCGTTGTGCCGACCGTTGCTTCCGTGCTGGCGCCGCTGGCCGTTGCTGTCGCCCCGGTAAACGCCAACGATGCGTTGGCCCAAGCTCAATCCCATATCGATCGTGGCCACCTGAACCAGGCCGCCGATGTGTTGCAGCAGGCGATCAAGCATGAGCCCAAGCGCAGCGATCTGCGTCTGAAGCTGATGGAAGTCTACGGTTTGCAAAACGACAAGGACGGCTTCGTGAGCCAGGAGCGTCAACTGGTGGCCAATGGTGAAAACCATGCCCAGGTCGAGCAGCTCAAGAGTCGCTTCCCGGCCATGGCCGTGTTGGCGGCGGGTGTCAGCGCGGCGGTGGCCGCCGCTGCCCTGGATGCTCAATACGTTAAGGATTTGCTCGAAGACAAGCCGGCGCCTGCGCAACCGGAGGCTTTCGACACCGATTTCGATCTGAGCCTGGACGACCTGGAAGAAGCCTCCCCGGCGGAGGTCAAGGACGATCAGCAGACCTTCGAGTCGCTTCTGAAGCAGCAGACCGAAGCCAACGCCAGCCCCGATGACCTGTCGGACTTCGACCTGGACCTGCAACTGGATGCGCCGGCTTCGGCGCAATCCGATGACGACTTCCTCTCAGGCCTGGAAGACCAGATGAAGGACGTGCCGGCCGTCGAGCCGCCGACCTTGACGCCTGCGGCACTGGACGACTTCGACCTGCCGGAAGATTTCGACCTGTCCCTGGCCGATGAGCCGGAAGCGGGCGCCAAGCCTGATGCGTTCGCGTCGGAGCTGGATGATGTCAACGCCGAGCTGGACCGTCTGTCCCAGAGCCTGGAACACCCGTCCATCGAACCATCGTTCACCGCGGAAGATGCGGCAATGGGCGATGACGAGCCGGAGTTCGACTTCCTTTCCGGCACAGACGAAGTGGCAACCAAGCTCGACCTGGCCCAGGCCTATATCGACATGGGTGATGCGGACGGCGCACGGGACATCCTCTCCGAAGTGCTGACCGAGGGCGACGAGGCACAGCGTGGCGAGGCCAAGGAAATGCTCGGCCGTATTTAACGGGCGACGCAAATCCAGTGTGGGGCTTGCCGTGGTGATCGGGCTTCCTATGGTAATCGGGCTTCTTGTAGTGAGCGGGCTTGCCCCGCGCTGGGCTGCGAAGCAGCCCCACTAGATCTGGAGGAATAACCCCACCCACCACCGCAAGCCCCCCTCCCACATTGGCTCAAGCCAATCCATTACAAAAGCGCCCGCCACTGTGTAGTCGCCTTTATAATGGCCGCCTTCGCGCAACTCATCAGGCTCTCAGTTCTTGGCAAATATAGATAATCCGGCCGCCGAAATGGCGGCTGCAGGCTTTTACCGCATCGCGCTGGGCGTGGAATACAAGGGCTCGCGTTATCGCGGCTGGCAGCGTCAGGCATCCGGCGTGCTGACAGTGCAGGAAACCCTGGAGAAGGCCCTGTCCAAAGTTGCCGACTCGCCAGTGTCGCTGATGTGCGCTGGGCGTACCGATGCTGGCGTGCATGCCTGCGGCCAGGTGGTGCACTTCGACACCCAGGCTGAGCGCTCAATGAAAGCCTGGGTGATGGGGGCCAATATCAATTTGCCCCATGATGTCAGCGTCAGCTGGGCCAAGGTCATGCCTGCGCATTTTCATGCGCGCTTCAAGGCCATTGCCCGGCGTTATCGCTATGTGATCTACAACGACCAGATCCGCCCGGCGCACCTCAACGAAGAAATCACCTGGAACCACCGCCCACTGGACGCCGAGCGCATGGCCGAAGCCGCGCAGCACCTGGTGGGCGTGCATGATTTCAGTGCCTTCCGTGCCGGCCAGTGCCAGGCGAAGTCGCCGATCAAGGAAGTCCACCACCTGCGCGTGACCCGCCACGGCAAGATGATCGTGCTGGATATCCGCGCCGGGGCCTTCTTGCATCACATGGTGCGCAACATTGCCGGGGTGCTGATGACCATCGGCACCGGCGAGCGTCCGGTGGCGTGGGCCAAGGAAGTGCTGGAAAGCCGGGTTCGCCGTACCGGCGGGGTTACGGCGCATCCGTTCGGCCTGTACCTGGTGGATGTGGAGTACCGCGACGAGTTCGAATTGCCGGAGCGTTTCATCGGGCCACACTTCCTCACAGGTTTCAGCGAACTTGGCGGCTGACGCCCGGAAAAGCTTTTGTTACCATCCGGGACTTTCTCGGCCCAACCCCTGAGGTTTCCACGACATGTCAGCCGTTCGCAGCAAGATTTGCGGGATTACCCGCATAGAAGACGCGCTGGCGGCAGTCGAGGCGGGGGCGGACGCCATTGGTTTCGTGTTTTACGCCAAGAGCCCGCGGTCGGTGAATGTGTTGCAGGCGCGGGCGATCATCGCCGCACTGCCGCCGTTCGTGACCACCGTGGGTTTGTTCGTCAACGCCAGCCGCTGCGAACTCAACGAAACCCTGGATGCCGTGCCCCTGGATATGCTGCAGTTCCACGGCGACGAAACACCCGACGAGTGTGAAAGCTACCAGCGCCCGTATATCAAGGCGCTGCGCGTCAAGTCCGGGGACGATATCGCGGCAGCGTGTGCCGCCTACAGTGGCGCTCGCGGGATCCTGCTGGACACCTACGTCGAAGGCGTGCCTGGCGGTACCGGCGAGGCGTTCGATTGGTCGCTGATTCCCCCGGGGTTGAGCAAGCCGATCATCCTGGCCGGTGGGCTCACCCCCACGAATGTCGGGGCGGCGATCGAGCAGGTACAACCGTATGCCGTGGATGTCAGCGGTGGAGTAGAGCAGGGCAAGGGCATCAAGGATCACAGCAAGATTCGCGCGTTCATGCAGGCCGTGCGCAACAGCAGCGGTGCGATGTGACGGCTGGCAGTCTGCCGCCGTCCATAACTACCACTGTGTAAAACAGCCCGGCGCCGCCTGTGGGTGGCCCGGAAATGAAGTGGCAACCCTGCGCTGGCAGGTTGTCTGGAAGGCTGAGGATACATGCGGGAACAGGCCGGTCGAACGTCTGACCCCGTCCAGCATGTGTCATCGCCACATATGAATTTAGCTCAAGGGCATACGCGGGGCTGTGTTCAAGCCACCGGTACTGGAGAAAGAAAGCATGAGCAACTGGTTAGTAGACAAACTGATCCCTTCGATCATGCGTTCCGAGGTGAAGAAAAGCTCGGTTCCTGAAGGTCTGTGGCACAAGTGCCCATCCTGCGACGCGGTGCTGTACCGCCCGGAGCTGGAAAAGACCCTGGACGTTTGCCCCAAGTGCAACCACCACATGCGTATCGGCGCCCGCGCCCGCATCGACATTTTCCTGGATGCCGAAGGCCGTAGCGAGCTGGGCGCGGACCTGGAGCCGGTTGACCGTCTCAAGTTCCGCGACGGCAAGAAGTACAAGGACCGCCTGACCGCTGCGCAGAAGCAGACCGGTGAGAAAGACGCGCTGATTTCCGTCAGCGGCAAGCTGCTGGGCATGCCTGTCGTGGTGTCGGCGTTTGAGTTCTCGTTCATGGGCGGCTCCATGGGTGCCATCGTCGGTGAGCGCTTTGTGCGCGCCGCCAACTACGCCCTGGAAAACCGTTGCCCGATGATCTGCTTCGCCGCCTCCGGTGGCGCGCGTATGCAGGAAGCCCTGATCTCGCTGATGCAAATGGCCAAGACCTCCGCGGTACTGGCGCGTCTGCGTGAAGAAGGCATCCCGTTTATCTCCGTGCTGACCGACCCGGTCTACGGCGGCGTTTCCGCCAGCCTGGCGATGCTGGGTGACGTGATCGTCGGCGAGCCGAAGGCGCTGATCGGCTTTGCCGGCCCGCGTGTGATCGAGCAGACCGTACGTGAAAAACTGCCGGAAGGTTTCCAGCGCAGCGAGTTCCTGCTGGAGCACGGCGCGATCGACCTGATCATCCCGCGCGGTGAACTGCGTCCACGCCTGGGCAACCTGCTGGCACAGATGATGGGCCTGCCGACGCCCGTCTACGTCGCGCCTAAAGTTGAGCCGATCGTTGTGCCGCCGGTGCCTGCGAACCTATGACCCAGCGTACCCTGGGCGAGTGGCTCGCCTACCTTGAGCAGTTGCATCCGTCCGCCATCGACATGGGCCTGGAGCGCTCGCAACAGGTAGCGGCCCGCCTCGGGTTAGGCCGCCCGGCACCGCGCGTGATCACGGTGACCGGTACCAACGGCAAAGGCTCTACCTGTGCCTTTGTCGCGGCGCTGCTGCAGGCCCAAGGGCTGAAAGTCGGCGTCTACAATTCCCCGCACCTGCTGCGTTACAACGAGCGGGTGCAGCTCAATGGCGTCGAAGCCTCGGATGAGCAACTCTGCGAAGCCTTCGCCGCACTCGATGCGGGCCGGGGCGAGATTTCCCTGACTTACTTCGAGATGGGCACCCTGGCGGCGTTCTGGCTGTTTGAGCGTGCGCAACTGGATGTGGTGGTGCTGGAGGTCGGCCTGGGTGGGCGTCTGGACACGGTCAACGTGGTGGATGCCGATCTGGCGTTGGTCACCAGCATTGGTGTGGACCACGCCGACTACCTGGGCAATACCCGTGAATCCGTGGCCTATGAAAAAGCCGGGATCTTCCGCCAGGGCAAGCCTGCGCTGTGCGGTGACGTGGAGCCGCCGCATACCCTGCTGGATAAGGTGCGTGAGCTGGATTGCCCGTTTTTCCTGCGCGGCCGCGAATTCAACCTCGAGATCGGTGAGCGGCACTGGCAATGGTGTGGGCGCGATGCCTGTGGCCAGGCTGTAGAGTTGCACGATCTGCCGTTGCTGAACCTGCCGATGGAAAACGCCGCACTCGCGCTGCAGGCCTATCTGTTGCTGGACCTGCCGTGGAACGCCGAGCAGATTGCCACCACCTTGTTGGCCACGCGCGTGGTCGGGCGGTTGGATCGCCGTGAGTTCGAATGGCAAGGCAAGCGCCTGAACCTGCTGCTGGATGTGGGGCATAACCCCCATGCGGCCGAGTACCTGGCGCAGCGGCTGTCCCGCACGCCGCCGGTCGGTCGTCGCCTTGCAGTCTTTGGTCTGCTGGCTGATAAGGATCTGGAAGGTGTGGTTGCGCCCTTGTTGGGCAATGTCCAGGCCTGGGCCGTGGCGCCGCTGGATACTCCGCGCAGCCGTCCGGCCGCTGAACTGGAAGTGGCCTTGCAGAACCTTGGTGCAGCGGTGGCGTCGTATGCAAGCGTGACCGATGCCCTTGAAGCACAGTGCGCCATTGCCACGCCCGATGATGAGATTCTGTTGTTCGGGTCATTTTATTGTGTTGCCGAGGCGCTTGAGTGGTTGGCCCGGCGCTCCACGGAGGAAGCTGCACATGGCATTACTGGATAGCGCATACAAGCAGCGAATGGTCGGAGCCTTGGTTCTGGTGGCGCTGGCGGTGATTTTCCTGCCGATGCTGTTTTCTCGCCAGGACGAAGAGCGTCAGGTGGTGGTTGAGGCTCCGGCCGCGCCACAAGCCCCGGCGGTGCCGCAGGTTCAGGTTGAGCCGGTGGTGGTGCCTGAGCCTCAGGCGTTGCCGGAAGAAGAACCCGTGCCGACCGATGATGAAGTGGCCGCGCAGCAGGCACCGTCGATGCCGGTGCAACCCAGCGTGCCAGTGGTCAAGCCGGCGCCCGCCGCGCCGGTTGCCGCCGCCAAGCCCGCTGCGCCCGCGCCTGCACCTAAGCCGGTAGCGCCGCAACCTGCCGCACCGGGCAAGCCGGAGGTGGGGCAGAGCCGTATCGATCCGAATGGTCTGCCGATCAGTTGGTCGATTCAGGTGGCCAGCCTGGGCAATCGCGAAGGCGCCGACGCGTTGCAGAAGAAGCTGCGTAGCCAGGGCTATAACGCCTATATCCGCAGCGCCGATGGCAAGAACCGCGTGTTTATCGGGCCGCTGATCGAGCGTGCCGAGGCGGATCGCCTGCGGGACTTGCTGGATCGCCAGCAGAACCTGAAGGGTTTTGTGACCCGTTTCCAGCCTGAGCGCGGCTGATTTCGCAGCGGTTTGAGCTTGGAATGCAGTCAAGTGTGGGAGGGGCAAGCCCCTCCCACATTCGTTTTGGGGTGGCCTTGAAATCGCGTTGGCTCGCCACAAACTATTGATTTGCAAAGCAGCCGCAATCACAGCTTACCGACAGCCCAGCGCTCTGCTAAAATGCGCCGCCTCATCCGTCCGTAGGCTCAAACGTGCCATTTACCTGGGTTGATTGGGCGATTGTTGCAGTCGTCGCCATCTCCGCTTTGATCAGTCTAAGCCGCGGCTTCGTAAAAGAAGCATTGTCGTTGCTGACCTGGATCATCGCAGGAGTCGTAGCCTGGATGTTCGGCGGTTCATTGTCGGTCTACCTGGCCGGATACATCGAGACACCTTCGGCTCGCGTCATCGCGGGCTGCGCCATCATGTTCATCGCCACGCTGCTGGTGGGAGCAATGGTCAATTATCTTATTGGCGAGTTGATACGTGTCACCGGCCTCTCCGGGACCGATCGATTTCTCGGCATGGCCTTCGGCGCTGCGCGTGGCGCGTTGCTGGTGGTCGTGGCGGTCGGGCTGTTGAGCCTGGGGCCGGTACAGCAGGATTCGTGGTGGCAGGAGTCGGTACTCGTGCCAAAATTTCTATTGGTTGCAGACTGGTCCAAGAACCTCATTCTGGGGTGGAGCAGTCAGTGGCTGGCCAGCGGAATCAGCGTACCCGCTGATCTTCCGTTCAAGGAACACCTCTTACCGGCCAAAACGCCTCAGTAAGCTGTGTTCAGTCAAGATTCATTAAGTAGGGGTTGCGTCGCATGTGTGGCATCGTCGGTATCGTCGGTAAGTCGAACGTCAATCAGGCGCTGTATGACGCGCTAACCGTCCTCCAGCACCGCGGCCAGGACGCTGCCGGTATTGTGACCAGCCACGACGGCCGGTTATTCCTGCGCAAGGATAATGGTCTGGTACGTGACGTGTTCCACCAGCGTCACATGCAGCGCCTGGTCGGGCACATGGGCATTGGTCATGTGCGTTACCCGACTGCCGGTAGCTCGACGTCGGCCGAAGCTCAACCGTTTTACGTCAACTCGCCGTACGGCATCACCTTGGCGCACAACGGTAACCTGACCAACGTTGAACAACTGGCCAAGGAGATTTACGAATCTGACCTGCGCCACGTCAACACCAGTTCCGACTCGGAAGTGCTGCTCAACGTGTTCGCCCACGAACTGGCCCAGCGCGGCAAGCTGCAGCCGACCGAAGAAGACGTGTTCGCCGCCGTCACCGACGTGCACAACCGTTGCGTCGGTGGCTACGCCGTAGTGGCCATGGTCACCGGTTATGGCATCGTCGGCTTCCGTGACCCGCACGGTATTCGTCCGATCGTGTTCGGCCAGCGTCACACCGACGAAGGCGTCGAGTACATGATCGCTTCCGAAAGCGTGTCCCTGGACGTGCTGGGCTTCACCCTGATCCGCGACCTCGCGCCGGGTGAAGCGGTGTACATCACCGAAGATGGCAAGCTGCACACCCGCCAGTGCGCCGTGGCGCCGAAACTCACCCCGTGCATCTTCGAACACGTCTACCTGGCGCGTCCGGATTCGATCATCGACGGTGTTTCGGTGTACAAGGCACGTCTGCGCATGGGCGAGAAGCTGGCCGAGAAGATCCTGCGCGAGCGTCCAGAGCACGACATCGACGTGGTGATCCCGATCCCGGACACCAGCCGTACCGCTGCGCTGGAGCTGGCCAACCACCTGGGCGTCAAGTTCCGCGAAGGCTTCGTGAAGAACCGCTACATTGGCCGGACATTCATCATGCCGGGCCAGGCTGCGCGCAAGAAGTCGGTGCGCCAGAAGCTCAACGCCATCGAGCTGGAATTTCGCGGTAAGAACGTGATGCTGGTGGATGACTCCATCGTGCGTGGCACCACCTGCAAGCAGATCATCCAGATGGCCCGCGAAGCCGGCGCGAAGAACGTGTACTTCTGTTCCGCTGCGCCTGCCGTGCGTTACCCGAACGTGTACGGTATCGACATGCCGAGCGCCCACGAACTGATCGCTCACAACCGTTCGACCCAGGACGTTGCCGACCTGATCGGCGCGGATTGGCTGATCTACCAGGACCTGCCGGACCTGATCGAAGCGGTCGGCGGTGGCAAGATCAAGATCGACCAGTTCGACTGCGCCGTGTTCGACGGCAAGTACGTGACCGGTGACGTCGACGAGGCCTACCTGAACAAGATCGAGCAGGCGCGTAACGACTCGTCGAAGATCAAGACCCAGGCGGTCAGTGCGATCATCGATCTGTACAACAACTGAGTGACAACCGGCCCTGAGGGGCCGGTTTTGTATCTTAAATAAAGAATTGAGTAAGGAGTCGCAGCATGAGTCAGGAATGGGATGCCGGTCGGTTGGACAGCGACCTCGATGGCGTAGCTTTCGATACCCTGGCTGTGCGCGCCGGCCAGCACCGCACACCGGAAGGTGAGCACGGTGACCCGATGTTCTTCACCTCCAGCTATGTGTTCCGTACGGCGGCCGATGCGGCTGCGCGCTTTGCTGGCGAAGTGCCGGGCAACGTGTATTCGCGTTATACCAACCCGACTGTGCGCGCGTTCGAAGAGCGTATCGCGGCGTTGGAAGGTGCTGAGCAGGCAGTGGCCACGGCCACTGGCATGGCAGCGATCCTGGCGGTGGTGATGAGCCTGTGCAGTGCCGGCGACCACGTGCTGGTGTCGCGCAGCGTGTTCGGCTCGACCATCAGCCTGTTCGAGAAGTATTTCAAGCGCTTCGGCATCGAAGTGGACTACGTGCCGCTGGCGGACCTGTCCGGCTGGGAGGCGGCGATCAAGGCCAACACCAAGCTGCTGTTCGTCGAGTCGCCCTCCAACCCATTGGCGGAGCTGGTGGATATCGCGGCGTTGTCCGAAGTGGCGCACGCCAAGGGCGCCATGCTGGTGGTCGACAACTGCTTCTGCACGCCGGCGCTGCAACAGCCGTTGAAGCTGGGCGCGGACATCGTCGTGCACTCGGCCACCAAGTTCATCGACGGCCAGGGTCGTTGCATGGGCGGTGTGGTTGCGGGTCGCAGCGAGCAGATGAAAGAAGTCGTCGGCTTCCTGCGCACGGCCGGTCCGACCTTGAGCCCGTTCAACGCCTGGATCTTCCTCAAAGGCCTGGAAACCCTCAGCCTGCGCATGAAGGCCCATTGCGCCAACGCCCAGGCGCTGGCCGAGTGGCTGGAGCAGCAGGACGGTATCGAGAAGGTGCACTACGCCGGCCTCAAGAGCCACCCGCAACACGCGTTGGCCCAGCGCCAGCAACGAGGTTTCGGCGCCGTGGTGAGCTTCGAAGTGAAGGGTGGCAAAGACGGGGCCTGGCGCTTTATCGATGCGACCCGCCTGATCTCTATCACCGCCAACCTGGGGGATAGCAAGACCACCATTACCCACCCGAGCACCACGTCCCACGGTCGCCTGGCGCCACAGGAACGTGAGGCGGCGGGTATCCGTGACAGTCTGATTCGCATCGCGGTCGGCCTCGAAGACGTGGCTGACTTGCAAGCTGACCTGGCTCGCGGGCTGGCTGCCTTGTGATCGAGTGGTCCATGGAAGCTGCGGCCGCCAGTAACGGGCGTGTTGCGCTGGTCACGGGCGCGGCGCGGGGCATAGGCCTCGGGATTGCCGCGTGGCTGATCAGCGAAGGCTGGCAAGTGGTGTTGACCGACCTGGACCGCGAGCGCGGTTCCAAGGTGTCCAAGGTGCTGGGTGAGAACGCTTGGTTTATCAGCATGGACGTGGCTGACGAGAAGCAAGTCGCCCAAGGTGTCGCCGAGGTATTGGGGCAGTTTGGGCGCCTGGACGCGTTGGTCTGCAACGCAGCGGTGGCGGACCCGCGCAATATGACCCTGGAAAGCCTGGACCTGGCCTACTGGAATCGTGTGCTGGCCGTGAACCTCAGTGGGCCGATGTTATTGGCCAAGCACTGTGCGCCGTATCTGCGGGCCCATGGTGGCGCCATCGTCAACCTAGCGTCGACCCGGGCTCGCCAGTCTGAGCCGGACACCGAGGCCTACGCGGCGAGCAAGGGTGGCCTGTTGGCCCTCACGCATGCCTTGGCGATGAGCCTGGGGCCGGAAGTGCGGGTCAATGCGGTCAGCCCTGGCTGGATCGATGCGCGTGATCCTGCAGCGCGTCGTGCCGAGCCGTTGAGTGATGCTGATCATGCCCAGCATCCGGCGGGCAGGGTGGGTACCGTAGAGGACGTGGCGGCGATGGTGGCGTGGCTGCTGTCGCGTCAGGCGGGGTTTGTCACCGGGCAAGAGTTCGTGGTGGACGGTGGCATGAGCAAGAAGATGATTTACAGCGAGTAGAGCGGATAGCCGTCTTGAAGCCATTTTGTCTTTTTCAGAAAAACTTCAAGCGGGCTATTGACTTAGGTCCGCTACCTGCGTAAATTTCGCGGCCTCAACGAAGCAAAGGGTGATTAGCTCAGCTGGGAGAGCATCTGCCTTACAAGCAGAGGGTCGGCGGTTCGATCCCGTCATCACCCACCACTTCTTGAGAGTTTTGCCCCAGGGCAAGACGCAACGTTAAAGGTTGCACCGACGCGCAGCGGTAGTTCAGTCGGTTAGAATACCGGCCTGTCACGCCGGGGGTCGCGGGTTCGAGTCCCGTCCGCTGCGCCATATTTTCCAGGTTCGATTCGTCGGGCTTGAGATCGAACAGCCAAGGCTGATCGGTCAGATGTTTAAAGACGGTTGAGGCTTTGAGCTCAGCTGGTCAAGCGATACGCAGCGGTAGTTCAGTCGGTTAGAATACCGGCCTGTCACGCCGGGGGTCGCGGGTTCGAGTCCCGTCCGCTGCGCCATATCTGCCTCAAGGCCCACTGAACGCCTTGAAGCACAAAGAAAGCCGTTGGCTACTTTGATCCGATAGCAAAGACCCTGGTCGAAAGACCGGGGTTTTTTGTGTCTGCGATTTGGCTCGGGGTGCGCCTCCATCAAACGGTGGGAGCAAGTGCGCTCCCACGATTGAGTTGGCTCAAAACCCCAGTTTATCCCGCAGCCCGTAATACCAGGCCCCCAGCGCCGCGAACGGGGTGCGCAGCAGTTGCCCGCCCGGGAACGGATAGTGCGGCAGGTCGGCAAACGCATCAAAGCGCTCTGCCTGGCCTCTGAGTGCCTCCGCCAGTACCTTGCCCGCCAGGTGCGTATACGTTACGCCATGACCACTGCAGCCCTGTGAATAGTAAATGTTGTCGCCCAGGCGACCCACCTGCGGCAAGCGCGACAGGGTCAGCAGGAAGTTGCCGGTCCAGGCGTAGTCAATCTTTACGTCCTTGAGCTGCGGAAACGCCTTGAGCATCTTCGGCCGGATGATCGCCTCGATGTTCGCCGGGTCGCGCGCGCCATACACCACGCCACCGCCGAAGATCAGGCGCTTATCGTTGGTGAGGCGGTAGTAGTCGAGCAGGTAGTTGCAGTCTTCGACGCAGTAGTCCTGCGGCAGCAGCGTTTTTGCCAGTTCGTCGCCCAAGGGGGCGGTGGTGATCACTTGTGTGCCGCACGGCATCGACTTGGCCGCCAGCTCTGGCACGAGATTGCCCAGGTAGGCATTGCCTGCGACGATGATGAACTTGGCCCTGACCTTGCCTTCGGCGGTGTGCACCACCGGGTTGGCGCCGCGCTCGATTCGCACCGCTGCCGATTGCTCGTAGATCGTACCGCCCAGAGACTCCACGGCTGCCGCTTCGCCGAGTGCCAGGTTGAGGGGATGGATGTGTCCGCCACTCATGTCCAGCAAACCGCCCACATAGTTGTCACACGCCACTACTTCGCGGATACGGCGCTCGTCCAGCAACTCCAGTTGCGTGTGGCCGTAGCGCTCCCACAGGCGCTTCTGTGACTCCAGGTGGGCCATGTGCTTGCTGTTGAGCGCGGCGAACACACCGCCGTCCTTCAGGTCGCATTGGATCTGATACTTGGCCACCCGCTCGCGGATGATCCTGCCGCCCTCAAATGCCATCTCCCCCAGCAGCTGTGCCTGTTTGGGCCCGACGCTGCGTTCGATCACATCGATATCACGGCTGTAGCTGTTGACGATCTGCCCGCCGTTGCGGCCTGAGGCGCCAAAACCCACCTTGGCGGCTTCCAGCACCGTTACGCGAAAACCGTTCTCCAGCAGGAACAAAGCACTGGAAAGACCGGTGTAGCCGGCGCCAATCACGCACACATCGGTTTCGACTTCGCCTTGCAGCACGGGGCGAGGTGGAACGGCATTCGCGGAAGCGGCGTAATACGACTGGGGGTAGGGGGTGTTCGCCATCCTGCAACCTCTGTTTTATATTTTTTACGAGTGCGCCGATCCTACCTGAGTTGAAAATTGCCTGCCAGCCACCCGAAATCCACAGGTGTGCTCCACGCAAATAAAAAATTCGCATATTCATAGGGTTAGCTGCAAAAAAGATGTTGACACCCCTCCGGAATTCCGTAGAATGCCGCCTCACAGCAGGCACGTAGCTCAGTTGGTTAGAGCACCACCTTGACATGGTGGGGGTCGTTGGTTCGAGTCCAATCGCGCCTACCAAACAAAATCCGCTCTGCTGGGCGGTCTAGAAGGGCTCACCGAAAGGTGGGCCCTTTTTTGTTGCTTGTGATTTGCAAAACTTTTGCAAAACTCCCACCTCAGAACGCCAATTCGGCGCCCACCTCCAGGTACTCGATCTTCTTTTCGTCGTGCCCCTCCTGATAGTGCTTCGTCATCTTCTCGTCCGCGTGCCCCATGAGCGCCTGGATGTACTCCTGTGGGAATTTCTGCTGCTCATACAGCCACGCGCCCAATGCGCGGATCTCGTGAAAAGTGGGGCGCTCGCCAGCCGGAACATGGTCGTAAGCGTGCGCGGCATCCCTGGCTTTGCTGAACTCCTTGGTCAAGTAGTCCGGCGTCACGGACGTCCAGTGGTCCTTGGCGTCGATCTGTTCCCGACGGCGGGCCTTGGGCTTGTAGTGGATAAGGTAGGGCGATGCGAGTGGCGATCGCAGGCACTCCCCGACCACCTCCCGCAGCGCTGCGCCCATGGTGATCTTCAGGTGCACCGGGTTTTCGTACCCCTGGGTTTTCCCGGGCGAGACTGTGAGCGTGTTCTTCTCCATGTCGGCGGCTGACTTCAGCCAGGTGACGATGTCATCCCGGCGCTGAAGGCTGGCCAGGGCAAGGCGAATTGCCCGCTTCAGCCATGGCGGTGTTGTCGCGGCATCGATGATCATCTTCAATCCGTCGAGCGTGTGGCGCTGGCGCTTCTTCTCGGCCTCTTTCTTCACCAGTGTGAGCTCGGCGTTGTTGCGTTCGGCCAGGCCCTTGGCCACCGCGAAGGCGAAGATCTGCACCCACAGCCCGCGGTGCTTCGTGTAGGCGTTGTTGCTGAAGTTATCCAGGTACTCGGCCATGGCCAGCACATCCAGCTGACCTATCGGTCGGTCGCCCAGGTCCTGCCGGTACCGCTCAAACTTGAACTTGATCTCCTCGAGGGTACTTGCGGCGTAGGAACGATCCGGCAGCCATTCTTCTTCGAAGCGTGTGAGCAGGTTGCTCACGATTGGTAGGCGGTCGCCGGTGAGCACGGCCAGGAGCGATCCGTCATCCACGATCAGCTCGGCGAACTTGAGGTTGGCCGCCGTTGCCAGCTTGATTGCCTCCTCCAGTGGGTGGTTGATGCTGGTCATCACGCCCGTGACCGGGTTGCGGTACCGCCAATACTTCCCGTTTGGGTGCCCTTCGAGCTGAAGCTGGCTGACAAAGGGAGTGGGTCCGGGCTGTTCGAGCGCCTCGAGAACCAGGTGGGGATATCTTCGAAACATCCGCTCAAGCTGTGGGATCTTCTTGCTCGTATACCAGGGGGAAACGGAAGTGGAACATCCCAGATAGCAAAGGCGCGGTATTTGCCGAACTCGTCACAGAGCTGCAGCAGCACTCATTAACCCTTGCTTCCCGCTATGTCAGCGAAGAGGACATAAAGATTATCGGCATTGCCCTTGCAAGGCGAGGGGAGTGGTCGCGACTACATTAATTGAGGCCAATCCGGTGGAGGGCTAGTCAGGAGGGCGAGGATGGTGCCTACGGCCAAACTTATTTAGCGTGGATAACTCACGTCCTGCATAATCCCTGTGTTTTGCGCATGTGCGCCCATTGTTCAGAACCCTCTATCATGAAACTACCGACTGTAGTCTTAGAGCACTTCGACAACCTTACGGAAATAAACGAAGCGCAAAGCCTGCGCATACTGGAAGGCGACTTCAGTGGCGACGTCAGAAGCGACCTGATCACCCAGTGTTTTCTGGATGACGATCCAATACTGTTCGAAAAAGCCATACCTTGGCTGAAGGATGCAGTGCAGCAGGCTGGCTTCATCGACATCATCCTGCGTCTCGAACGTCACAGGCTTAAATTCGAGCTGGCGCGGTTTGATCCCATTTACGACCATTCCGCTATCGAGTTGATTGAGACGAAGCTTGAGGAGCTGTGTGCCAGTACCCTGCGCGAAGATGCCTTGCGCTGTTTCGCCGATCTTTGCTCTATTCTGGTGGCCGCAAAGGATTTCAGCGCTCGTCAGTGCGGAGAAAACTACTATTTCACCAAACTGCTGCGCACCCTTTATGAGGACCACCTCACGGAGCAACGTGAACAGAGCAGGTTCATACGGACGCCACAGAAGGACACGCTGCTCTATCAATTCTACAAAGCTGCGGACGTCGACCTGCTGGAGAGTGACACGCAGTACAGTAAATACAATCTGTACTCGATTACTGCCGATACAGAGTTGCTGATAGGCCTGCCCAGCAGGATTTTAGACTTGCAACGGCAGGTGCAACTGTTCATTAACACCCCAAAGCACATACTCGAGCTGTTCGAGCGTCTGCGTAAGGACGGTCTGATCGAAGATCTAGCCCTGTTAACCAGCGACCATTCTTTTTTGCAAACGGACAAACGGTATTTCGTATCGTTCGGCATCGAGTACATCTGGCAGCCGCTGACGCTGGATAATGTAGTCCACCAACCAATCGGAGCAGTGGCTCGTACAATTCTACGCACTTGCGATATATCGGCCGAAGGAACTGCCTTACAGCCTTCAGTTTCGACCTTCTATGCGCAAGGCAGCGGCGACAAAATCTGGTGTTCGATCACTGCAAACAGTATGACCTTCGAAGAGGTCGCTCAAGTCCCGGAGCTCCTCGAGGACTGCGCAGTGACCCAATTGATTCATTTGGAGTATTTCGTCGAAGACGGACGGCTGCACGTTTCGCATATCGACCATGAGTATATTTTCTACACCCTCGAAGAGTTTGATCTGCGTGGCACTGATCCCAGCCAGAAAGGTAATGCTCGTAAGCGCCTGAAGACCTTCAAGATCGACCGTTCTGCTATCCCCTTCGTCTTGGATGACGGTACGCTATTCGTTCATACACTCATCGATGCCTGTTTCGACAAGCCATACTTGCTCACAGACTTCCTGCTCGGCCTACTGCAGCCACGCGGCTGAGTGAATTGCACCTGTTTTCGTGGTGATATCTATGCTTTAGCATAGGCTGGAGACGTCTATGAAGCAGAGGGTAGTCCAGGAGGGTAATGGATGTATAGGCTCGGCGATTATGCAGTCAGGTATGCCGTCTTGCGGCTAAGCCAGTTGCCGATCATACGTAAGTGAGCGGTGAACACACCGGCCGATTGGTTGCGAATTATTAATAGAGTCTGTTTTTGATGTGTCCTTCATCAGGCAGGTCAATCTCAATTGAGATAAAGATTTCATATTTGCTATTGGTGTTCGTTTAAGTAGATTACGTGTTTTTCGGTTGTTGCATATTATTTTCGGTGAGGTTGAGGTTTGTTTGGATATTAAAGTTGATGCTGTCAAAAGGCTCGAGGCTCGTAGAGTAGCCGTGGATAAATTTTTAGAAGGAGAGAGGTTAGTATCCGATTATAAGGAAAATACTCCGGTCGTTGATCCCTTGTGGGATACTGGTGATGGGTTTCTTTGTTATAACGACTTGGATGATGAGATGGTTAGCTCTGGGTTAACATTGTTTGTTGCGCCCTTTGAGGATGTTTGGGGTGGCTTGTACGACCCGTCGGTGTATGAGGGTAATACCTTGTGGGAAAATTCTCACGACTCAAAAAAGATTGCTCGTGTTATAAGTCACTGGCTTCACAATAAATCATTGTCGCCAATGTTTTTGCTTAAACACTCGTCCAAGAATGCATGGTTGGTTGCTGATGGTAAACATCGACTAACAGTTGCTCACTATATGAATTTTAAAGGCGACACACCTTTTTTGGTTAAAACTGAGGATGAGAATTTGGTGGTGCTGGCTATTCCTGCCGCAGTAAAGGTGGGTAAAGCTTAAAACGCTGTTAGAGTTTTACAAATTGTTGTCGAAGCTAGCCCCGATTTTGTCGCGGCACGCATGGCAGCTACCTGCTAGCCCTACAACAACCGAAAATCATGTGTTTTAGTTGGATGGAGCCACTTACATCGATTTGATTGACGCCACGTCCACAAATCTGAATTTCTTACGTGCTCCCTTAGTCGCTTCCTGCTCTGCAACTAGCGGCGTGCTCGGCGCAGGCGGCACATGACCTAGCGCTATTCTACCTGTTGTTCACCACAGGCCTGCGGCCGTTGGAACTGGTACGGTTGAAGGTGCGCGATTGCGTCACTGCTACGGGGCAAATCCGCAACATCAGCGAGCTGCGGGCGGAAGCAAGCCATAATGGCAAGGCGCAATCGTTGTACCTCAACAATCCCCGGATGGTCGGTGCGCTGATGGAGTACTTGCAGGAGCGCTATCGGCGCAGGCGCGGCCTAGGCGAAAGTGACGATTACTTGGGTATGCCCAGACAGACTGTTATTCCTGAATCCGTATGGTATGACGTACTTGCTGCGACGGACTGAGGCCAATGGGCTGGTGCGTCATCGCTGTCGTGGTATGCAGGAGGCATTGCGCCAACTGTTTCGCCACTCTGGGCTACCGTCGCTGAGTAGCCGGGATGCTCGGCGTACGGTGGCGAGGTTGCTGTATACCAGAGGGCGGATGAGTCACAGGTGGGTTTACTGCTGGGCATTCGGGATAACAGTGCGGTGCGGGCGTTGTTGTTAAGGCCATGCCCATCGTTGGCTGACTTGGCATAGCGCTTGTTGTAAGCGCCAGGCCATTCTTGTTCGGGACGCTTGGTTACGGTCATCAAGCTTACTTGCCCCTTGGGTTTATCGCTTTAGTCATTCTGTGCAGGCGATAATCTGAGCGATCAAGCTAGAGTCGGGGTGGAATTCCATATTCACGGAATATCGCCTCGCCTGCCGCTAGGTAAGGTTGTTGTTTGTTCAGGTGAGTGCGAGCGTCCTTCAGTAGATCCTCACACATCTCCGTCATATCCTGCTTTGTCGAAGCGTCAGTGGTCGATGCGGCGATCTCGGCGGCCCTTAAGGCGCGCTCGATCGCAGCTCTGATCATGAGTTGTTTGGCTGCTCGTTGGTCAACAAGATCTTTGCGCAATAGACCAAAGACCTCTATTGACGTCTCTCCTTTCAAGCTTTTTTGTCCGGCATCGTCGGTTGCTGGCCGTACCAAACCCTCGCTCAAAAATTCCAGATGCTGCTCTGGGTAATCATCGCAGGGGTTGAGTAATAAGGGTTGTTCCATCACGTTGTTAACGATGTGGCTCCTCCATCGGTGCGTTTCATCCACGATAGGGAATAGGTTAGCTTTTCCAGATGATGCTTGATTGGGGTCAGCGAATTCCTTTTCCCGTTTGCGATTACAGTCAATGCATGATGGTAGGAGATTACTCCATTCGGCGGCTAGCCAGTAATACCCAGGTTTACTGAGCTGGCCATTGATGACTACGGCACCTTTGGGACGGAAATGTTCAATGTCTTCGGAGGAACCAGCGGCGTAGTTGAACTCGCAGTAGGCACATTTTTTATTGAACATCTCGCGCAGTGCCCTAACGACATCAGCCCCTTTGTAAGCTTTGAATTTCGCTTTTTGACCCGCGGCTTGCGCACGAATCGCAGCCGCTCGTTCTTGATCACCTTTTGAGTCAGGTCCGTTCAAACTAGGCGGGCAGTTCGCTCGTTCAACCCTTATCATAACGATGAGTCCTCGTCAGTTCCCAGTTTTCGGGGTGACTTGGAGTCAGCGGCCTCATCCAGGTTTGCCCACAGCTGTTGCAGGAGGTTTTGCGCATCGCTCTTTATCTGTTCCGGCAGTGCTTGCCGCCTGGCAGCCCGTTCCGCAATGTATGCATCTGCAGCTTCGAATACCAAACGCTCACGTTCAGTCAAACCTAGCTGTCGACTTGATTCGAGCTCCTCTCGGAGTTCTTCAAGGCGCAATTCATCGGCGGCAGTTCGCTCCTTCAAAGCGAGCAGTCGATAGTACTCCTCAAAAAGCGTATCCATTTCGAGGTCTTCTGCTGAATTCAAGCCGAAGAAGTCAGAGGTCAGTAATTGACCCACGGTCATGTTTCGAGGGGAGGGTAGATCGTCGGTATCTGCGGTTATGATTCTCACTGATCCACTCAGCGTGCGCTTCAGTACCGCGACTTCATCTCGCTCCAACCCGCGCAGTGTGAGTGGCTCGTGGCTGGTGGCAATGAATTGCAGGCGAGGAAATACCTCGCGTAGGCGTTGGATAATGCGCATTTTCCAGCGTGGATGCAGGTGGGCGTCAATCTCGTCGATTAACACGATTCCCTCAGCTGAGGCCATATCTTGCCAGCCCCGTCGCATTACGCTCATGATATCTAATGCCAAGGCAAGCACTGCCTGGTAACCGCTGCTGAGTGCCTCTAGGGTGTCACGTATGCCGGCGGACTCTACAACGATCTCGTCATCTTGACGAAAGAAGTGCGCCCCATCAGAGCGAGGTAAAAGGGCCGACAATGCACGTGCCACCCGGTCAAATTCTTGATCGTCGGTCTGGTACAACCAAGGACGACCATTACTTAGGCGCTCAAACGGGTTGAAGAGGTTGGCAATGTGTACGGATGTTCGAGGCAAGGTTGCATTCTTGTTCCGGGTTAATAGCCGGGTTGCGCCATACGCCAGGGCCATGACTTTCGGCTCAGGAGGGTCGATAATAATGCTGTTGTCGGTTGCGTTAAGTGTCATGACGATAGGTTTGGAAAAACTTGAAAGCTGTACACTTACTGCACCGGTTTCACAGCCGCTGCGAAGCAGATCAGACGCCTTGATATTGAGGTCGTCAACTGCGCTCTGTCCTGCTAGTGCACAAGCAAGAGCCTGAAGGGTAGTGCTCTTGCCGGTTCCATTTTCACCCAGCAACATCAACCATGTTCCCGACCCTCCTGCTCCCAATGAGGTCTGCAGGTTTACGTTTTCGCATGAGCGGATGTTGGTCAGCTGGAAGTGTTCAATAAATCGGCTATTACGGTAGAAATTTCTCGATATGCGCTCGTCGAGTACTGAGTAAGACTCCATCCCCACGGTGGCAGTAGTGAGACGTTCCGCCGCTAGTTTTAAGCTTTCTAAGCTGGCGACGAGGCTTCCAGGTACTGCACCTCGATGATGCTGCAATTGTTGACGTAGCTTGTTCGTTTGTGGCCCAGCAAGTGCTTCATCATTCGCCCAGGTAGTTACAAACTGTCTACGCATGGCGCTGTAAGGACTGTTGCCCGCAATCATTACACTGAGAAGATCATTTACCAAATTGGGGGTATCGAAGGCAATTTTTTGTACCGATAAGATTTGCTTCAGGTTTTCCAGATCACGACGGCGGGCGTCAACCAAAGACTCCCGATTGAGCCCAAGTACATCGATTGTCACCTTTCCCTGAAAGTCTTCACTTGTAACACGACCATCTTCTAGAAAAAGCAGCAAGGACGATGGCTCATCTTCGCAAGGATCAAGCAGTAGCCTTTCTTCTTCAGCCAAACTGATGGCTGTCGAGCCTGGTCCTGCGCGCAGGCCTTCGACGGGAAAACGCGAGCCTTTTAAGGCATTGCAGGGAGAGCAAGCGGGCAGGTAGTTCGACCACTCATGCGCGAGCCACCAATAGCTATCATCATCGACAGAACCGTCTAGGTTACTGGCGTTCTGCCGAGGGCGAAACAACTCCAACTCGGGCTTCTCAATCGGGGTCTCACAGTAGGCACATTTACTAGGGAAGCATTCGGTAAGCGCCTTGCGTATGTCATTGTTTAACTGCGCTGCGTATTTCTGAAACTCGAAGCGCTTTTGCGTGCGTTGCTCTTTTGGTTGGGAAAAAAAAGCTGCAGCTTCCCTTCGCAGTTTATTAGCGCGTTCGGATTTTAGAATATCTGGGACGGGCCCCCGGTTTAATCTGATCATTGCTTTTCTTCCTTGATTTAGTAAGGCACAAATTAACGAGGGACAACCGGAAGGGTGCCAGCACTCTGCCACAAGAACGGTGAGTTTGTAGGTTGTACCATTTTGCCATCAGCGAGACAAAAGTAGCGAGACGATTAGCACAACGCAGGCTTGTGCGCTTATCATGCTGATGCATGGCGAAGATTATGAGGGAGTAGCCCTGTTGTGGTTAGCGGTATCGCAGGGGGGAATGTGCGAATGCAAGTGCATTGGTAGTCGGTGTGCTCAGCGATGGCGATTTGAAGACATCTTCACCCTCAAAGAATGACCTATACGGGCAGGCTAGCCTCGCTCGGATTGGTGGCCCGTGTTGGTACTGCACCTCACAGGGAAAGGAAGTATTGCGTACAGTTTATGTGGCGACTATCCCGGTAATCACTTACTGCTGTTGGTATTTGTATGATGAGTCGAGGCCGACGACTCAGGGGGCCAGCCGGCACATCATGTCGGCGCAACCGTACTGCAACGCAGTTAATAGACCCGTACCTGCTACTGCTTCCTTCGGCGGGAAGAAAACCGCATTTACATAGTTCTGCAACCGTCAGTAAGCGTTTTGTTGGTATTTGTCCCAGCGCGACCGCTGATGGAGGTGATGATCTGTCAGATGATTGACTAAACCATAGTTATCTTGGTGTGAGCCAGAGTCTTGAAAGCAATATGACTGCAGTTGATTACGAGGGTTGTCAATTCTTGCATTTATGCTTTGTATTTTTGGGCGATGACGTGCTGTGGATGTGCCTAATGAAAAACAGTCTTTTTGGGGGACGACGTTTTGGAAAAGCACGCACGCAACTTATTGACTCTTCACATCCCATAGCGTTTTTTTTCATGCATCGACCATGGCAGAAAGTCAAGAATTTCAACAATTTGGAAAACACCCCAAGCCTTTTTGACACGGTGGGGGTCGTTGGTTCGAGTCCAATCGCGCCTACCAAACAAAATCCGCTCTGCTGGACGGTCTAGAAGGGCTCACCGAAAGTTGGGCCCTTTTTTGTTGTCTGCGAATTGGTAATCTAATGCAGCGCCTAACCAAAAAGGAAAGTGGTAATGGCGAGTAAAAGACTTGAATCGTTCCAAGAGTGGTTCACCCCAAATCGCCGTCGACGAACTGGCGGTGCTTTATTGATCACGTGGATCATCGGACTGGTTGCGTACCCAAGCAGCCACTGGCTCTATGTGATGATCCCCGCGGTGATTTTTTTCTTCAGCGCCTGGCCGCCTGACGTTCACGATAAACGTTGAAGCACAGCGCCACCCACCGAGTTGGCTCACTCAACGTCGCGTCAACACGCTTTCCCCCGCCTGCGCCGGTAACCGATACACGTCCACCAGCGCCAACATCCCCAACACGGCGACCCCGACAAACGCTACCCGAAAATCCGTGACCTGGGCTTGAACGTCATGCCCCTGCACGCTCATGGACGCGCGCAACAACAACGCCGCCACCGTTACGCCCATGCCCATGGCCAGTTGGAACGACATGCTGAACAACGCCGACGCTTCGCTCATCCGCGCTTTCGGCACGTCGGCGAAGCCAATCGAGTTGTAGCAGGTGAACTGCATCGAGCGTGACAGGCCGCCGACGAACAACACCGCTGCAATCACTGCCAATGGCGTCTGCGCGGTGAACAAGGCGCAGGCTGCAATTGACACCACCCCGATCACCCCATTGAGCATCAGCACCTTGCGAAACCCGAAGCGCTGCATGAGGGTCGTGGTAAAGGGTTTCATCGCCAGGTTACCGGCGAATACCGCCAGCACCAACAGACCCGCGTCCACTGGCGATAAGCCGAAGGCGACCTGGAACAGCAACGGCAGCAGGAAGGGCAGGGCACTGATGGCCAGGCGGAACAGTGAGCCGCCGTAGATGCTGACGCGGAAGGTATTGATGGAGAGGGTTTCCAGCGGCAACAACGAATCGGGGTAATGCCGGCAATGGTGCACTGCCCACACCGACAGCAGTAGGCCTGCCGCCACCAGCCCGGCGCCAGGGATGAGCATTTCGCCAGCTTGGCTGCCCAGCCATTCCAGCCCGCCGAGCAGCGCCACGCAGGCGCCTGCCAGCAGCACAAAGCCCTTGGCGTCGAACTTGCGTACGCTGGCCTCGCGGCCTTCAGGCACCAACCACAGCGCGGTGATCAATGCCAATGCGCCTAACGGCAGGTTCACGTAGAAGATCCACGGCCACGAGGCATGGGTGACGATCAAGCCACCTGCCAATGGACCCAGAATCGGTGCGACCAGCCCTGGCCAGGTGATGATCGCGATCATTTTTACCAAGTCTTTTTTGTCGGTATTGCGCAGCACCGCCAAACGCCCCACAGGCACCATCAGCGCGCCACCGATGCCTTGCAGGACGCGGGCAAACACGAACATCTCAAGGTTCTGGCTCAGGCCGCAAAGCAGTGACGCGAGGGTGAAAACGATGATCGCACCGGCAAATACCCGGCGCGCGCCAAATCGGTCGGCGATCCAGCTGGACAGCGGTATGAAGATCGCCACGGCGAGTAGGTAGGCGGTGATGCCGATGTTCATGTCGACCGGCGTCACGCCGAAGGCCGATGCCATGGTCGGCAGGGCGGTAGCTATCACCGTGGCATCGAGGTTTTCCATGAAGAAGGTCACGGCGACCACCAAGGCAATCAGGCGGGTTTGTACGCTGAGGCCGGTGTCGGCGCGGGTATCTGAATGGGGTGTAGTCACCGATGCAGGCCCTTGTTCAGTGAAGGTCGCTTGGGCCTGACAATACCGGGTGGCCGTCTCAGCCGCTATCTCCGAGGAAAATCTGCAGCAACACCGGTTCAACGACCACCACCCCTTCAAGCCGCCTGTACGCCAAACCGATGTGCTTCCCGATACATTCGAGACATGCGCGCTCGGTGACGGTTTACTTGGCCTTGGCGTTCTTGATGTCGCTGATCATCTGCTTGGCAATGGCCTGTACTTGCTTCTGTGTCATGGCCGAGGCAATCCCTTCCCAGGCGGACGATGACGTGTCGTAGGTGCGCGAGCCAATGGGCGCGCCGGTCTTCAGGTCTGAGTAGTCGGCGCGGGAGAACACCCAGGCGTTGCCGACCAGCGCTCCGGCGACGTACCGCGAGCCCGGTTCGATGTAACGGAACTTGCTCACATTGATGCTGATGCCGACACCCTCTTCGCCACTCGGCGTCACCGAGGCACTTGGCGTGACATTGAAACCTGCCTGGCGGGCTTCCACCTGGAGTGCGTTGTTCCAGTCACGGGTCAGCAGGTTCCAGTCCGGGTTTTGCTCGACCTGGCTGTCGCCTTTGATGCTGACCACCAGGTTTTGCTTGGCGGCTTCCGGGATGGCCAGTGCGACGCTGCCGCCGCTTTTGACCTTGGCGGCACATCCGCCCAGCATGGACAACGCCACAGCGCAGGAGAGCGCGATCAGGACCTTTTGGGTTTTCATAGAATTTCCATATCCATAACAGTAATGGGGAGACGTGTGCTGATTTGAGGCGCACGCCTCATAAAACAGGCGGCGCTAAGATGCGCGAATCCCTGCTGGTCTGTCCACATCTCGTTACATGCGCGCGCTTCAATCGCCCACAAAATTTATTGGTTCGCAGCAACAACTTTTCTTGTTGGACACCTCCCGCTCTCAGGCAGCAAAGTTGCCGCCACTGACGCTCACCCTTTCGGGTCAACAATAAAAAACCGAGCCGACTGCACGCCACTTCCTGCTGTGAACCCTTTGTTCACATCCTGCTGTAATGGCGCCGCAGCGCGCACTTAAGGACTTCACCGCCATGCAAACTGTTGTGAACTTATGGCCGTTGATCGGCGTACTTGTGATCGTGGTTGGCTTCGTTTTGCGCTTTAACCCGCTGTTGGTGGTCACCGCCGCCGCTATCGCCACCGGGCTTGCCGCCCATTTCCCGCTGGAAAAAATCCTCGCCACCATGGGCGATGGCTTCCTTCAGACCCGTGCCCTGCAATTGATTCTGTTATTGCCCCTGGCGGTCATCGGCCTGTTGGAGCGCCATGGGTTGCGCCTGCATGCGCAGAACTGGATTGCACGGTTCGAGCGCGCCACCGTGGGGCGCTTGTTGATCATCTATCTGTTTGTGCGTGAATCCACGGCGGCCATGGGCTTGACCAGCCTGGGCGGGCACCCGCAGATGGTGCGCCCGCTGCTGGCACCGATGGCTGAGGGCGCGGCGGAAAAGCGCTACGGCAAACTGCCGGACAAACTGCGTCACAAGGTGCTGGCCATGTGCGCCGCGACGGACAACGTCGGCCTGTTTTTTGGTGAAGATATTTTTGTCGCCTTTGGTGCGATCGCGTTGATGCACACCTTCCTGCTCGGCTCGGGAATTGATGTGGAGCCGCTGCATATTGCGGTGTGGGGTATTCCTACGGCGATCTGCGCTTTCATCATCCATGCCATTCGCCTGCATCGGTTCGACCGACGGTTGACCCGTGAGATGACGCCGGCCGCCACGGCTGTGGAGGCCGCGCAATGATCATTTCCATTCAATACCTGTACTGGCTGGCCGGGGTTCTGCTGCTGATCACGGCGGGTATGATCCTGTTGGACAGGACCCACCCTAAACGCTGGTCCACTGCTTTGTTCTGGCTGTTGTTCGCCATTCCATTCCTGGTGGGGGAGCGCCTGCCGTCGGTGGTCATTGGCGCTGGCGTAGTGGTGATGGCGTTGATCGCAGGTTTAGGCGGTGTCGGCCGTGGCACGCATGTCGAGCTGCATGACAAGGCGTCCCGTGCCAGTGCCGGTCGGCTGGGTCACAAGCTGTTTATCCCGGCGCTGGCCATTCCGCTGACCACGGTGATCGGCTCGGTGGTGCTCAAGCACACCGAGATCGGCGGCGTACCGCTGTTGGACCCGAAAAACACCACCTTCGTCTCCCTCGGTATCGGCTGCCTGATCGCCCTTGGCCTGGCCTGCTGGCTGACCCGCGATACGCCGGTGCAAGCCTTGCGCGAATCCCGGCGCCTGACAGAAGCCCTGGGCTGGGCCATGGTGCTTCCGCAAATGTTAGCGATGCTTGGCTTGCTGTTTAACGAGGCCGGCGTCGGTACGGCTGTCGCGCATGTGACCACGACCTATATCAACCTGGATTTCAAGTTAGTGGCGGTGATGGTCTACGTGCTGGGCATGGCGTTGTTTACAGTGATCATGGGTAATGGCTTCGCGGCTTTCCCGGTGATGACCGGCGGCGTCGGCGTGCCAGTGCTGGTGGGTATCTACGGCGGCAATCCAGCAGTGATGGCAGCCATCGGCATGTTCTCCGGCTACTGCGGTACCCTGATGACCCCTATGGCTGCCAACTTCAATATCGTACCGGCGGCGTTGCTCGAACTGCCCGACAAGAACGCGGTGATCAAGGCCCAGCTGCCGACCGCGCTGATGATGCTGGTGGTCAATATTGTGCTGCTTTATCTGTTGATGTGAGGCCGAGATGCGAATCGTACTGCTGACGGGTTTCGAGCCCTTTGATCAAGACCCGGTGAATCCGTCCTGGGAGGCGGTTCGCCAATTGGAGGGGGGGCAACTGGCTGATGATGTGCAAATTATTGCGCGTCGACTGCCCTGCGCGTTTGCCACGGCGGGCGCGCGCCTGGCCCAGTTGATCGACGAATTGCATCCGGAGATGGTGATCGCTACCGGTCTGGGGCCGGGGCGGAGCGATATTTCCATCGAACGGGTGGCAATCAATGTCAACGATGCACGCATTCCCGATAACCTGGGCGAGCAACCGATTGATACGGCGGTGGCGCCTGACGGCCCGGCGGCTTATTTCACGACCCTGCCGATCAAGGCGATGGTCAGGGCCGTGCGCGGGGCGGGGATTGCCGCCTCGGTATCGCAGACGGCCGGCACGTTTGTGTGTAATCAGGTGTTTTATTTATTGCAGCATGCTTTGGCCGCGACGGCCGTACGCAGTGGGTTTATCCATGTACCGTATCTGCCGGAGCAGGTGATGGGTTCGCAGCGGCCCTCGATGGCGCTGGAGACAATGGTCGCCGGATTGCATGCCGCCGTACTGGCGGCGTGGCAAACGCCGGTGGATGCGAAAGAAGCGGGCGGGCAGGTCAGCTGACCGGCCCGACGCGTCTCAACCGGCAAACAGTCGGGTGAGCCCGAAGGTGATGGCGCAAGCCAGGCCTGTCATTGCGAATGCGGTTGCCACGTACCACTTGATAAGGTTCAGTTCAGTGGTTGCCAGGTCTGCCTTGGAAGCGAAGTGCTTATCCATGGAGTCTGCCCGGCCCGAAACGGTGATCAGCTTCTCTTTCATCTCAGCCAGCCCCTTTTCCATTACACCCAATCGTATTTCCATTCCTGAATCTCCATGTTCGCTGTTGCAGGCTCAGCCTTGAGCCAGAATGTGCTTGAGACGCGAGCGTAGTGTGGCGTGAGTCCAACGTTAAGAGGCAAACCTTTGCAAAATAACACCAGCCTTCTACGGCGAGTCCTCCCGCCGTGGAAAGAACAGCTCAAAGCACGTGACCCCCGCTTCACTGCTCACACTGTACCGTCCGTTATGCAGCTGCATGATGGTCGCCACAATCGACAAGCCCAGTCCGTTGGACTGAGCCGAGCGTTCCCGTGACTCATCTACTCGGTAAAACCGTTCGAACAGTCGCGGCAGGTGCTCGGCTGCAATGGTTTCGCCTCGATTGCTGACCCTCAGGTGAATGCCTTCGGCATTGGGCACCGCCTGGATCACCAGTTCAGTACACGGCGCACCATATTTAATGGCGTTGGCGCACAGGTTTGCCAGGGCCCTGCGCAGCAGCATCGGCTCCGCCCAGATCACCCCTTCACCTTCGGCGTGAATGCTGATCTGCACATCACCCGCCAAACCTTCAAAGTAGTCGGCGATGCGTTCTACCTCATCCGCTGCACTCAGCTCCTGACGCTGACGCAGCGCGCTGGCCGGGTCGGTCCTGGCCAGGAACAGCATGTTGTCGAGCATCCGCGCCAGGCGTTCAAGTTCTTCGACATTAGACGCCAGCAGTTGCTGATAGCTCTCGATGCTACGGCTCTGTTGCAGCGCGACCTGGGTTTCTCCCAGCAGATTGTTGATGGGCGTGCGCAGTTCGTGGGCCATGTCGGTGGACACCTGGCCCAGTTGAACAAAACCCTTGGCCAGGCGCTCGAGCATGGTGTTGAACGAGTCGATCATCGGCAGCAGTTCTTTCGGTGCGCCGTGGCTGTCGAGGCGTTCGGCGAGGTTACCGACGCCGATGCCTTGGGCGTGCCGGGCCAGACGGCGCAATGGCAAAAGCCCGCGATGAACCAGCAGGTAACCCACCACGGCCAGGATGATTGCGGCCATGCTCGCCAGGATATAAACGCTCAAGCGATAGCTGGCGAGCACGGCGGTGCGCTCGGTCATCAGGCGTCCCGTAGTGACTTGCAGGCTGCCCAGGTCGCCGGAGTCGATGGAGGCCGCGACGGTGGCGAAGGGCACGCCATTGATGCTGGGAAAATGGTGCACGTCGGCGAACGTCAGTGCGTGGTTCTTGGGGACCGGAGGCACGGATGGCAGTTCGATATTGCCAGGGTTGACCGTCAGCAGCGGCTTTTGCCCCGGTGCGACAATCCTCAGTACCGACTCGCGGTTGCCCAGCATGTTCTGGAACAGTTCCGGCTTGGTCTTGATCAGGTCCAGGGTATTGCTGTCATTGAGCAGGTTGCGCAATTGATCGATGCGGTTGATCAAGGCCGCGTCGTCACGCATGATCAACTCCCGCTCCAGCTCGCGGTACAGCGCCACACCCAGGGTCGCCAGCAGCGCGAAGGCGAGGAGGGCGAAGATTAACGCCAAGCGCAGGGTCAGGGAGTAGTGACGGCGCTTATTCATGGTTGGGTATCGAAACGGTAGCCGATGCCACGCACGCTGTGGATCAGCTTGAGCTGGAAAGGGTCGTCGATTTTCAAGCGCAGGCGCCGCACGGCCACGTCTACCACGTTGGTGTCGCTGTCGAAATTCATGTCCCACACCCGCGATGCAATCAGCGAGCGGGAGAGCACCTGGTCCTGGTGGGTCGCGAACAGGTGCAGCAAGGCGAACTCTTTGTTGGTCAAGGTGATGCGCGTGCCGGCGCGGGTGACGCGACGCTTCAGCACGTCGATTTGCAGGTCGGCGATCTGCAACTGCTCCTCTTCGCGGCTTGGCCCGCGGCGGGTCAGTGTGCGCAAGCGTGCTACCAGTTCAGCGAAGGAAAAGGGCTTGATCAAGTAGTCATCGGCGCCCAGTTCCAGGCCCTTGATACGGTCAGCGATGTCGTCGCGGGCCGTCAGAAAAAGTACCGGCGTGTCGGCTTCCTTGCGCAAACGGCGCAGCACTTCCCAGCCGTCCATTTTCGGCATCATCACATCCAGCACGATGACGTCGAACGGCGTTTCAAGGGCTTGGTGCAAGCCGTCCACACCGTCGCGGGCGAGGCTGACGGAGTAGCCGAGTTCCTGCAGGCCGTTGAGCAGGTAATTGCCGGCCTTGGGTTCGTCTTCGACGACGAGAATGTTCATGGGAAGTGCCCTGTCTCAGTGCGTGGCGCAAGTGTAGCCCGATCAATTGTCACTGGCGCAACCGATGCCTTGGACTTGGTAATCCAGCACGTGCTCGCGGCCCTGGCTGTCCAGATAGTCGAGTCGCGCCGGGACGATGCCGCATTGGCCGTAGGTGTCGGTGCTCGACAGCACTTTGGCCACGTCCAGGTGTACGAAGAAGCCGGTTTTGTCGTGGATCACCGGTTCAGCAGCCAGTACGGAGCCGGTAGCGAGTAACGCGGCAAAGCCGAGGATAAACAGTTTCATGGTGGTCTCTCTTTTAAAGGGGGGGCCGCCGGTTCGTGGCGGTGAATTCACAGTAACCAGGCGCCCCGAACAGCCAACCAACAGGAGGATGACAAGTTTGTAATGCAGTGTTTTTTAATGCAGGGCTTCGGGCGGACGGCCAGAGGCTTCGAGGATCAGGTCGGTGATTTCCTTGGCGTGGGACACCAGCGACAAGTGGCTCGACGGCAACTCGATGGTCGTGGCGTTCATGCGCTTGGCGAGGAAGCGCTCGAGGTCCGGGTTGATCGTCTGGTCATTCGCCGACACCGCATACCAGGACGGCTTGGTGTGCCAGGCGGCATTGACGGTGCGGCCGCTGAACAGGGTCTTGGTGATGGGTTGCTGCACGGCGTACAACGCCAGGGCCTTGGCCTGCGGTACATCGGCGGCGAAGTACTTGAGGAAGGCGTCCTGGCTCAAGGTGAGGTAGCCGTCGTGATCTTCAATGCCAGCCCGCACCGGCATGCTCGGGTACTGGGCGGAGAGCGCGACGAAGTCTTCATTGGCGTCCGGTGCGCGGGCGGCCACGTACACCAGGGCGCTGACTTTCGGGTCGACTCCGGCATCGCTTACTACCGTACCGGCGTAGGAATGGCCGACCAGCACGGTAGGGCCGTCCTGTTGGTCCAGCACACGTTTGGTGGCGGCGACATCGTCGGCCACCGAGGTCAGCGGGTTCTGCACGGCGGTGACGTGCAGGCCGGCGGCCTGGAGGCGGGTGATCACCTCGGACCAACTGGAGCCGTCAGCCCAGGAACCGTGCACCAGCACTACGTTATTGGCTTTGACCGACGCGACAGTGCCGGCCAGTGCCGTGCCCGTGCCCAGCATCAGCAGGCTGGCGGCGATCAGGCAGAGTTTGCTTGCAGGTTTCATGGGGTACCCCTTTTCATCAGTAGGAAGTGGCGTCATCCGGTGAGGGCGACTGACGACTCCACTGTATGAAGTGAGGGGGCCGACAAGACTTACAGCTTGATTACAAACCTGTAATGCAATCGATGTCGGTAGCGTTTACAAGCACCGACGTGATCCGTAGATTGCACCGGGCTCATCATTTGTCACCGCCTATGAGGAACCGCACAGTGTCGATCCGAGGTCCCGCCGTATTCAACCGCCGTTACCGTGCCTTTCTGTTTGATATGGATGGGACTTTGCTCAACTCCATCGCCGCCGCCGAGCGGGTGTGGAGCATCTGGGCTGAACGCCATGGCCTGGAGGTGGCAGCGTTTTTGAAGACCATTCACGGTGCCCGCGCGATTGACACCATCACGCGCCAGGCACTGCCTGGCGTCGACCCCGAGGTTGAGGCGCAATGGATTACCGAGGCTGAACTCAATGATGTCGAGGGGGTTGTAGCGATTCCCGGCGCCGTCGCGTTTCTGAGCAGCTTGCCGGGTGACCAATGGGCGCTGGTCACCTCTGCACCCCGGGAATTGGCGTTGCGTCGACTGCAAGCGGCGGGCATTGCGCCGCCGGCGGTGCTGGTCACGGCCGAAGATGTGGCCATCGGCAAGCCGAACCCCGACTGTTACGTGCTGGGTGCGCAACGTTTGGGTGTACCGGTGCAGGAGTGCCTGGTATTTGAAGATGCGACGGTGGGCATTCGTGCGGGAGAGGCGGCGGGGGCGGATGTGATGGTCGTGACGTCGACGCATCACACGCCGATGGTTACCGAACATCCTTCGATTGACAGTTACGTGCAGCTAAACGTACAGCGCGACACGCAAGGCTTGTTGTACGTGCAGAACGCGGTGGGCTGATACGAAAAGGCCGAGCCCGTTACCGGTCTCGGCCTTGTTCCTGGCTGGCTGGGTCGGGGGGGTGCATTCGATTATTCCTAATGCCCTGGCGTGACAGCACCATCTCCCTGAGGATTTCATTCGCCAGCCGCGCAATCGCTTCGGCACCACGATAATGCGCGCGCACGATTCCGGTAATTGCGAAATGGTCGGTTTCCGGGCCGCTGAGCACGGCTGAAAGAGTCCCGTCGGCGTGCAACGTGCAGGTCACTTGATAGCTGGGCAGGCGGGCCGCCAGTGCTGATTCGATTTGGGATTTACTCAGGGTGTCCATCTGCTTGCGCGCCTTTTACGGAGGGGGCACGCCCAAGCATAGGTCCTGTTGTGGCGCTGTAAATACCGGTGATCTAATTACGGAGAACGACGCTTCAGCGTGTCGTTTGTCCATTAGTCCGTCGACACAATCTACGCTGCACGGTCTTCTGGATAGGCTTGAGACAAAACAGGAACAGGTACCCGCAGAGCATCAGCGTCAGGTCCAGCCAGGAGTGGGGTTCGGCAGAACCCGTGTCTTCTATTGCACACCTTAAGGCATAAGCCAGTCCGAGGAAGGCCAGCCCTATCAATAAGGCGATCATCCAAGACCTGTAGGCAAATGGTGGTGCGTTCGTAGGCCTCATCGACGTGCTCCTGAATGCACACGAATGGCGGGGGTGTCAGTCAGGAGATTCGGCTGTAAATGAAACAACAAGTTCCAGGCGTGAAGACAGTTTCATCTTTCCATGAAGATGAACACATCGGCGAGGTCAATCACGCAACAACACAAGATCAGTCCGAAGGCGTTTTCGCCAGCCGTTACAGTGAACGAAAGGGCTGGCTACTGAGGGGGCTTCAAGGCGTCTGGTTTTTGTCCGGAGCGGTCAGGCCAGCCTGGATGCGCTGGTAGATCTCCTCGCGATGCACGGCAACATCCTTGGGTGCGTTGATGCCGATTCGTACTTGCTGGCCGCTGACGCCCAGGATGGTGATCGTGATGTCATCACCGATGTTTATGCTTTCACCAACTTTGCGGGTGAGTATAAGCATGGACTTCTCCTTGATTACTTTTAAGGACACATGTTTCAGACAGGGCAGGTGTCGGATGTGTGTAGCTTACTGCTAAGCGCTTCCCTGTGACTGCCTCTTTTAGGACGCATAGAGGCGACATTAATTCCCATGGCGGCATCATACAGGTCTGCGATACATCATTCGCATTGTTTAAGCCAACGTTTATGACGGCCAGAATAGACAGTGAATGATAAAGTCGCCTCTTTATCTTTTAAGGAGCAGGGCAGTGCGTAAAGTAGCGATGGCAATTGCGGTGTTGGCATTGGCCGGTTGCGGTGAAGGCAAAAGCGTCGAGGCGCCCAAGGCCAAGCCTGCCGTGACCGAAAGCCAGCCCCAGACCGGTGCGATTGCCGCCCAGGAATGGGACGTGTGGGTAGGCCCGCCTGACCACAAGTTACAGGCGATCACCGACCTGACGGCCTGGTTGCTGGAGCACGGTTTCAATTTCTACATCGTGAAAGTGGACGGCAAGGACGAAGTCCTGCTAGGGCCGTTCGCAACCAAGGCTGAGGCTGAGGCCAAGCAGACGCTGCTCAACGAGAAGATGGCGCGCGCCAAGAAAACTGACACGATCTCAGAGGTCGTTGAGCATAAAACCGCGCAGTAACGGCCTGGCGGGGCGCAAGTCCCGCCCACGTTCAACCGCAGGCTTTCAGGTTCACCGGGCCGACAAACTCATTGCCACGCCCCATCACACACGCCATGGTCTGGTTGCGCTGGCGCTCCCAGGCCTGCACCGGGTAGGTCTTGTTCCAGGCTTCGTACAACTGGCGATCCTGTTTTGACAGGCGCAAGCCGTATTGCTTGCTCATGTAGAAGTAGGTGCGGGCGATCATTCCACGGATGGAGGGGCGCGGCATAACCTTCTTGGCCTTGAAGTCCACTTGGGTCAGGCATGAACCGTACTGCCCGCTTTGCACCGGCAGCCAGCCAAAACTGAAGTTGTTACGGTCACCGTTGACTTCGCCGATGCTCGGCACCAGGTTATGCAGGTCGGCTTCGGCACGCTTGAACACGTCATCGTGGCGCGTGCAGTTTTTGCGCCCACCGTCCTGCCAGCACTGGCGCTGATGCCCGATCTGCCAGGCTGGAACGATATGCTCCCATTCGATGCGCGCGGCGCGGCTGGCGTTTTTGCGTGGGACGTAGCCACAGGCTTTCAAGTCCACGCGGTTGCCGGTGTATTTACAGCCGCAATAGAACTCGGTGGATTGTGGGGCGTAAAGCTTCCAGGCGACTTTCTTGGCTTCGCTGAACGTTCGGGGGGCCTGGGCGTGGGCGGTGACGGCGAAAAACAGGCAGCACACCGCGATAAAACGGACACTCATTGAATCAATCTTCCTTCGGTACAACCCAGAAAATTTGCACACCACCGTCGTCCCGATAGGCGAGGGTGACGTTGTCGTTCTCCGCGATTTCCTCCAGCAAACGCGCCCACTCATCCTCTGGCTCATCCGGCAAGCGGAAGATCAACGCCGCCTTGGCTTTCTGGGCGTTGGTCGAATTGATGATCTTTTGCACACGGATTGCCAGGCGTTGGTAGGCATCGGGCGGGGTTGGCACTGCGGAAGAGGACTTTGCCACGGAGTGTTCCTTAGTTTGCTGTACGCACATACAGTATTTAACTGTAGGCGATTTCGCAACTGCTTAAACTTCAAGGAGTTCGTCTGACAGCAGATCAGGCAATTTTATGTAGGGCGAAAGTGTATGTATCGAGGGTTTTTTGCGAGGAAGCAGGGGCGGGTAAACCGCCCCTGCCAAGGTGTCACCGGGAATCAATATTCCCAGAACATCCGTTGCAACTCTTTGCTGTCTTGGGTCTTGGTCAGGGCGACCATTGCCAGGATGCGGGCTTTCTGTGGGTTCAGGTCGAGGGCAGCCACCCAATCGTATTTGTCGTCAGGCTGCTCGGCGTTGCGCAATACCATGCCGCCGGCATTGACGTGGGAAGAACGAATGATTTGTACACCTTGCTTACGCAGTTCCACCAGGGCGGGTACGACTTTGGAAGAAACGGAGCCGTTGCCGGTACCGGCGTGGATGATGGCTTTGGCGCCCGCTTGAGCCAGGGCCTTGTAGGCCGTGTCGCTCACGTTGCCGTAGCCATAGGCGATCTCAACATCAGGCAGGCTCTTGATGTTCTTGATATCGAACTCCGAATCCATGGTGTGACGCTTGGCCGGCAGGCGGAACCAGTAGGATTTGCCCTCAACCACCATGCCCAGCGGGCCCCATGGGCTCTTGAACGCTTCGGTCTTGATATTGATCATCTTGCTGACGTCGCGACCCGACTGGATCTCGTCGTTCATGGTAACCAGCACGCCCTTGCCGCGCGCATCTTTGCTACCTGCCACAGCCACGGCGTTGTACAGGTTGAGCATGCCGTCCGCCGACATCGCAGTGCCTGGGCGCATCGAGCCGACCACCACGATTGGCTTGTCGGTCTTCTCTACCAAGTTCAGGAAGTAGGCGGTTTCTTCCAGGGTATCGGTACCGTGGGTGATCACGATGCCGTCCACGTCCTTGCTGTCGGCGAGTTCGGCGACGCGGCGACCCAGTTGCAGCAGGTTTTCATTGTTGATGCTTTCGGATGCAATTTGCATCACTTGCTCGCCACGCACATTGGCGATCTGGCTAAGCTCAGGAACACCGGCAATCAATTGCTCGATGCCGACTTTGGCCGCTTGGTAGGTGGCACTGTTGGCCGCGCTGGCGCCGGCGCCGGCAATGGTGCCGCCGGTGGCGAGGATCACCACGTTGGACAGTTTGGTCTTGGTTTCAGCTTCCTTTGCCTGGGCGGCAACGGGGAACAGCAGCAGCAGGGCTAACGCGCCCGGAACAAAAGTCTTCAGTGCAGATTTCATTATTTTTCTCTCTGGTTTTTGATGAGTGCTGTAGCAGGTTCATCTAGAACACCCGGGCGGTTCTGAATGCCACGAGGTGATGGGGTAGAGCAGGATCTGTACCAGGCTGATTGTGTTCGCGGATATAAAACAACTTATTGATTTAAAACAGATTATATTGATGTTTTGTGGCGACGGCGCCAGTAGGCGTCCGGCTTTCCGAACATCGGACTGCCTTGCGTTCGGTTGTCCGAAAAAGTGGACGGTGCGTACTCGGTTAAGGCGTGAGTGCCACGTACAGCCTGTCGTTTTAGAGAACGACCGGGCGCGCGCGATGTTTAGCGGCTGCCTTTGCAGGACAAGAGGGCGGGGCTCGATGGCTTGGATGAAAGGCTGTTTTCAACCGTTGACAAATCTCGACAAGGTTCTCATAGTTTGAATAACGCAAACGTTTGCGAGATGTTTCACGGAACACTCCTGGAGTATCGTGACAGCTCGTATCAGCCACCCAGGTGGGACGGCTGCCGAAGCGCTCTTCGGTGCAAGCGTTGCTCACAATAATCATAAGATCGGAGTGAACCCATGAAGCTGCCATTTGCTGGACGTCTTCTCGCTGTCGCTGTGCTAGCTGCCGCATCCGCCGCTTTACCTCTTTCCTCTGCATTTGCTGATGACGCCGCCGCCAAACCGAAGGTCGGCCTGGTGATGAAGTCCCTCGCCAACGAATTTTTCGTGACCATGCAAGATGGCGCCAAGGCCTATCAGAAAGATCACGCCGCCGATTTCGACATGATCACCAACGGTATCAAGAACGAAACCGACACCAGCGCGCAGATCGACATCGTCAACCAGATGATCCTCTCCAAGGTCAACGCTATCGTCATCGCACCCGCCGACTCCAAGGCGTTGGTGACCGTGCTGAAGAAGGCTTCGGATGCCGGTATCAAGGTCGTCAACATCGACAACCGCCTGGACCCGGACGTGCTCAAAAGCAAAAACCTCAATATTCCGTTCGTAGGCCCGGACAACCGCAAAGGCTCCAGGCTGGTGGGCGACTACCTGGCTAAGCAACTGGCCTCGGGTGACAAGGTCGGCATTATTGAAGGTGTACCGACCACCACCAACGCCCAGCAACGTACCGCAGGCTTCAAGGATGCGATGGATGCTGCCGGCATGAAGATTGTCTCCACCCAATCCGGCAACTGGGAAATCGACCAGGGCCAGAAAGTGGCGTCCGCCATGCTGAGCGAGTACCCGGACCTCAAGGCCCTGTTGGCCGGTAACGACAACATGGCCCTGGGCGCTGTCTCCGCCGTACGTGCGGCAGGCAAGGCCGGCAAGGTGTTGGTCGTGGGTTACGACAATATCGAAGCCATCAAGCCAATGTTGCAGGACGGCCGTGTGCTGGCAACCGCTGACCAGGCTGCTGCCCAGCAAGCCGTATTCGGTATCCAGAACGCGCTCAAGTTGGTCAAGGGTGAGAAAGTCGACTCCAAGGATGGCGTGATCGAAACCCCGGTCGAACTCGTCCTCAAGAAGTAATCCTGGCAGCACCCAACAGCGTCCGCTCGTCCTGAGCGGGCGCCTGGAGATTTTCCTATGTCATCTTCCGCCCCGAACGCTGTCCTCTCGGTCAGCGGTATCGGCAAGACCTATGCCCAACCGGTTCTGTCCGACATCACCCTGACGCTCAACCGCGGGGAAGTGCTGGCGCTGACCGGTGAGAACGGCGCAGGCAAAAGTACCTTGTCGAAGATCATCGGCGGCCTGGTCACCCCGACCACTGGGCACATGCAGTTCAATGGCCAGGCCTACACGCCGGGCAGCCGTACCCAGGCCGAAGAGCTGGGCGTGCGCATGGTCATGCAGGAGCTCAACCTGCTGCCGACGCTGACCGTCGCCGAAAACCTGTTCCTGGATAACCTGCCCAGTCATTGTGGCTGGATCAGTCGCAAACAATTGCGCAAGGCTGCGATCGAGGCCATGGCCCAGGTCGGCCTGGACGCCATCGACCCCGATACCTTGGTTGGCAGCCTGGGGATAGGCCATCAGCAGATGGTCGAGATCGCCCGCAACCTGATCGGCGATTGCCACGTACTCATCCTCGACGAGCCCACGGCCATGCTCACGGCGCGTGAAGTCGAGATGTTGTTTGAACAAATCACCCGCCTGCAGGCCCGGGGCGTGGCGATTATTTATATTTCGCACCGGCTGGAAGAGCTGGCCCGTGTCGCCCAACGCATTGCGGTATTGCGCGACGGCAAGCTGGTCTGCGTCGAGCCGATGGCCAACTACAACAGCGAGCAACTGGTCACCTTGATGGTCGGTCGTGAGCTGGGCGAGCACATTGACCTGGGCCCGCGCACCATCGGTGGGCCGGCCTTGATGGTGAAAGGCCTGACGCGCTCGGACAAGGTCCGCGACGTGTCCTTTGAAGTGCGCGCGGGCGAGATCTACGGTATCTCCGGCCTGATCGGCGCCGGACGCACTGAATTGCTGCGTCTGATCTTCGGCGCCGACCTGGCCGATAGCGGTACTGTGGCGCTCGGCTCGCCCGCCCAGGTGGTGAGCATTCGCTCGCCCGTGGACGCGGTGGGTCATGGCATTGCCCTGATCACCGAGGACCGCAAGGGTGAGGGCCTGTTGCTGACTCAGTCCATCAGCGCCAACATTGCCCTGGGCAACATGCCGGAAATCTCCGGCGGCGGCGTGGTCAACAGCCGCGACGAAACGGCGTTGGCCAAGCGTCAGATCGATGCCATGCGCATCCGCAGTTCCAGTCCGGCGCAATTGGTGTCGGAACTGTCCGGCGGCAACCAGCAAAAGGTGGTGATTGGCCGCTGGCTGGAGCGCGACTGCTCGGTGATGCTGTTCGACGAACCCACCCGCGGCATCGACGTCGGTGCCAAATTCGATATTTATGCCTTGCTGGGCGAATTGACCCGTCAAGGCAAAGCACTGGTGGTGGTGTCCAGCGATCTGCGTGAGCTCATGCTGATCTGCGACCGCATCGGTGTGTTGTCCGCCGGGCGCTTGATCGAGACGTTCGAGCGCGACAGCTGGACCCAGGACGAATTGCTCGCCGCCGCCTTCGCCGGCTATCAGAAACGTGATGCGCTGCTCAACGACGCAGTGCTTAGGGATACCCCATGAAAACCACAACTTCCCCCGGTAAAACGGGCGGCAACTTCTACGGCCTGGGCACTTACCTGGGCCTGGCCGGCGCCTTGCTGGCGATGATTGCGCTGTTCTCGGTGCTCAGCGATCACTTCCTGTCCTATGACACCTTCAGCACCCTGGCCAACCAGATTCCGGACCTGATGGTGTTGGCGGTGGGCATGACCTTCATCCTGATCATCGGCGGTATTGACCTGTCGGTGGGCTCGGTGCTGGCACTGGCTGCATCGGCGGTCAGCGTGGCGATTCTCAGCTGGGGGTGGAGCGTGTTACCGGCTGCGGTGCTGGGCATGGGCTGTGCCGCATTGGCTGGAACCATCACCGGCTCGATCACCGTGGCCTGGCGCATCCCGTCGTTTATCGTATCCCTCGGCGTGCTGGAAATGGCCCGTGGCGTGGCGTACCAGATGACCGGCTCGCGCACCGCTTATATCGGTGATTCGTTTGCCTGGCTGTCCAACCCGATTGCCTTTGGTATCTCGCCGTCATTCATCATTGCCTTGCTGGTGATCATCGCCGCGCAGCTTGTACTGACGCGTACGGTGTTTGGTCGTTACCTGATCGGTATCGGCACCAATGAAGAGGCCGTTCGCCTGGCGGGCATCAACCCCAAACCGTACAAGATCCTGGTGTTCAGCCTCATGGGCCTGCTGGCCGGTGTGGCGGCGTTGTTCCAGATTTCGCGCCTGGAAGCGGCGGACCCGAACGCCGGTTCAGGCTTGGAGCTGCAAGTGATCGCGGCCGTGGTGATCGGCGGTACCAGCCTGATGGGCGGGCGCGGTTCGGTGATCAGTACCTTTTTTGGTGTGTTGATTATTTCGGTATTGGCCGCTGGCCTGGCGCAGATCGGTGCCACGGAACCTACGAAACGCATCATCACGGGTGCCGTGATCGTGATTGCCGTGGTCCTCGATACCTACCGCAGCCAACGCGCCAGTCGGCGAGGCTGAACCATGGCAACGATCAAGGATGTGGCAGCGCTTGCAGGTATTTCCTACACGACGGTGTCGCATGTGGTGAACAAGACACGGCCGGTCAGCGAGCCGGTACGCATCAAGGTCGAAGCCGCGATCAAGCAGCTCGACTACGTGCCCAGTGCCGTCGCGCGTTCGCTCAAGGCGAAGACCACGGCCACCATCGGCTTGCTGGTGCCCAACAGCCTCAACCCGTATTTTGCGGAGTTGGCGCGTGGTATCGAGGATTACTGCGAGCGTAACGGTTACTGTGTGATCCTCTGCAACTCCGACGATAACGCGGAAAAGCAACGCAGCTATTTGCGCGTGTTGCTGGAGAAGCGCATCGACGGCTTGATCGTGACCTCGGTTGGCGGCGACGACAGTGGCCTGGCCGCCGGCTTGAGCGCGGTGCGCACGCCCATGGTCATTGTCGACCGGGCGCTGGATGGCATAGACGTGGACCTGGTACGTATCGATCACGAGGAGGGCGCCTACCTGGCGACCCGGCACTTGCTCGAACTGGGCCACCGTGACATCGCTTGCGTCGGCGGTCCTGCCCATACCCGTGTCGCGCAAATGCGTCTGGCGGGGTATCACCGTGCGCTGCAAGAGGCCGGCGTGGCAGTGGCGGCCAATCGCACCCAGGAAAGCGATTTCACCAGTACGGGCGGTTATGCCGCCGCCGTGCAGTTACTGGCGAACAACCCGCCCAGTGCGATTTTTGCCAGCAACGACATGATAGGTTTCGGCGTATTGCGCGCGGCAGCCGAGCGTAATATCCGGGTGCCGGGTGAGCTGTCGGTGATCGGTTTCGATGACATTCAAATGGGCCGTTACGTCTACCCGGCGTTGACCACGGTCGGGCAGTCGATCGTGCAACTGGGCGAGACGGCGGCCGAACTGTTACTGCGTAGAATTGCGACACCCCAACTGCCGATCGATCAACGCATCGTGACGCCGAGCATTGTGTTGCGTGAGTCGACGGCGCCCGTCGCCGGTACGTTCGCCCAATACCGCTGAACCGAATTGATGAGTACTGATGTATGCCAGCAAAAGTAGTGGTAGTAGGCAGCTTGAACATGGACCTGGTGACCCGCGCCAGCCGGTTGCCGCGTGCCGGTGAGACCTTGATCGGCCAGACGTTCTCCACCGTGCCCGGCGGCAAGGGCGCGAACCAGGCGGTAGCGTCGGCACGCCTGGGGGCCGATGTGTCGATGATTGGCTGTGTCGGTACCGATGCCTATGGCACGCAATTGCGTGATGCGTTGCAGGTGGAGGGCATCGATTGCCAAGCCGTCAGTACCGTAGACGGCTCCAGTGGCGTGGCCCTCATCGTGGTCGATGACAGCAGCCAGAATGCGATTGTGATCGTGGCGGGCAGTAACGGCGAACTGACGCCAGCCTCGTTGCAGGCGTTCGATGCGGTGCTGCAAGCGGCTGACGTGATCGTCTGCCAGCTGGAAGTGCCGATGAATACGGTGGGTTATGCCCTCAAGCGCGGTCGTGAACTGGGCAAGACGGTGATCCTTAACCCGGCTCCGGCCAGCGCTCCGTTGCCGGCTGAATGGTATGCCTCGATCGACTACCTGATCCCGAATGAAAGCGAAGCCACCGCACTGAGCGGCGTGACGGTCGACTCCATTGACAGCGCCAAGGCAGCGGCAACCCACCTGATCCAGGCGGGCGCCGGTAAAGTCATCATCACCCTGGGGGCTCAGGGCGCGCTGTTTACTGACGGCCAGGGCTTTGAGCACCTGCTGGCGCCGAAGGTCAAGGCGGTCGACACCACCGCAGCGGGCGATACCTTCGTCGGTGGCTTTGCTGCGGCACTCGCCAATGGCAAAAGCGAGGCCGAGGCCATTCGTTTTGGCCAGGTCGCTGCGGCACTGTCGGTCACCCGCGCCGGCGCGCAACCCTCTATTCCAACGCTGCACGACGTACAAGGTTTTGTGCCCTCATGAAAAAGACACCTCTGCTCAATATCGCCCTGTCGCGTGTCATCGCCTCACTCGGACACGGCGACATCCTGGTGATCGGCGACGCTGGCCTGCCAGTGCCGCCGGGCGTCGAGTTGATTGACTTGGCGTTGACCCAGGGCATCCCGGATTTCATCAGCACCTTGCGCATCGTGCTCAGCGAGATGCAAGTGGAAAGCCATGTGCTGGCCGAAGAAATCCTGCTCAAGCAGCCGCCGGCGCTGAACGAGCTCAATACGCTCAGCGACGAGGCGGCCCTGGGTGAGCGGCGCCTGGTCAGCCATGAAGCGTTCAAACAGCTCAGCCGCAAGGCGCGCGCCGTGGTGCGCACCGGCGAATGCCAGCCTTACTGCAATATCGCGCTGGTGTCCGGCGTAACGTTCTAACGTTCTCAACGACAAGGAGTGTTTTATGCAACGTGGTCTCCCAACCCTGAAAAACCTGTTCCGGAGTGTTCTGCTTTTGTCCGCACTCACTGCTGCAAGCGCCCAGGCGGCGGAAAAAATCGACCTGATCATCGACACCGATCCCGGTGCTGATGATGTGGTGGCGCTGCTGTTCGCGATGGCTTCGCCGGATGAACTGAGCATCCGTGCGTTGACCACCGTCGCCGGCAACGTGCGCCTGGACAAGACCTCCCGCAACGCCCGCCTGGCCCGCGAATGGGCAGGGCGCGAGGACATCCCGGTGTACGCGGGTGCGCCAGCGCCGCTGCTGCGCACGCCGATCTACGCCGAGAACATCCATGGCAAGGAAGGTATTTCCGGTGTCACCGTGCATGAGCCTAAAAAGGGCTTGGCTGAAGGCAATGCCGTCGACTACCTGATCAAGACCCTGAGCACCGCCAAGCCTCACAGTATCACCATCGCCATGCTCGGCCCGCAGACCAACCTGGCGCTGGCGCTGACCCAGGCACCGGAAATCACCCAGGGCATCAAGGAAGTGGTGGTGATGGGGGGCGCGCACTTCAACGGCGGCAATATTACGCCGGTGGCGGAGTTCAACCTGTTTGCCGACCCCGTGGCGGCCGAGATTGTGCTCAAGAGTGGCGTCAAGCTCACCTACCTGCCGTTGGACGTGACCCACAAGGTACTGACCAGCGAAGCCCGCCTGAAAGGGATCGCCGACCTCAAGAACAACGCAAGCAAGGTTGTTAGCGATATTCTCAATGAATACGTCAAGGGCGACATGGAGCACTACGGTATTCCAGGCGGCCCGGTGCATGACGCGACCGTCGTCGCTTACCTGCTCAAGCCTTCACTGTTCACCGGCCGTGAAGTCAACGTGGTAGTGGACAGCCGGGAAGGCCCGACCTTCGGCCAAACCATCGTCGACTGGTACGACGGTCTGAAGCAACCGAAGAACGCGTTCTGGGTGGAGAACGGTGATGCCCAAGGCTTCTTCGATCTGTTGACCGAGCGCCTGGCGCGTCTGAAGTAAGGTGTTGACCGGTCGGCGTTCGCCGGCCGGTTCTTATTCGCGCTCGGGGTTGTGTGCCCCCATGTGGTCGGCCGGGTATTTCTCGAATATCTGGCCGATGAACGCTTGCGCCGCTTGTGTACCCAGCTCCTTGACCAGCAGGTCGATACCAATGATCGCCAATTCCTCCGGGCTTCCGGGGCTGTAGGAGCTCTGTCCTTGGGGCCACTTGGCTTTGATGTCGGCTTGGAGCGTTACGGTGGTCATGACTGTCTCGCGGGGCTGAAAGTACTGGGCAGTGCGCTGGAACGCGGTTCTTACCGGCCCAGTTAACCATTTTGCATCGTATTTGGCACTGATACTTAGGCATGAGGCGATTCGGAATGACGGTCGCGCTGTGCGACACTGGCCGCCTGTTTAATTGCCGGGGAACACCGCGTGCAGATCGACTTGAACAACCCCGAGAACCTGACGCTGGCGAATGTGCGCCAGCTTCTTGCCAGTGCTAATGACGACGAACATGCCCAACTGCGGGTGACCCAGGCCGGAATTGCCTATATCTCCTCAGGGAAGGTGGTGGGCGGTGTGGACATCGACGGGCTGCTGTTTCGCCTGGAGACCTGGGCCAAGGGCTCCGGATGCGTAGGGAATGTGGCCGCCAGCGACGAAGTCTGGGTGACGCAGATCTTCAATGCACTGAAGGAAAATTGGCCGAAGCCGGCGTCTGACTACATCGACATCTACTGATTTCGTTCATATCTGGTCACGATTGACCGGGCGAATGCCTGTCGAGAGTCAGGCAGACTTGCCCTGCGGCGGTTTACGTCTTGAAACCAATCCGCCCAATCGCTGTCGCACGATCTCTGTCCATTTTTTATCATAGGAGGCTTCATGCCTTGGAAGCTCGCATCATTCGGTACTTTGTTGGCAGCACTCGCGTTGGCGGGTTGCAGCACCCCGGGTGCCTCTGAGCCAGCCAAAGACGCCGCCGTGGCCGATACCGGTCATAGCCGCTGTGAGTCGAAGGCCGCCGAATTCACCATCGGCCAGAAAGCTTCGCCCCAATTGCTGGAGCAGGCGCGTACCCGCGCCGGTGCGCAGAACGCACGGATCCTCAAGCCTAACGACATGATCACGCTGGAATACCGTTCCGACCGCCTGAACCTGAACACCGATGACAACCTGGTGATCACGCGAGTCAATTGCGGCTAGGTCTTTCAAGGCTTTTGCAGCGCCCATAAAAAACCCCGTCACATGGACGGGGTTTTTTTAGCTCAGCGGAGAATTACTCGCCGCGAACCTGTGCAGCTTGCATACCCTTTTGGCCTTTCTCAGCCACGAAGGAAACGGTTTGGCCTTCTTTCAGGCTTTTGAAACCGTCGCTTTCGATAGCTTTGAAGTGTACGAACAGGTCGTCACCGCCACCTTGAGGAGTGATGAAGCCGAAGCCTTTTTCATCGTTGAACCATTTAACGGTGCCGGTTTGGCGATTAGACATGGTGTATCTCCAAGAAACATATATTTTCAGTAGTGCTGTGCTGCTCAGGCCAACTGGGCACACCGGGCTATCATAGTCGAAATGTTCGGCTTGGGAGCCCCCCCAAGGCATTGTTTGCTAATCAATAGCGTTGCGTTTAGTGCCTGATCCGGCTGAAAGCCCCGATTTACGGGGCTTTGGCTCGAAATATCAACTGGTAAAAAAAGCCGTAAAAGCTGCGTAATTTGTGAGAAACGGCAGTTTTAAGCCTGTTTTACCGCCAAAAAAGCCGTGAGATCAGCGGCAAATCTTACTTTTTCTTCACGACTTTGCAGGACGAAATAGCCGCGACTGCCTTGTTTTTCAGCTCCGGGCTGGCGTTCTGGTTGGTCATGAGCTCTTTGATTTCCGCAGTGCTCAATTCGGCGTTGATCTTGTCAGCGCCACATTCGCAGTGGGCTTTGGCAGTTTTGGCGTCCACGTTCTGGCTGGCGGCTGCGCTGCAATCGCTGACGAAGCTGTCACGGGCACCGGCTGGCCAGTTCGACGGGGCTGCTGCCTGCGCGCTGAGGGAAAGGAGGGTCAGGGAAGCGGCGAGAGCGAGGGTGGAGGTAAAACGCATCATGAGGATGCTCCTTTGGGTCGAGGACGAACGGCGATTCTCAGTGGGTTTGAGGCATTGCGTACAGCTCAAGTTCACTTTTGCAGCTATAAAGGCTGGAATTTGTCTTTACGCAAGATAGCAGCCCCGCGATGACCGTTCATCTGTGCTAGGATCTTGCGCTTGGCTATTTCCAGGCGCGCCAATTGCCGCCTTGCCATGTTCTTTTTAGCTCACTCCAGTCACTCTGGTTCGATTATCGGTTGGCCGAAAGGCTCCTGCCGCTGTAAGGCAGGCGTTCATCACTGAACGGCCTGGTGTTGGATCTTGTACTGGCTCATCCCAACCCACGTGACCTTTGGTAGGGGTCACCACTAGGAGAGGAGGCGCCATGCCAACTATTACTCTTCCCGACGGCAGTCAACGTTCATTCGATCATTCGGTTTCCGTAGCCGAGGTCGCCGCATCCATTGGTGCAGGCCTGGCCAAGGCCACCGTGGCCGGCAAGGTCGACGGCAAGCTGGTTGACGCCAGCGATCTGATCACCAACGACGCCAGCCTGCAAATCATCACGCCCAAGGACCAAGAGGGGCTTGAGATCATTCGCCACTCTTGCGCTCACTTGATTGGCCACGCGGTCAAGCAGTTGTATCCAACCGCGAAGATGGTAATCGGCCCGGTCATCGACGAAGGCTTCTATTACGACATCGCCTACGAGCGTCCTTTCACCCCGGACGATCTGGCCGCCATCGAACAACGCATGCATGCGCTGATCGAAAAAGATTACGACGTGATCAAGAAAGTCACGCCGCGCGCCGAAGTGATCGACGTGTTCACCGCCCGTGGCGAAGACTACAAGCTGCGCCTGGTGGAAGACATGCCGGACGAGCAGGCCATGGGCCTGTACTACCACGAAGAATACGTCGACATGTGCCGTGGCCCGCACGTGCCGAACACACGCTTCCTCAAGTCCTTCAAGCTGACCAAGCTGTCCGGCGCCTACTGGCGTGGCGACGCGAAGAACGAGCAACTGCAGCGGATCTACGGCACTGCCTGGGCTGACAAGAAGCAGCTGGCGGCCTACATCCAGCGCATCGAAGAAGCCGAAAAACGCGACCATCGCAAGATCGGCAAGCGCCTGAACCTGTTCCACCTCCAGGAAGAAGCGCCGGGCATGGTGTTCTGGCACCCCAACGGCTGGACCCTGTACCAGGTGCTCGAGCAGTACATGCGCAAGGTTCAGCGCGAAAACGGCTACCTGGAGATCAAGACTCCCCAGGTCGTTGACCGCAGCCTGTGGGAGAAATCCGGGCACTGGGCCAACTACGCCGACAACATGTTCACCACCCAGTCGGAAAACCGCGATTACGCCATCAAGCCAATGAACTGCCCATGCCACGTGCAGGTGTTCAACCAGGGCCTGAAGAGCTACCGCGAGTTGCCGATGCGCCTGGCCGAGTTTGGTGCCTGTCACCGTAACGAGCCGTCGGGTGCGCTGCACGGCATCATGCGTGTGCGTGGCTTCACCCAGGACGACGCCCACATCTTCTGCACTGAAGAGCAGATGCAGGCCGAATCCGCGGCGTTCATCAAACTGACCATGGACGTTTATCGCGATTTCGGCTTCACCGAAGTTGAGATGAAACTGTCCACTCGTCCGGAAAAGCGCGTCGGCTCCGACGAGCTGTGGGATCGCGCCGAAGCTGCATTGGCCGCAGCGCTGGACAGTGCGGGGCTTGCGTACGACCTGCAGCCGGGGGAGGGCGCGTTCTACGGTCCGAAGATCGAGTTCTCGCTGAAAGATTGCCTTGGCCGCGTCTGGCAGTGTGGTACCCTGCAGCTCGATTTTAACCTGCCGATCCGTCTGGGAGCCGAATACGTCTCCGAAGACAACAGCCGTAAACACCCGGTTATGCTGCACCGGGCGATCCTCGGCTCGTTCGAACGGTTCGTCGGGATCCTGATCGAGCACTACGAGGGTGCATTCCCTGCGTGGCTGGCGCCGACTCAGGCAGTGATCATGAATATCACTGATAAACAGGCAGATTTTGCCGCTGAAGTTGAAAAAACACTCAACGAAAGCGGATTTCGTGCCAAGTCCGACTTGAGAAATGAAAAGATCGGCTTTAAAATCCGCGAGCATACTTTGCTCAAGGTTCCCTATCTCTTGGTTATCGGAGATCGGGAAGTCGAGATGCAGACTGTCGCTGTGCGTACTCGTGAAGGTGCTGACCTGGGCTCGATGCCCGTCGCCCAGTTCGCTGAGTTCCTCGCGCAAGCGGTTTCCCGGCGTGGTCGCCCAGATTCGGAGTAATTATTATTAAGCGTGAAATGAGACAAGATAAACGAGCTGCACCGAAAGCCCCGATCAACGAGAATATCTCGGCACGCGAGGTTCGGTTAATTGGCGCTGACGGCGAGCAGATTGGCATCGTCTCGATTGATGAAGCGCTTCGTATTGCTGAAGAGTCCAAATTGGACTTGGTGGAAATTTCCGCCGATGCAATCCCACCCGTTTGCCGGGTGATGGACTACGGCAAGTCGATCTTCGAAAAGAAGAAGCAGGTTGCCGCAGCGAAGAAGAACCAGAAGCAGATTCAAGTAAAAGAAATCAAGTTTCGTCCAGGGACGGAGGAAGGGGATTACCAGGTAAAACTGCGCAACCTGGTACGTTTCCTGAGTGATGGGGACAGGGCCAAGGTATCCTTGCGATTCCGCGGCCGTGAGATGGCCCACCAGGAGCTGGGGATGGAACTCCTCAAGCGGGTTGAAGCTGACCTGCTGGAGTACGGTTCCGTCGAGCAGCATCCTAAGATGGAAGGACGCCAGCTGATCATGGTCATCGCCCCGAAAAAGAAGAAGTAATCAACAGGGCACGGCAGGCCTTCTGATTATGTTTATCAACTGAATGCGGAGTATCCGAACATGCCAAAGATGAAGACTAAAAGTGGTGCTGCTAAGCGGTTTCTGAAAACTGCTAACGGTATCAAGCACAAGCACGCTTTCAAGAGCCACATCCTGACCAAAATGTCGACCAAGCGTAAGCGTCAACTGCGCGGTAGCAGCTTGCTGCATCCGTCTGACGTGGCAAAAGTCGAGCGCATGCTGCGCCTTCGTTAATTTTTGGATCAAGAATAGAGGAAGTAACTCATGGCTCGTGTAAAGCGTGGCGTCATTGCCCGTAAACGTCACAAAAAAATTCTGAAACTTGCTAAAGGCTACTACGGCGCGCGTTCACGCGTATTCCGTGTTGCCAAGCAAGCGGTAATCAAGGCAGGCCAATACGCCTACCGCGACCGTCGTCAGAAAAAACGTCAGTTCCGCGCTCTGTGGATCGCTCGTATCAACGCCGGTGCACGTGTTAACGGTCTGTCCTACAGCCGTTTCATCGCTGGCCTGAAAAAAGCGTCCATCGAAATCGACCGTAAGGTTCTGGCTGAACTGGCCGTGAACGAAAAAGCGGTGTTTGCTGCGATTGTCGAGAAAGCTAAAGCCACCTTGGCTTAAGTACCCCCGACAGTCACCTTGGGCTACTCCTGTGGTCCTCGGTGGTAAACGTCATAAATAGGGGAAGAGCCTTCAAGCTCTTCCCCTATTTTGTATCTGGAGTCTGTACATGGAAAACCTGGACGCGCTCGTTGCTCAAGCCCTTGAGGCAGTGCAAAGCGCTGAAGATGTAAATGCCCTGGAGCAAATCCGGGTTCACTACCTTGGCAAAAAAGGTGAATTGACTCAGGTGATGAAGACCCTGGGGAATTTGCCGGCTGAAGAGCGTCCGCAAGTCGGTGCGCTGATCAACGTCGCCAAGGAGCGTGTCACAGAGGTTCTCAATGCGCGCAAGGCGTCGCTCGAGGAGGCCGATCTTGCGGCCAAGCTCGCCGCCGAGTCCATTGACGTAACCCTGCCTGGCCGTGGCCAGGCCTCGGGCGGTCTGCACCCGATCACCCGGACTCTGGAACGTATCGAGCAGTTCTTCACCCACATTGGCTACGGTATCGCCGAAGGCCCTGAGGTCGAAGACGACTATCACAACTTCGAGGCGCTCAACATCCCAGGTCATCACCCGGCCCGGTCGATGCACGACACCTTCTATTTCAACGCGAACATGTTGTTGCGCACCCATACCTCCCCGGTACAGGTCCGCACCATGGAAGCGAACAAGCCGCCGATTCGCATTGTCTGCCCAGGCCGTGTGTACCGCAGCGACTCCGATATCACCCACTCGCCGATGTTCCACCAGGTCGAAGGCCTGCTGGTTGATCGCGATATCAACTTCGCCGACCTCAAAGGCACCATCGAAGAATTCCTGCGGGTGTTCTTCGAGAAAGAGCTGGCGGTGCGATTCCGTCCATCGTTCTTCCCGTTCACCGAACCCTCCGCTGAAGTCGACATGGAATGCGTGATGTGCAGCGGTAAAGGCTGCCGCGTCTGCAAGCAGACCGGCTGGCTGGAAGTGATGGGCTGCGGCATGGTTCACCCCAACGTGCTGCGCATGTCCGGCATTGATCCAGAAGAGTTCTCGGGCTTTGCCTTCGGCATGGGCGTTGAGCGTCTGGCCATGCTGCGTTACGGCGTGAACGACTTGCGTCTGTTCTTCGACAACGACTTGCGGTTCCTCGCGCAATTTCGCTAGTCGTAACGAATCTTTAGGAGAGCAGGATGAAATTCAGTGAACAATGGCTGCGTGGCTGGGTAAGCCCGCAGGTAGATCGCGACGAGCTGGTTGCTCGTCTGTCGATGGCCGGTCTTGAGGTCGATAGCGTCACTCCGGCGGCCGGCGTTTTCAGCGGCGTCGTAGTGGGCGAGGTGCTGAGCACCGAGCAGCATCCCGATGCCGACAAGTTGCGTGTGTGCCAGGTCAGCAATGGCGCGGAAACCTTCCAGGTCGTGTGCGGAGCGCCTAACGTGCGCCCGGGCTTGAAGATCCCATTCGCCATGATCGGTGCCGAGCTGCCAGGCGACTTCAAGATCAAGAAAGCCAAGCTGCGTGGCGTCGAGTCCAACGGCATGCTGTGCTCCCAGGCGGAGCTGCAGGTCGGCGAGGGCAATGATGGCCTGATGGAACTGCCGGCCGATGCGCCGGTGGGCCAGGACATCCGCGTTTACCTGGAACTGGAAGACGCCAGCATCGAGGTCGACCTGACCCCGAACCGTGGCGACTGCCTGTCCCTGGCCGGCCTGGCGCGTGAAGTGGGTGCGTTGTACAACGCTCCGGTCACCCGCCCTGTGGTTGCCGCCGTGCCTGCAGTACACGATGAAGTACGCCCGATCGACGTGTTGGCGCCAAACGCCTGCCCGCGTTACCTGGGTCGTGTGATCCGTAACGTCGACCTGTCCAAGCCAACCCCGCTGTGGATGGTTGAGCGCCTGCGCCGTGCTGACGTGCGCAGCATCGACGCGGCCGTCGACATTACCAACTATGTGATGCTGGAGCTGGGCCAACCGCTGCATGCGTTCGACCTCGCCGAAATCAACGGCGGCATCTGTGTACGCATGGCGGAAGAAGGCGAGAAGCTGGTGCTGCTCGACGGCCAGGAAGTCAGCCTGCGTGCCGACACCCTGGTCATCGCCGACCACTCCCGCGCCCTGGCGATTGCCGGCGTGATGGGTGGCGAGCACAGCGGTGTGTCCGAGACCACCCGCGACGTGTTCCTTGAGAGTGCCTTCTTCGACCAGATCGCCATCGCCGGCAAGGCCCGTTCCTACGGCCTGCACACCGATGCGTCGCACCGCTACGAGCGCGGCGTGGACTGGAAGCTGGCGCGTGAAGCCATGGAGCGCGCCACTGGCCTGCTGCTGGAAATCACCGGCGGCGAAGCGGGTCCGATCACCGAAGCCGTCAGCGAGCAGTACTTGCCGTCCGTTGCGCCGATCACCCTGCGCGCCAAAAGTGTCGAGCAGATGCTCGGCCTGGTCATCGCGCCGGCTGAAATCGAGCAACTGTTATCCGCTCTCGGCCTGGGTATTTCCGCAGGCGGGGAAGGGCAGTGGACCGTTGAAGTGCCAAGCCATCGCTTCGATATCAGCCTGGAAGTCGACCTGATCGAAGAGCTGGCTCGCCTCTACGGCTACAACCGCCTGCCGGTTCGTTACCCGCAAGCGCGCCTGGCGCCGCAACCCAAGGCCGAGGCGCGTGCGCACCTGCCTGAGCTGCGTCGTCTGCTGGTTGCCCGTGGCTACCAGGAAGCGGTGACCTACAGCTTCATCGATCCTAAACAGTTCGAGCTGTTCAACCCTGGCGTCGAGCCGCTGCTGCTGGCGAACCCGATCTCCAACGACATGGCGGCCATGCGTTCGTCCCTGTGGCCAGGCCTGGTGAAAGCACTTTCCCATAACCTGAACCGTCAGCAAGATCGCGTGCGTATGTTCGAAAGCGGCCTGCGTTTTGTCGGCCAGCTCGACGGCCTGAAACAAGAGCCAATGCTCGCTGGCGTGGTGTGCGGTAGCCGTCTGCCGGAAGGCTGGGCGCAGGGCCGCGATGCCGTGGACTTCTTCGACGTCAAGGCTGACGTAGAAGCGGTGCTGGGCTTTGCCGGTGCTCTGGATGCCTTCACCTTCGTTCCTGGCAGCCATCCGGCATTGCACCCGGGCCAGACGGCACGTATCGAGCGCGAAGGGCGCCTGGTGGGCTTCGTCGGTGCCATTCACCCTGAACTGTCGAAAACCCTCGGTCTCGACCGTCCGGTCTTCGTGTTCGAACTGGTCCTGGCTGAAGTCGCCTCGGGCAAAATGCCTAAATTCAGCGAGCTGTCGCGCTTCCCTGAAGTGCGCCGCGATTTGGCGTTGATCGCCGACCGCGAAGTGGCCGCCACTGCCGTTCTGGACGTAATCCGTGAAAATGCAGGGGAATGGCTGACAGACCTCAGGCTATTTGACGTCTATCAGGGTAAAGGTATTGATCCGCATAGAAAAAGCCTCGCAGTTGGCTTGACCTGGCAGCATCCATCGCGCACTCTTAATGACGATGAGGTGAATACCACGACACAAAATATCCTCACCTCGCTCGAACAAAGGTTGAACGCCACGTTAAGGAAGTGACGTATGGGGGCTTTGACGAAAGCTGAGATGGCGGAACGTCTGTACGAAGAGTTGGGTCTGAACAAACGCGAAGCCAAGGAATTGGTCGAGCTGTTTTTTGAAGAGATCAGACACGCTCTGGAAGACAACGAACAGGTCAAATTGTCCGGTTTCGGCAATTTTGACCTGCGGGACAAACGCCAGCGGCCTGGCCGCAATCCAAAAACGGGAGAAGAAATCCCGATCACGGCTCGCCGTGTGGTCACCTTTCGTCCAGGGCAGAAGTTGAAGGCCCGAGTTGAGGCTTATGCTGGAACCAAGTCATAACGACGAGCTACCCGTCATCCCAGGCAAACGCTACTTCACCATTGGTGAAGTCAGCGAGCTCTGTGCGGTAAAACCGCACGTGCTGCGCTATTGGGAGCAGGAGTTTCCTCAACTCAACCCCGTTAAACGCACCGGGAACCGTCGGTATTATCAGCGCCAGGATGTGCTGATGATCCGACAGATCCGCGCGTTGCTGTACGACCAGGGGTTCACCATCAGCGGCGCGCGCCAGCGCATGTCCGGTGATGAAGCCAAAGACGACACCACCCAATACAAGCAACTGATCCGCCAGATGATCTCCGAGCTCGAAGATGTGCTGGTGGTTTTGAAAAAGTAATTCCGGCTTTTAAAATACTTCCACATTTCAAAAGCTTGCGGTATATTCCGGATCGCTTCGTCACGAAGCGAACCCAGTAACACGCCTAGTCGGGGCGTAGCGCAGTCCGGTAGCGCACTAGCATGGGGTGCTAGGGGTCGAGTGTTCGAATCACTCCGTCCCGACCATATTATTCAATGACTTAGCCGAACGCTTACCCGTTCGGCTTTTTCATGCGTGGGGACTTTTACGGGGGATCATCCCGACTTCCTCCTCAATAGGGTCAGCGCTGGCCATCGATGATGCACACCGCCACATTGATCCAGGATCACCAGGCGTTCATCGCCGCTGTTCATGCCTGCTTTTTCACTCCGCCCGCCGAGTCCTCAGCAGAGGGTCCGGCAGTTCGGTGAGCACAGGTGCGTGATCGGCAGATCGCCGATGAACGGGTCAAGCTGTTCGATAGGGGAAGCGGAAAGGCCGATGGATGCCACGGATTCAGCCAGTGGCTGCGACGTGTCTAATTCAGCAGCGGATTAGTGAAAAAAACGCATCCGATCAACCTCGCAAATAAAACCAAAGTCTCCTCCAGATCTGGATCTTCAAATAATATTGAGCGCGAATCCAGGGCGCATAGAGCACCAAATAGTCGTCCATCGGGAAGGAAGATAGGGACGCCGGCATAGCTTTCGATCGCATACCGTTTAACTACCGCACGACTTGAGTACCTGCCGTCTTCGCTGACTTTAGGAATAAAAAGCGCCTTAGGGTCTCTCCGGAGCTCGCTGCAAAGCGTGATTTCTAGCGCTAGCGTATCACCCGTCTCTATCCCCATATGCAGCGGGTCGTAAGCTGAGCAGACGACCCAGTCTGCTTCGGTGAATTTCGCAATCCCGGCAAACCGCATGCCCGTAATCCGTGTAACGAGCTTTAAAATGCTAGTGGTAGCCTCAATCTCAGCCAACGCTGATCGCTCATCTGAATTAAGCACAGCGTGCAAGGTGACTTCGGGCTTGTCCATATTTCACCTATGCTGTGTTTAGCGGGGCGCGTCGCATTGGCGTGAGAGAGAACCTGGCACACACCTAAAATTGCGTTCCAGCGATTTCCTAGGTTCTGAATCTAAGAACCAAGTCGTTTAAGTTGACGGCCAAGCGAGAAAGTTCGTTGCTCGCGGTCAGTGTTTGGCGAGTGCCTTCACTGCTCTGTACTGCAAGGTCGCGGATGCTTATCAGGCTGCGATCAACATCCCGCGCCACGTGAGCTTGTTCCTCTGAGGCGGTTGCAATCTGGATATTACGGTCGTTAATTTCAAGCACCGAATCGATAATTTGGCGCAGTGACTGGCCTGCATGTTCTGCAGTGTCTCGCGTGCTATAGACCTCGGACGTGCTCTTTTGCATTGATTCGACCGCGGCAGAAGAGCCTGTTTGAATCGTGGATATCATCTGTTCAATTTCTTGCGTCGATGTTTGTGTTCGGTGTGCCAGCGCTCGAACTTCATCTGCGACTACTGCAAAACCGCGACCCTGTTCTCCTGCACGAGCCGCTTCAATGGCGGCATTCAAGGCAAGCAGGTTGGTTTGCTCAGCAATTGCCCTTATCACACTTAGGACTTTGCTAATGTCTTGAGCTTGGGCTGCCAGTTCTTTCACCTGATCCGATGACACTTCAACCAAGCCCGTCAACCCGCGCATCGCCGTTAATGTTTCAGTGACTTTTTGATTGCCGAGGTCTGCGGCGATGCTCGACTGCATTGCGGCTTCAGAGGTGGAGTTGGCGTTCCGGGCAACCTCTTCGACCGCGGCACTCATTTCAGTGACTGCGGTGGCGGCTTGCTCTATTTCGCTGTTCTGCTGCTGAAGTGTGCGATCAGCACTTTCAGTAATCGAGGTCATTTCAACGGCAGCGGTACTCAGTTGGGACGACGCTCCTGAGATTTCTAAAATGGTGTGTCGTAAGTTTTTCTGCATCAGATTGAGTGCATGCATCAAGCGCGAAGCTTCATCTGAACCTGTTACTTCAAGATCATGGGTAAGGTCGCCCGCAGCGATATCCTCCGCCAACTTAAGGGATGAGCTGATGGGGCTGACGATGCTGTTAGTGAACAAAACAGCCAGTACGATGGTTAAGATAAACGCCACGATCAGCACCGCTACCAACACTTGGACGCTATGGTTGTATACGTTGGTAGCGTCCACACCAGACGCCACGGCCTGGCGTGCATTTTGCTCGCGCAGAAGTGTCAGTTGCTCTTGATAGACAGTGGCTCTTTGCGCTTGGTCAGTATTGGCAAAAATAACCGCTTGATCATGGTCGGATGAATCCATTGCAATGACTTTTCTGAGGCCGTCGATATAGGCAGTCATAGCCTCGTTGGCTTTTGCGAACTGGATTTCGTCTTGCTCCCCAGACATCAGGTGCGCGCGATAATAATCAGTCTTCGACTGAAGTGTCTGTATTGCTTCTTGGACCTTTGCCAGCGAGAAATCATGCACATCGCGGGTGGTGCTTGAGAGCATGCGAATACTTTCAAGACGGGCGTGAAGGAGGGCGATTTGGATATCGTCAATGACCTGGATACTGGGGAGGGAGTTTAGCTCGATGCCCTGTTCTGCAGCGCGTAGCCGATCAATTTGCAGATAAGAGAAGCCTGCCAAGCTCATGAGCAGGCATGTAATTAGGCCAAAGCAGACAAAAGCTCTTCGCGCGATACTCAAGGATCTTAATTTCATATAGGCCTCCGAGGGCCGGGTTTTAGTGGCGTGGCATTCCCACGTCATTTCGTTGATCACGAACAAAGGCGGCCTTTACATGCAGCACAGTGATTTCCAGTTGCAGCTTGCGGGCTGCGCTTGAAACGAAGAATGCAAAAAAATGTATTGAGGTAATAGGTGCGCCAAATGATTGCGCGCTAATCAATTGAGGCGGCGCTTTCTATGGGCGTTCAACAAGGGGGTTTGGGCTATGCCACGTACTGGACGGGCCGTCCTTGTCGGGCACTGTGTGGAAGGTGGAGTGGTATTGGTTTGAACTGCTGATTCCGGCAGCTGCCGAAATAATTACCACCCAGAGGACATCCTGATGACTGAAGAAAAGAACAACGAGCCCGAGCAAGAAACCCCGGCGCATTCGACTGAGAAAGAACGCGAGCGCCTGAAAGATTTCAACAAGGACGGCATACCGCCTGGCGCATGCTGATCATCAAGCGGCGCACTTGCAGGTGCTCGTCGCCTGGGGCGTGGTGATATCGGGAAGAGTTCCATGTCCCGGCACTCCAGGGAATAAGAATCAACCATGGCTACATGCCACCACTGGTCGGATCGACCGCCGCACAGATGAACGATTTTTGCTGGGCACCGCTCTATTTCCGCGGACATAATCAGGTGCTCAAATGCAACCATCAGCGCGGCGTTCTGCGGTAAAAGCCTGGGCAGATATTTACGCCCATGCGGTAGACGAACAGGATATTGAGGATAAATATTTCAAATTGCTGAGGAGGGCCGACGATATGGAGAGCACCGGCCTCATCAATGAGAGGGAGTGGAGGAGGCTTGTTCGCAGAGCGGGCGAATTTCTCGCAAGTACCGCAGAATAAATGTGTAGGGGAGAGCTAGCCCGCTCTCCCTCCCTTCGACATATCGATCTCAAACACAAGTTCATCAGCAAGCTTCTGAATGCTTGGGGCATCTGCAAGCGTGGCAAGGTTGATACCTGTCGTGCAGAACATAGCGTCATGGTCGGGCTGTCGCACCAGTATGGTCGCAGTCCAGCCATTCACCAGGATGCAATCTACCTGATGCCCGGGCAGGCTCCGCTCTAAACCCTCAGTCAACGACATTTTCTTCCAGCTGTGCATGATGAGCTATCACTCGGCATTGATGTGAAGTTGACATGCCGCAGTTGAAAAAGTGCCGGCGGTTCACGGCTGGCGCAGTCTCTGGCCGTCATTGCTCAGTGTGGAGCGGTGAGGGGGTGTCTACGACGTCAGCCTATGTTGAGCGTTTGCGGTTTTTCGACGAGTGACGTGTCTGGATCAAGGGTTATGAGGCTTTTAGGGTTGTCACCTCTGGTTTTGGCGATTACTCTGAAAATGTATGGATTGTTACGAATAATTTCGGAGGCGCTGGTTTTTGAGGCGCGATACTTCAGGACGAGGAACGAAACATGTTTTCACACGAAGGTCCCGCAATAGAGCTATTGTTGTCTATTTTTGGTGTGGCAGGTCTACTTTTGGTCGCCTGGTTCATTCACCACCAACATGAGCGAAGGAACGGGAAAGGCGTTAAAAAACAACAAAATCGTAACGAGGGCCGTTCTACCTAGGGCCGCTCAATAGACTCATGTCGTTTTGTTCGGCGACCGGCGCCCAGCGGGTTTTCAGGCGCCGGACAATTGAAACCGATAGCCCACCCCATACAAGGACTCGATGGGCGTTTCCCCTGGACACGCCTGCTCCAGCTTGCGCCGCAGGTTGCGGATATGACTGTCCACCGTGCGGTCGGTGACCACGCGGTGGTCGGAGTAGAGCTTGTCGAGCAGTTGGTCGCGGGAAAATACCCGGCCGGCGGAACGTGCAAAAGTGCTCAGCAGTCGCAGCTCCAAAGGCGTCAGGTCTAAAGCGACGCCGTCGAGTGATGCGCGGTACTGCGTTTCGTCGATCAGCAGTCGCGCTGGGGTACTGCTCAGCAGTTGGGGGCCACGGCGCAGGATGGCCTTGACCCTGGCAACCACCTCGCGGGGGCTGAAGGGCTTGCAGATGTAGTCGTCGGCGCCCAAGTCCAGGCCCAGCAGACGGTCCACTTCTTCGACGCGGGCGGTGATCATGATGATCGGCACGGCGCTGAAACCGCGCAGGTCCTGGCAAACTTGCATACCGTCGCGCCCAGGCAGCATCAGGTCGAGCAAAATCAGGCGAGGGGGCTGGGCGCGCACGGTCGGTACCACCTGCAGGCCGTTGTCCAGGCACAGGGTCGGGTACCCCGCTGCGACCAAGTAATCCTGCAACAATGCGGCCAGTTTCGGTTCGTCTTCAACGATCAGGATCGGGCTTTCTTCGCTCATGGGTCAGGTATTCCTGGGCAGGCGCAGGCTCAGCCAAAGGCCGCCGAGAGGGGAGTGAGCCGCGCTGAGGCTGCCGCCGTGGGCGAGGGCGATGCTGTGGCAGATCGCGAGCCCCAGGCCGGCTCCGCCACTGGCACGGTTGCGCGATGATTCGCCGCGATAGAAGCGCTCGAACAGGCGCGGCAGTTGCTCGGTCGAGACACCAGGGCCAGAGTCGAGGATGTCGATGCACACGTCAGCGCGATCCAGGACGGCGCGTATGCGTACGAGCCCATTCGGGTCGGTGTAGCGCACAGCATTTTCCAGCAGATTGGAGAACAGTTGCTGCAAGCGGCCGGCATCGGCCAAGAGTTCCACGGGCGGCGCTGGCAAATCCAGTTCGATGCGTAGATGGCGCGCGTTCATGCGCTCCTCGAACATCGACACACTGGCGCGCAGTAGCGGCTCCAGCGCGCAGGCGCGCTTGCGATAGGTCAGCGCCCCGACATCCGCCAGGGACAGGTCATACAGGTCATCCACCAGTTTGCTGAGCATGCTCACTTCGCCCTGCAAGGACTTCATCGAGCCTTGGTCGAGGGTGCGTACGCCATCCTCGATGGCCTCCAGCTCGCCGCGCAATACCGACAGCGGGGTACGCAGTTCGTGGGACACATCCGCCATGAATTCGCGGCGCATCTGCTCATTGCGTTCCAGGGTGTAGGCGAGCTGGTTGAAGTCTCGGGCCAATTGGCCCACTTCGTCATTGGAGGTCACCGCCACCCGGCTGCTGAAGTCGCCGCTGGCCAGGCGATGTGTTGCCGCAGCCACCCGCTTGACTGGCTCCAGCAGCGTGCGGGCGATCCACCAGGCAATCAGCATCGCCAGCAGCAGCGAGAAGGCGCCCATGACCAGGCTGGTGCGTAACTGGTATTGCTGGAACCGTTCGCCGCCGGCTTCGGTCACGCTCTGGAACGGCGTCACGGCCAGCCAGCCCACGGTTTCATCGGCCACCACAATCGGGCGTAAGAGGGCGTCGGCGCCGATATCCGGATAGCCGTTCACGCGCTTTTTATGGTTATCCAGCAGGGCGATCCGGAACAGGGCCCCCGTCAGGTCCGAGGCCAAGGGGGTGCGCAAATCGTTCTTCGCCGGATCCTCGCCGAGCTCGGGCCGCATGATTTCAAACCAGCGATCCGGCTGGTTACGCAGGAACTCCCAATTGCCCTCACGCGCATAAGCATTGGCCAGGCGTGGCAGCACGGGCGCCATGCGGTCCAGTGCCTGTTCATTGAGGTACCCGAGAAAGCCTCGTCCAAAACTCCAGCTCGTCGCCAGGCCCATGCTCAGGATGACCAACAGCACACCGGCCAGTACCGCAATAAACAGTTTGGTGGAGATACTCAACTTCATGCAGGTGGGCCGTTAAGAATAGGTGGGACCATTTAGGCCCTGGTAAAGGAAAGATTCAACCCGGCCGGGCAATCTTCAATTTTCCTGCACATTTGCCTTGCAGGATGGCGCTGACTCAAGCCATTCCGTGTCGCAGAGGCCGCTATGTCCACGAAAATAATCGCCAAATACCTGGTAACCGCCGCGGTTTTCCTGTCCTTGATCGTTCTTGCCCTGCTTGGCGGCTGTTCCGGCGGCGAGCCACCTCCCGAGGCGGTCACGCCCAAAGTCTCGGTGATCAGCATAAAACCCCAAAGCCAAGTGCTGACCACTGAGCTGGCGGGGCGCACCCAGGCCTTCATGGTGGCGCAGATTCGTCCGCAGGTCGGCGGTATCGTCCAGCGGCGTCTGTTTGTCGAAGGCGCGGATGTCGAGGTTGGGCAAGCCTTGTACCAATTGGATGCGGCGTCCTATACCGCCGCGCTGGCACAGGCCCAGGCGAGCCTGGCCAAGTACCGCGCCACGCTTAAATCGGCGCAGACCACCGCCAGGCGCGACGCCGAACTGGTAAAGATCAATGCCATCAGCCAGCAAGATAACGAGGACGCCCAGGCGACCTTGCTGACAGCCGCCGCCGACGTACAGGTCGCCGAGGCCGAAGTCCAGACCGCCCGGATCAACCTGGCTTACACCCGTATTGTCTCACCGGTCAGCGGGCGCATCGAAACCTCCACCGTGACCCCGGGGGCGCTGGTGGTGGCCAATCAGGACAGTGCTTTGACCACCGTGCAGCAACTCGATCCGATCTATGTGGACGTGACCCAATCGACCACCGAGTTGCTCAAGCTAAAGCGTGACCTGGCCAGCGGCGCGTTGCAGTCCAACGGCGATGGCCAGGCACGGGTCAGCCTGAAGCTGGACGATGGCAGCGCCTACAACCAGCCGGGGCGGCTCAAGGTCAGTGGTGTCAGTGTCAACGAGGGGACAGGCACGGTCACCCTGCGTGCGGAGTTCGCCAACCCGGAGCACCTGCTGCTACCGGGCATGTATGTGCGCGCGGTGCTTGAACAGGCGCGTAACGAGCAGGCCATTCTGGTTCCGCAAAAAGCCGTGAGCCGCAGCGCCAGTGGCGTGACCACCGCGTTGCTGGTGGTCGACGGCAAGGTCGAACAACGTGAGCTGACCATCGATCGGGCGGTGGGGAACCAGTGGTGGGTCACGGCAGGCCTGCAGGCGGGTGACCAATTGATTGTCGAAGGCGGACAAAAAGTCCGTGCCGGCGCCGCCGTCCAAGTGCAGGACGCCAATGCTCAGGCCGCCACAGCTCCCACCCCCGCGAAGGAGGGTTGAGCGTGGCGCACTTTTTTATTGATCGACCGATTTTCGCTTGGGTCATTGCCATCGTGATCATGCTCGGTGGCAGTCTGTCCATCAGCCAGTTGCCGTTGGAGCAATACCCGGATATCGCGCCACCCACGGTGAAGATTTCCGCCACCTACACCGGGGCCTCGGCCAAGACCGTTGAAGACTCGGTGACCCAGGTCATCGAACAGCAGATGAAAGGCCTGGATAACCTGACCTATATGTCGGCCACCAGCAGTTCGGCAGGCAGTGCCAGCATCAGTTTGACCTTTACTGCCGGCACCGACCCGGACGTCGCCCAGATGCAGGTGCAGAACAAGCTGCAACAGGCCGAGTCGAGGCTGCCGCAGTCGGTACAAAGCGAAGGCCTGACCGTGACCAAGGGCGGCTCGGACTTCTTGATGATTGTCGCCCTGGCATCGGATGACCCCAGCGTCACCGGCACCCAGATAGGTGACTACATTTCCACCACCTTGCTCGATTCTATCAGCCGGATAGACGGCGTCGGCGATGTGCAGACGTTGGGCTCGGGCTACGCCATGCGCATCTGGCTGGACCCCGCCTTGCTGGAAAAGTATGCGTTGATGCCGTCGGACATCAGCAGCGCCCTGGAAGCGCAGAACACCGAAGTCTCGGCTGGACAGCTCGGCGGCTTGCCTGCGGTCAAGGGGCAGCAACTGAACGCTACGATCAGCGCCCGCAGCAAACTGCAGACTGTCGAAGCGTTTCGCGAGGTAGTGGTCAAGTCCAACAGCGACGGTGCCGTGGTACTGCTGGGCGATGTCGCGACCCTGGAACTGGGCAGTGAAAGCTACGACATCAGCACCGCCCTCAATGGCAAGCCCGCGGCGGCGATGGGCGTGCAATTGGCCGCCGGCGCCAACGCACTGAACGTCGGCAAGGCGGTCAAGGCCAAGCTCAAGGAGATGGAGCCCTTCTACCCGACGCAAATGCAGCTGAAAAACGTGATCGCCTACGACACCACGCCCTTTGTCAGCTTGTCCATCGAAGAGGTGGTCAAGGCTTTGGGCGAGGCTATCGTGCTGGTGGTGTTGATCATGTTCCTGTTCCTGCAGAGCCTGCGCGCCACGCTGATCCCGGCGATTACCGTGCCGGTGGTGCTGCTGGGCACGTTCGGCGTGCTGGCGCTGTTCGGCTACTCGATCAACACCTTGACCATGTTTGCCATGGTCCTGGCGATCGGCTTGCTTGTGGACGATGCCATCGTGGTGGTGGAAAACGTGGAGCGACTGATGGGCGAGGGGCTTTCGCCCGTGGCGGCCACCCGTCAATCGATGCGTGAAATCAGTGGCGCACTGGTGGGGATCACCCTGGTGCTGAGTGCGGTATTTATCCCCATGGCGTTTTTCGGTGGTTCCACCGGGATCATCTATCGGCAGTTCTCCGTGACCATCGTCTCGGCCATGGTCCTCTCAGTACTGGTGGCGATGACCCTGACACCCGCGCTGTGCGCGTCGTTGCTCAAAGCCCGCAATGGCCAAGGGCATGGTGCTCAGCGTGGATTCTTCGGTTGGTTCAACCGCACCTTCGAGCGTGCCAGCGCCGGTTATGAGCGCTGGGTGGGCGGGGTGTTGCGGCGCTGGGCGCGCAGCCTGCTGCTGTATGGGCTGGTGCTGGGGGTCATGGCGGTGGGCTACGTCAGCCTGCCCACTTCATTTCTGCCGGACGAGGACCAAGGGATTCTGCTGGCGCAGATCCAGTTGCCGGTCGGCGCGACGGATAGCCGTACACAGGCGGTGATCAAGCAGTTCGAGGACTACATCCTGCAACAGCCCGAGGTCGAAGCGATGATCAGCATCAGCGGCTTGGGCATGGGCGGTAACAGCCAGAACACCGCACGGGCGTTTATCCGCCTCAAGGATTGGTCCGAACGCGGTGGCTCTGGTCAGGGTGCAGCCGCCATTGCCCAGCGGGCGACCCTGGCACTGTCCAGCATCGGCGATGCCGATGCGTTCGTCATGCAGCCGCCGACCGTGCGCGGCCTGGGCCAGAGCTCGGGCTTCGACCTGCAACTCAAGGACCTCGGTGGCCTGGGCCATGATGCGTTAGTGGCCGCCCGCGAACAGTTCCTTGAGCTGGCCAGGAAAGATCCTCGCTTGCTGGGCGTGCGCAGCAACGGCCTGGACGATGCACCGCAGCTCAAGGTCAGCATTGACGACCGCAAGGCCGGGGCCCTGAGCCTGAGTACCAGCGATATCAACACCACCTTGGCGACGGCGTTAGGCGGCACTTATGTAAACGACTTTCTCAACCAGGGCCGGGTGAAAAAGGTCTACGTACAGGGCCAGGCATCCTCGCGCATGCAGGCTGCGGATCTTGATCATTGGTTTGTGCGCAACAGTAACAATGAAATGGTGCCGTTCTCGTCCTTTGCCAACAGCACCTGGGGTTACGGCTCGCCGCTGCTGGAACGCTACAACGGTAACGCCTCCCTGGAAATCGTTGGCGATCCGGCGCCAGGGGTCAGCTCCGGCGATGCGATGGACGCAGTGGAGGCCATCGTCCGGCAATTGCCCCAGGGTATCGGCTACGAGTGGACCGGGCAGTCCTATCAGCTGCGATTGTCCGGGTCCCAGGCGCCGCTGCTCTATGGTATTTCCGTGTTGTTTGTATTCCTGTGCCTGGCCGCGCTCTACGAGAGTTGGTCGGTGCCGTTTTCGGTGATCCTGGTCGTGCCCCTGGGGGTCATCGGTGCGGTGTTGGCGACCCGTGTCGCCGGGCTGAGCAACGACGTGTATTTCCAGGTCGGGCTGTTGACCACCGTGGGCCTGGCCGCGAAAAACGCGATCCTGATCGTTGAGTTTGCCAAGCACTTGCAAGAGCAGGGCAACAGCGTGGTCGACGCGACGCTGATCGCGGTGCGCCAACGCCTGCGGCCGATCCTGATGACCTCCCTGGCCTTCATGTTCGGCGTATTGCCGCTGGCCTTGAGCACCGGTGCAGGCTCAGCCGGGCGCCAGGCCATTGGTACGGGGGTACTGGGCGGCATGTTCAGCGCCACGGTGCTGGGGATCTTCTTTGTACCGTTGTTTTTCGTGCTGGTCCGCCGTCGTTTCGGCCGCGTGCGCAGCGCTAATCAATCTGCTCCGACAGGTGATGCATGATCAAGTCACACTGGCCTCTGCTGGCCGCCATGGCCTTGGCTGGCTGCGTCAACCTGGCGCCGCAGTATGAGCGCCCTGAGGCCCCCGTCTCCGAGCAATGGTTGCCGGCGGCCCAACTGCCCAAAGGGCAAGTGGGGGCTGATATCCATTGGCAGCAATTTTTTACCGACCGCCGCCTGGCGCAGTTGCAAGCCTTGGCGCTGGCCAATAACCGCGACCTGCGCCTGGCCAGCCTGAATGTGGAAAAGGCCCAGGCGCAGTACCGCATCAAGCGCGCCGACCTGTTTCCCACTGTCGACGCGAGCGTCAGCGGCACCCATAGTCGTACGCCGGGGTCGTTGTCCAACACCGGCGCGGCGGTCACCACGCACGATTACAGCGCTCAGTTGGGGCTGAGCAGCTATGAACTGGACGTGTTCGGCCGGGTTCGCAACCTCCGCGATGAGGCGCTGGAAGACTACCTGGCATTGACGGAAACCCGGCGCAGCACGCAAATCAGTCTGGTGGCGGAAGTTGCCACCGCCTGGCTGACCTTGGCCGCCGACAACGAACGGCTGCTGCTGGCCCAGGAAACCCTGACCAGCCAGTTGGCCACCTACGACCTGACCCAGCGCAGCTACACCTTGGGCGGCTCCTCCGCGTTGTCGGTGGCGCAAGCCCAGACCACCGTCGAATCGGCACGGGGCGATGCAGCGTCCTATGAGAGCCAGATCCTGCAGGACCGTAATGCCTTGCGCCTGCTGGTGGGCAGTGATCTGCCCGAGGCCCTCTTGCCGGGTACGCGCCTGGAGTCGTCGGCAGTGCTGGTGGACATTCCGGCAGGGCTGCCCTCCAGCCTGTTGCAACAACGCCCGGACGTGCTCTCGGCCGAGCATACGCTCAAGTCCGCCAACATCGATATTGGCGCGGCCCGTGCGGCGTTTTACCCGAGCATCACCCTGACCGCCAACGCCGGCTCGTCCAGCTCGGCATTGGCCGGCCTGTTCAAGTCCGGCAGCGGCGCCTGGACCTTCGCCCCGAGCATCAGCGTGCCGATTTTTGACGGGGGCAGTAACCGCGCAACCCTGGATTCGGCCAAAGTCGAACGTGAGATTCAGGTGCAGACCTATCAGCAAACCCTGCAGACCGCATTCCGCGAAGTGGCCGACGCGCTGGCGGTGCGCAGCACCCTGGATCGCCGAATCGCCGCGCAACAGGCGCTGACCGACGCCAGCCGTAAAAGCTTCGAACTCTCGGATGCTTTGTATCGGAGCGGCTCGCAAAGCTACCTCGAAGCCCTGGATGCGCAACGCTCGCTCTACAGCGCACAACAGGACCTGATCACTCTGCGCCTGACCGAGCAGAGTAACCGCATCACGTTATACAAAGTGCTGGGGGGCGGTTGGAATTAACGGCGCTGGCACACGCACACATCACCGCAGCGATGGAACGGCGTGCGCGGATCAAATCGGCTAGTTCATTCAACGGGGAATCAACATGTGTGCTTTTCGTTTCACTTTAAGCGGTTGCGTGCAGGTGCTGGGCTGCGCTTGTTTCATCATTATGTCACCGCTGTGCCTTGCGAATTCCGACGCGGACCCATGGGAAGGTATCAACCGGCCGATCTTCGCATTCAATGACGCACTGGATACCTATGCACTCAAACCCCTCGCCCAGGGCTATCAATTCATCACGCCCGGTGTTGTCCAGGAGAGCATTCATAATGTGTTCAACAACCTGGGGGAGGTCAAAAACCTGGCTAACGATGTCCTCCAGGTGAAGTTCCACAGTGCTGGCGTCGACACAAGCCGCTTTTTGCTCAACAGCACGATTGGCTTGGTGGGGTTGATCGACGTCGCGACCCCCATGGGGCTGCAGCGCAGTGACGAAGATTTCGGTCAAACCCTCGGTTACTGGGGGGTCAACAGCGGGCCTTACCTGGTGCTGCCGCTCCTGGGGCCAAGCACACTGCGCGATGCGCCAGCCATCCTTCCCGACGCCTACGCCAATCCGCTTCGCTACATCGGCGACGTGCCTACGCGTAATAGCTTGTACGGCCTGGGCGTGATCGACGGACGGGCTCAATACCTGACAGCCGAGAAACTCATGACCGGCGATAAATACACGTTTATTCGAAGTGCCTATCTGCAAAGCCGAGCGTTCAAGATCAACGGCGCAACCGCAAAGGATGACTTTTGACCAGCGCGTGATGGCAGCATGTTCAGGCATGAGATCTGCTCGCCACAGCCGCCCATCAACGCCTCGGCGCGGATGGGCGGCGCCCCTGCGTTCGGTAGGTTATATATCGGCGAGCTGGACTTGATCACGACCACTTGATTTAGCACTGTACATGGCGCTGTCCGCACGCCGAACGAAAGCGTCAAATGATTCCGATGGAATCCACGTCGCGACGCCGAAGCTACACGTTACTTGACCGGCCTCCTCAAAGGGGAGGGCGCTGACGAGGGCTCGAAGCTTTTCCGCCAACAACGTCGTATCGTTCAGGTCGCTTCCAGGGCAGATCAATGCAAACTCCTCCCCACCCGTTCTGCACAGAAGATCGGTTTTGCGTATTGCCGAACGTAGTCGCACACACAATGACTTCAGTACGCTATCACCGCACTGATGCCCCTTGAGGTCGTTGATGCGTTTGAAGTGATCGACGTCGAACATGATCAGCGATAAGGGGCTGTGTTGCGCGTCAGCCTCAACGAGCAGGCGTTCCATCAACGCTTCGAAGTGCCGGCGGTTATACACGTCCGTCAGGTGGTCGGTAATGTTCAACAAGCGCAAGTCTTGCGTGCGCTCATCAACCAGAGAGAGCGCGCGCGCACGCTGTGTGATCAGCATGTACACCATGAGCGTCATCAGCAGCGTCAATCCTGCTCCAAACGCGACGATCAGACTGACAAGCGCTGCGTGACTGTTAGAGCTCAAAAATATCGAGCTTGGCCGAAACTGCATCGAGTAGTGCTGGTCGGCTACTTTCAACACGCGTTGAGCGTAAAGCGCCGAAGGGGCGGCCGGCGATAAGCTCTGATAAAAGATGTCGTTCGGATGCGGCGTGTCGATCAATGACAGGGTCACGTTCAGTCGTTGCAGACTGGGTAACGGAATGCCATGTTCCATCAAGGACGCCAAGCGTATCGTCGAGACGATGAACCCCTGCAAACCATCATCGTTCAGTGAGGCCGCCGAGGACTCCTTGAAAACAGGCGCGACAAAGAAAAACCCGGTATGGCCACTGGTCATTTTCAACGGCGCCGACACGACCAGCCGGTGTGTTTCTCGTGCCTTTCTCAACAAGGCCTCGCGATCCGGGCTGGCGAGCACATCCATGCCCGGTGTTATCTTCACGTCATTGCGCTTGCACAAGTAGAGCAAGATCATGTGCTCCGGACGGCTGGTGAGGGGGGCTTCGGTCTGGGTCGTGGGATCAATCTCATGATACGAAAAGTCACTCGTACCATTGAGTAGCGCTTTTTCGCGAAACGTTTGTAGATCCTGCTCGAGAATCCTCGGTACCCAGCCGTACGTTTCACCCTCTTCGACGAGAGGCGTGACAAACCCCATGAACTCCTTTTCCGTGACATCGTCGGCGTTGATGAAGAAACGCCTGACGGTGTCCAATTTCAAGTCTTGGAAAGTAAAGCGTCGCTGCAGGCGACTGAATCGCTCGTCAACCTCCAGTTGGAACGCAACGCTGACGGTGCGCTGCTCCGACCCGACGAAAAGTATCAGTACCAAGGTCGTGATGGCCACCCCAGCCAGGCACACGAGAACACAAAGGGATACGTCGGATGCTTTGAGGGCGCTCATACGAAAGGACATCATTTCGTGTTCCTTACTCATCGCCAAAAACAACCTGCAGCCACTTGGTACGCTTTTTCGATTATCGGCACGCCAGCCAACATCTTTAAAGATTAGGCGATGAAATATTCACTGTCACCGCAAGTGATAGGGTTACCCGGCCAGCCGGTTTTTGCCGAGCACGTTGCTTCTCCGCCAACGGCTGATCCGCACCGTGAGGAACCGCCTGGCCTGGTCGATGCGCCTACTCCAACCCTGCCGGTTGTGCGGTTGCGTCCTGCATGAGCTAGAACTCGGTCACGACGGTTACGCCGGCGGTCTCGAAGCGATCCATGTTCATCAACGCGTCGATGGACTGCTCCAGGCTGATGGTTTTACCCACGAGTTTTTCCGGCGCCAGTTTTCCGGAGGTGATCATCTGGATCATGGCGTCATAACGATGTGCTTGCATGCCATGGCTGCCATAGATCTCAAGCTCGTGCGCGATGACCTTGCTCATGGGGATCGCCGGCGTGGCGTGGTCGGCGAGCATCAGGCCCACCTGGACGTGCTTGCCTCGACGGCGCAGGTTGTTGATGGAGTTGAAGCACGTGGTGGGATGGCCCAATGCATCCAGCGATACGTGGGCGCCCCCCTGGGTGATGTCCAGCACGGCTTCGGTGACGTCCGCAACGCTGTGTGCGTTCACGGTTGCAACGGCGCCGAGCGCGCGAGCCAGTTCGAGTTTTTCCGGCGAAATATCGATGGCGATGACATTCGCGCCGAGGGCCTGGGCGATCATCACGGCGGACAGGCCCACGCCTCCGCAGCCATGCACCGCCACCCACTGTCCGGCGCTGACGTTGCCTTGGTCAACGACGGCGCGAAATGAAGTCGCGAAGCGGCAGCCCAGGCTCGCAGCGGTAGCAAAGTCCATGCTCTCCGGAAGCGCGACGAGGTTCAAGTCGGCCTGGTGTATACCGACGTACTCCGCAAACGACCCCCAATGAGTGAAGCCCGGTTGAAACTGCGTAGTGCAGACTTGCTGGTTACCGCTGTTGCACTCGGGACACGCGCCACATCCGCCGACAAAGGGCACCGTTACACGGTCGCCGACCTTCCACCGGGTGATGTCCCTGCCAACCTCCGTCACGATACCGGCAAGCTCATGCCCGGGAACATGCGGCAGTTGGATGTCCGGATCATGCCCCTTCCAACCGTGCCAGTCGCTGCGGCAGACGCCCGTACCCCGCACCTGTACGACCACACCGTGACGCTCCGGCGTCGGGTCTTCGACGTTCATCAGGCGCGGCGGTTGGGAAAAGGCTTCATAGACAACTGCTTTCATGAAAGTCACCTCTGCTTGGGATAGACACGACGCTGTATTCGATGGGTTTCCAGTGCCGGGCGGCTCGAATCAGTGCTGATCCATTATGTGCGAATGCCTTGAAATTGCTTTTCAGATTGCAGTTGATAGTGGGCGCTGAATGAAATTAATCTTCGTGAGCCGGCACATAATTGAAAGGATCAACCATGCTTGAGCGTCTGGATAAGGTGGATATTGCAATCTCGGAGCGACTGCAGCGAGATGGGCGACTCTCGAACGTCAAGTTGGCGGAGCAACTTTCCCTCAGCGAAGCATCGTGTTGGCGTAAACAGAAACGCCTGGAGGAGTGCGGCGTGATCGAGGGGTATCAAGCCATCCTGAATCGCAGGAAACTGGGCCTGGGGGTGATGGCTTTCGTGCAGATCTCCTGCAGTGATCACAGTGAAGAAGCCACGGAAAAGTTTGAGAAAATCATAGCGTCGGCGCCGCAGGTGCTCAGTTGTCACAATACAACCGGCGAGGCGGATTTTTTACTTCAAGTCGTCGCAAGCGATTTGGACAGCTACAGCAGATTCGTTGAAAAGGTGCTGAGAAAGCTCCCGGGCGTATTGAGTATCCGCTCGAACCTGTCACTGCGAGAAATGAAGACCACCCATCGTTTTCCAGTGGCCGAGCTCCTGAGTATCTGAGGACCTTGAATCAGGGCGGCGGCCCGTTTGCCGGGCCCGGTCCGGGCACTGCCTACTTGGCTCTCGGCAGGGCCTTTATCGCCTGGACGACCGCATCGACGATGGCCTGGGCGATGATCCCTTAGCGCCGCAATTGAGGGGCTTCTTGCTCAAAAAGCTGACGATTGAGCGCGGTTGTCGCTGGCCGTTTCCCGGAACAGTCGTGGTGACATACCGAATGTCGATTTGAAGTGCCGGCTGAAATGTGAACTGCTGCCATAGCCCCAGGCATAGGCAATCTCGGTGAGTGAGCGATGCGCCTGTTCACGGTTACGCAGGTCCTCGGCGCAACGGGACAACCGACGCTGCCAGATATACTCGCTGACGCTGCAGCCCAATTCATCCTGAAAGGCCCGGTGCAAGCTGCGCACCGAGCACTGTTCGGCATTGGCGATGCGCTCGATGCTGAGGTCGCGGTCGGCCAGGTGGCGCTCGATATAGGCCTTGAGGCGATTCTGTTTGAAGAAACGGAAGTCGTGGTCCAGTTGCTTTTCATCTTGCTTGTTCTTCAAGGCATTGTTCAGCAACCCGGCGATGCTGTCGCCGATTAGCCCGGCCGACTGGCTGTTGAGCAAGGGGTATTGATGGTAAGCGTCGCTGATCAGGTGCATCAGCATGCGCCCCAGCCCGTTGCGGCCACTCAAATGCATGTCGCCGGTCTGCGTCAGTTGCCCGGCGGCGCCCTGGAACAGCAGGATAAAGTGTTCGCAACCCTGGGTACTGGTGACGCTGAAGGGCTTGCCACAATCGACCAGGAGCATGTCGTCCGGTGCGACGGTACTGCTTTGCTGGCCTTGCTCGAAGTGACTGACACCGGCGACTTGCAGGATCAACATGCGCGGCGTGTCGACGACATCGAGCGCTTTGCTCAAGTGGCGTGAATAGCGATGGGCACTGGCGGTCATGCGGCAGAAACGCAGTTGGCCCAGGTCGCCGTATTCCAGCCGCCCCTGGAAGTTACCGTTGTGCAACGGGTCGATGTGAGTGGCTTCCAGGCGCTTTATATACTCCGGCGTGCGGCCCAGGTGGTCGCTCATGAACTCTTTCCACTTCATCAGCCGGTCAGAGCGAACGACCTGTTCGGTGGACACACAGGCTAGGTTATTCATAGGTTTCGCCTTCTGTCTTTTTGTTATGGCTGAAGGGGCAAGGAGGGCGCCTTGCCCAATTCTGACATGCGATCAGAACGGGTAGCGATGGCTCCCGGCTTGCCAGGTGACCCAATGGGCCCGGGTAAATTCATCCAGGGCATAGTGCCCGTTAAACCGCCCGAGGCCGGAGTTCTTCTCGCCACCGAACGGTGCATTGGGCTGGTCATCGACGGTGATGTCGTTGATATGGGTCATGCCCGCCACGATGCCACGCGCAAAACCGAGGCCGCGTGCCATGTCCCGGGTGAACACGGCACTGGATAGACCGTATTCGCTTGCGTTGGCCAATTCCAGGGCGTGGGCCTGATTGTGTGCAATCATCAATGGCAATAACGGGCCGAAGGTTTCATCGCGGGCCAATGCCTGGTCGGGGCCTACATCGCCGAAGACATGGGCGGGCAGCACCAGCCCCTGCGCCTGGCCGCCGCACAGTTGCTTGAGGCCGGCACGCTCGGCAGCGTCGATCTTCCCCAGCAGGCCATCGAGCTGGCTCTGGTTCACCACCGGCCCGATCACCGTATCGGCCTTGGCCGGGTCACCGGTCTTGAGGTTGCGCACGCGCTCGACCACCAGCGCGGCGAAGTCGGCATACAGCGAACGATCGACAATGACGCGGTTGACGCTCATGCATATCTGACCCTGATGCAGGAATCGCCCGACCACGGCGGCATGCGCCGCGATCTCGATGTCCGCATCGTCCAAGACCACCAGCGGTGCGTTGCCGCCCAGTTCCAGCGCCACGCGCTTGATGTGCTTGCCACCGGTGGCGATGCGTCCGACGTTGCGGCCCACGTCGGTGGAGCCGGTGAAGGAGATCAGGCTGGGTATCGGGTGTTCGACGAATGCATCGCCAATCTCCGAGCCCGCGCCGACCACCACATTCAGTGAACCTGCGGGGAACCCGGCTTCTTCGAACAAATGGGCAATCAGCAGGCCGCCGGTGACCGCCGTGTCACTGGCGGGCTTGAGCACCACGGTATTGCCCAGCGCCAGGGCCGGTACCACCGAGCGCATGCTCAGGTACAGCGGGAAGTTCCAGGGGCTGATGACACCGACCACTCCCAGCGGCTCGCGAAACACGAAGCTCTGTTCGCCAGGCTTGTAGCTGCTCAGGATCCGCCCCTCAACCTGCATTGGCAGCGTTGCGCACTCGCGAACCAGGTTGAGGGTGAACTGCCATTCCATCCCCGCCTTGATACGGGTACTGCCGGACTCACGGATCAGCCAATCAATGATTTCTTCGCTGCGGTCCTGGATGACCTGGGCGAGTTTTTCCAGCTGCGCACCGCGCTGTGTCGGGTGCAGTGCTGCCCAGTCGATCTGTGCGCGCTGGGCAGCCTGGTACGCGTCCTCCAGGTCGGCCACCGAGGCCAGGGGCATCTCCAGCAAGCATTCGCCGTTGAACGGGTTACGGTCATCAAGGCGTCGTGCCGAACGACCTGTGCGCCAGGTGCCGTTGATGTATTGGTCGCCGCTGATGGCGTAGGTCGCGAAGGTTGGAATTGTCATTGTTTTACCTTGGGCAGGTAGCCGCGTTGATTGAGGGTAGATGAGGGCAGACCCTTTGGAATGTGTCTTTTCAGCTGCGGATCCAGGCGCGTCCCCAGGAGTTGAGGGTGTATTCCTCTTGGGGCCAGACGCCTGGCGCGCGGCTGGCTTCGGTGATTTCCAGCTCCGCCGAGAACTCCAGGCGATTGCGATCGGCATCGACCACCATGAAGAACAGGTTATTGCCCGGACCGTGGCGACCCGGGCCAAAGAACAACGTAATCCGCTCCTTGGCGAAGCGGTCGCCCCAGTCACGAATGTCATTCCACTCGTTGGTTTCGTAACAGTGATGATCCCATTCGTTTTTCGAACCGCGGAAAAACGCCAGCGAGTGGTGCTCGTCGTCTGAACGCAGGAAGCAGGTCGTGAGCTGGCCGCTCTGCTCATCGACGACATTGTCCGAGACCGTGAACCCTACCGTGTTGACGTAGAAGTCGATCATCGCTTCCAGCTCCGTGGTCTGGAACACCACATGCTGCAGGCGACCCGGCATGCCCTTGCGGTCGGTGGTGACGGCGCCACGAGACACGCCAAACACGGTCTGCCGGCCCTGGGGGTCACGGATTTGAAAGGCGCCGGCTTCCAGCAGCGGCGAGTCGAGCGCTTCGACGCTACAACCCTTGCCCACCAGGTGCGTGCGCAGTTCGCTCAAGCGCGCTTGGCTGCCTAGGTCGTAGGCGGCCGCGAGCAGGCCGCTGTGATCTGCGGGGGAGATCAGCATGGCCCGTTGCGGCCCTTGGAGCAGCCAGCTGCCGTCTGCCTGCGCCAGGCCCTCCATGTCCAGCAGGCGCCGATAGAAGTCAACTTGCTGGTGGGGCGCTTTGCTCGCCAGGTGTAAGTAGCACAGGCGTGCGGGGGTAGAAGTCTGCAAGGTTTGCATAAACACCTCTGGGGCTGAAGGTTCAGGGGTAGACGGGGGCCATGGCCGGCTGATCCGCGCAGGCGCTTGTCGGGGGGATGCCGAACAGCGCCTGCAAGGCGGCGGCAGCCTGGTCCTGGGTGGTCCGGTCGAAGAGGGCGGCGACATAGCGATCGGGGCGCAGCAGCACAAACGTGTGGCTGTCGCCGAGCAGCTCCTTGAGCGCATCCTCATGGTCTTGAAGTACGGTGCAGCCAGGCAGCGATGGCAGGGCCTGGAAGTGTGCAGGCAGGATCAGGATGCGCTTGGCCTCCAGGTGATCCCAAAGACCGTGGCGCAGTTCGTCCAGGCGCTGGCGAGCAGGGTCGCCATATTGAATCAGGGCAAAGCCGGCACCGATGCTTGCGTCCAGCAACTGGACGTGGCCTTGGGCATCGGTCAGCAGCGGCTGAGGAAACATTTGCCCACAGGCCAGCTTTCCGGCCTTGCCTTCGGGCAGCACCAGGCCTTGGGTAAAGCGTGGTTTTGGCTTGAAGCGCATCTGTAGGAAATAGTCGCGCAGCGACGGCACCAGGCCGACCAACGCGAATGCCGCACTGATCAGGCGAGCACGCAGCACGGTAGCCGGCGCCATGACCACGCCCAGGTTCAGCGCCAACTTGATCAAGGCCCAGGCATGCCCGCGCCGCTCGCTTTCGTAGGACTGCAAGGCGGTCGCGGCCAATTTGCCGTTGAGTACACCGATCAACTTCCAGCCCAGATTGTGTGCATCGCGAACGCCACTGTTCATCCCTTGCCCAGCGTAGGGCGGGGTCAGGTGCGCGGCATCGCCGGCGAGCAATACGCGGCCCACCTGCCAGCGCTCGGCCACGCGGGCGTGAAAGGTGTAGACCGTCTTGCGCACGATCGACACCGGGGCATCGCCCTTGAACGGACGCAGCAGCGTGTGCAGGCTTTGCGGGCTGAGCACTTGCTCCTCGGTTTCGTCCGGCCGGAGCATGAATTCGAAACGCCGCGTACGGTGCGGGCCGGGCACTTCCACCACCGGGCGCCGGGCATCGCAGTACACGCGGGTCTGCCAGAACGGGTCGTCGTCCTGGTCGGTATCGACCACCAGCCAGCGCGAGGAGAAGCTCGACCCGACCATCTCGATCCCCAGTAGCTTGCGCACCGGGCTGCGGCCGCCGTCGCAGGCGACCAGGTAGTTGGCCTTGACGTCGAGCAGTTGGCCATCGGCGTCCTTGATCAAGGCACGCACGCCGTGCGCGTCTTGAGTGAACTCCAGCAGCTCATGATTGAAGCGTGCAGTCACGCTCGCAAAGCGCTCAAGACCGGTCTTCAGCGTGTGTTCGAACAGCGGCTGGCGAAAGGCATTGCGTTTGGGAAACCCATACACCTTACCGGTGGGCTCGACCTTGCCAAAGCAACGCCCGCCCGCGCGGGTGAAGTAATGCACGCCGTAGCCGGGCACCACATCGCGTAGCACGGCGTCGTCCAGCCCGATCGCCTGCATGGTGCGCAGGGATTCATCGTCGATGGAGACCGCGCGGGGCTCGGTCACGGTGCCGGCTTTGCGGTCGATTATCAGGGTATCCACCTGGGCCTGGCCAAGCAGGTTGGCCAAGGTCAGTCCGGTGGGGCCGGCGCCGATGATCAGGACTTGAGTGCTGAAGCTGTTGAGGGTTGTCATTGTTATTCCCTTCCAAAGGTTTCAGTCCGGCTGCGCGGGGCGGTGAGTCAGGGCCGCCATGCGTTGCGAGAGTGTCTGCGCGAGGGCCAGCATCTGTTCCCCTTGTTGCGCTTCCTGGGCGTTGTCGCGCTCCTCGATCGGGCGTACGCAACTGATGCTGCCCAGCACCTTGCCGTCGCTGTCGAAAATCGGTGCCGCCAGGCCGTAGACGCCGGGATCGATTTCCGCCGCACTGGCGACATAGCCCTGGCGACGCAGTTGCTGCAGCGCGCGACGGAACTGTTCCCAGGTCTGGCCCAAGTGGCTGGCGCGCACTTCATCCGGGTTTTCCAGGAACAGCTGGCGGTGCTGGCGCGAGGTCATGTTGGCGAGGATCGCTTTCGATGTCGCGCCGAGGAACAACGGCCTGGGCGAACCCCGGGAGTAGCTGACCTCACTGAACAACTCGCCATGCTGGTGGATACACACCACCTGGTCCTTGAACAGCCGGCAGATCAGCCATACCTGTTGCTCGCTCCAGCGTGGCAGAGCCTGTTCCAGCGACTGTGCCGCGCGCACCAGAGGGTCGCTCAGGCGCAGCTGACGGTCCCAGGTGATGATCCGTGCGCCCAGTGCATAGCGTCCGGCTTCGACCTGAAACAACAGGCTCGCCTCGGCCAGTTCGCGTACGTAGCGGTAGATGGTCGAGCGGGTGTAACCCAGCGCGGCGCCCATTTCGTCCACCGCCCAGATCGGGCTGGCCTCGGTGAACAGATCCAGCACCCGCAGCATGCGTTCCAGGCTGGAACCTTTGCTGTCGGCATCCAGGTCCGACGGGCGTTCTGATTCAGACAGTAGATTCATGACTCACTGCTCGTCGGCGATGCTGTTGCGCAGGAGGCCGATGCCGGATATCTCGACTTCGACGCTGTCGCCGGGCTTCATCCAAACCGGCGGTTCGCGGAAGGCCCCGACGCCACCGGTGGTGCCGCTGACAATCACGTCGCCGGGTGCCAGTTCGGTAAACGTGGAGCAGTACTCGATCAACTGGCGCACGTCGAAAATCATGTCGCTGGTGCGGGTGTGTTGCATCACTTCGCCGTTCAGGCGCGTGGTCAGTTCCAGGTTGTGCGGGTCGCTGATTTCATCGCGGGTCACCAGCCAGGGGCCGAATCCGCCGGTGTGAGGGAAATTCTTGCCAGGCACAAACTGAAGGGTGTGCTTCTGCCAGTCGCGCACGCTGCCATCGTTGTAGCAGGCATAACCGGCCACGTAGTCCAGCGCGTCTGCTGCGTTGACGTGCCTTGCGGTTTTGCCGATGACCACTGCGAGCTCGCCTTCGAAATCCAGTTTGTGCGACACCTTCGGACGGATAATCGGCTGCAGGTGCGCGACCTGGCTGTCGGCGAAGCGCGTGAAAATCATCGGATAGGTCGGCATGTCACGCCCGGTCTCACGCACGTGGGTGGCGTAGTTGATGCCGATGCACAGCACTTTGCCGGGATTGGCGATCACCGGCAGGAAGGTGACGTCGGCCACTGGCACTCGGGGTAGTGGCGCGAGCACGGCGGGGGTCAGTTCCACCAGGCGATTGGCGGCGATGGCATGCTTGAGGTCGGGGCCAAAGGTGGGTTTGACCGATTCCAGGTCAATCAGTTGATCACCGTCGACCACACCGTAGGTCGTGCGACCGTGAACACTGAAGCTTGCAAGTTTCATGAAATGTCCTCTCGAAAAGGAAGCGGGAGATGGCGGCAATGGGGTCAATCTAGTCCTGCACATTTATCCTGTAAAGTGGGATTTATGCATAAATCCTGCAATATGAAATAAATGCTAATTTTCTGTTCGATCATCGGATTCAGCCCGGCAACCGGGCAGCCCGCGCCCTTCCAGCAAGTGGATGGCCACGGGCGTGTCGCTTGGAGGAGAGGTGGGCTGGCGCGATTTAGCGCGGTGCCCAGCAGCCGTGCAGGGACATGCGCATGCGGAACGGGATTTTGATGCGTGCGAGAGGGCCGGCGGCCATGTCGGTGGCGTCCAGCACCACCAGTTCGTTGCGGCCTTCGGCAATCAGGTTGAGCAGGCAGACCACATAGCCATCGCCTTCTGCGGCGTGCGCTGAGCGCGGAATGAAAATGGGTTCCTGGAAACAGCCACTGTCGCCGGGAAACCAGGCATCGGTGACACCGGTCGTGAGGTTGAGGTGAACCAGCAGGTTGAAAAACTGGAACGGCATCGGCCCGTTCGACGGGTTGTACGGGCGTTCTGGATCGAAGGCGAGGAGGAACCCATGTTCATACTTGCGACCGATGTAGCGATCATCGCAGCGGGGAAACTCGCAGGGATAGTCCGTCAGCGCCTGGGGTTGCAGTTCATCCTGCGCACTGTTCAGGTCGAATATCCAGCGCATCAGGCTGGCGGCCAGGGTCTCTGGCGGCGGTACGAAACCGTCCGCCTGGGGGAAGAAGTAGAAGATGTTGCCGCCGGTGACCGGCATGTCCACATAGATTTTGCCGTCTTCGTCGAACGCATTCAGGGTATGGCCCTGGAAGCCGTCCTTGGGCCCTTTGAACCAACGTACGTCGCGCGCATGGCCGTCACGGGGCACCACGGCAAATAGCTGGGGCAATTCGGGCTGCCACTGAAAATGCTGGCCGCCTTTTTTCATGCGCTCGACGTCCACCGTCAACGGGATCAGTGGGAACACCACATACCTTTCCGTGACCGCGAAGTCGTGGACCATCGCGGCGTAGGGCGCCTGGAACCAGATTTCATGCAGCAGCTTCCCCTCCGGCGATATCTCGAAATAGGCCATGTCGGGTGTGCCGTCGCCTTTGGCTTCGTAACTGAAGGCCAGCAGGTTTCCCGTGACGGGGTCGAGCTTGGGGTGGGCAGTGAACGTCGCGGCGTCGATCTGCCCGTCGAAATTCCACTCGCCGAGGGTCTCCAAGGTCAGCGGGTCCAGCGCCCAGGGCATGGCGTCCTCCTTGAGAGCCAGCAGGACGTTGTTGTGCGGGATCACAGACGTGTTGGCGGTGGTGTTGTTTTTGGCTGCCAGCGGGTCGTTGGTGTAGACATTGCGGTACACACCATTGAGCGAACGCCCTTCGCGACGCTGGGCGACCAGGCGATCGGTCAGCACATAGCGGCGGCGCAGCGAAACCTTGCCGTCGGCAAAATAAAAGCCGCTGACCAAGGCATCGCCATTGAAGAAAATATCGCTGCCGAGCATGGGCGGGTACTGCGGGTCGGGTGACACCTGGTAAAAGGCACCCCGGATCGCCTCGGGAAGGGTGCCTTCGATCTCAAGGTCATACACGTCGCCCTCAACGCGACTGGGGGCATACAGCGCCCCGGTAAACTCCGGGGTGTGGGGGAATGGCGTATTCATCGGGTTATCTCATTGATCGGTTGGGTTGACGTCGTTCAGGCGGATTGGGCTGACAGGGCCTGCCCGCGAGGCTTGACGCCGCGACGGAAGCGGGCCACCACCAGGCACGAGATAATCAAGGCCAGCCCATAAGCGCAGGCGGCCAGCCAGCCGACCGCCCGGAAATGCCCCTCGCCGACGACCAGCGCGGCGCCAAAGGGGCCAAGCCCTTGCCCGATGAATATCGCGGCGTTGCCCAGGCCTGCCAGGCGACCGGAGGGATCCAGTTCGGCGGCCATGGAAAGCAGGTACGGCAAGCTGAAGAACCACACCATATGGATCAGGCACGCCGTGGTGGCAAATGCAACGGTACTGTCGCCGTACACCATGATCAGGGTTGCCACTAATGCAGCACCGAAGCTCAACAGTTGCGGGAACAGTAGGCCAAGCCGCCGTCCGATCAGACCGGAGAGGCCCGCACCCAGGGCGCCCGCCAAGATGCTGCCACCGAGGATAGCCCCGATCTGTTGAGGTTCCAGGCCCAGGCTTTTACCGATTCGTTCCTGGTACACCCACAGGGCGGAATGCCCGAAGAACAGCAGCGCAAACAGCGCGATCAGCAGCAGCGAGGTCAGCCCGAACGGTCGGGCGGCGCCATGGGCGATGCGTTGGGCGTCCGGGTAATACCGGGGGATTCTCCCGCAACCCAATGCGGCAAGCAGGCTGGTGATGGCCAGCAGGCCAAAGGCACCGCGCACGCCAAATACCTGCAGCAGCAGAGGCATTGAGGTGACCAGCAGCATGCCCCATAACAAGTTGCCGATATTGATCACTGCAAACGTTGCATCTTTGGACCGGCGCAGTGCCGCGGTCGCATACACCACCGCCATGACCGCGCCACCGCTGGCGCCGCAGATGATCCGCAAGATCACCAGCCACGTCTGGCTGTGAAGCTGGGTGCTGGCCAGGTTGCCGACGGCCAGTATCAACAAGGCTACCCGTGCAAAGCGGCGGCGGTCGACACGGGCCATGAGCAGGGCACATACGCCGCAGGCGATGGCCATTGCGATCAGTTCGGCGGCGAAGATCACGCCGATGGCATTGAGCGGCACCCCCAGTTGATCAATCAGCGCGCCGCCCAGAATCGGCTGGATCTGCAGCGTTCCCAGGGAAATGACCATCATCAGGCAAATAGCGCCCAGTGATTGCTTGCTGTCGATGGAGTCGAGCGCATTCATCACACATCACCTCAGTCAGAACTTATGGACGTAGCGAACTTGCACGGCGTAATCGGTCTTGCTGCGGTTCTCTACCCCGGTTTCTTTATAGGTATTGAGCCAGAACGCCTTGTCCTCAGTGATCTTCCAGAACAGGCCGGGGCCAATGCCAAGGACTTTCTCGCGAGAGTTGCTCAGGCGGTCGCCGTTGACCTGGTCATCGGAAATCTGCCGGAAGTAATACCCGTTGATCCCGACCGAGACCTTCGGGTACACCTCGTAGGAGGCGGTGAAGTTGGCCCAGGCCGACTGCCCTGATTGGGTGTCGCGCACGGGGCGCCCTTCAAAGAACTGTGCCGAGCTGCTCGCGGGATCGTCGTTCTTGAAGTTGTACAGGTAATTCAGGCGCCAGCTCACTTCCCAGCGTGGTGCCGGCATCAAGGTCGCGGCCCAGTAGGGGTTGAAGGAAAAGTAATGGGAGCCGGGGTTCAAGTCCTTGTGTTTGTCGTACTTGCCTGTGGGCAGGATCGTATCGAAGGCCACGCGTTGCACGAACACCGGTCGGCCTTCGGCGTTGACGAGCGGATCGAACTGGATCTGCGGGCCGACAGTGACGTCACCCAGGCCGACCCCGTTGTCCTTGAGTTTGACGCCGTTGTCGCCGAAGTCGCCGTCCAGGGAAACCACCGGTACCAACAGGCTCCAGCCCAGGTGCGCGCCGCCGCCGATGGTGTCCGGTGAGTAATAGCTGAACTGGTTGATCAGGGTAATGACATTGATCTTCGGGTTATCGAAGTTGCCGTTGTCCTTGCCGCCATTGTCACGAATGCTGCTGGACGTACTGAACTTCAAATAGGTCTGATGCGTCAGCCCCGGTGGGCCGGCGAACCCGTCGTAGAAGCTGGTGCCGCCCAGGTTGATGCCGCTGGGTTGGCTGACGGAGGGCGGTGGAGGGCCCTCGGCAGCAAAGGCGGCAAGTGATACGCAACTGAGGGCCAGGCACGCTGGCAAGGATGGTGTCAGTCTCATTGACGTCGCTCTATTATTGGAGTTGTGAGCTGGGGTTGCTTCCCCTGGCACTTCAACTTTAATTCCCGAGCGTTGCTGTTACTTGTACACAGCGGTCAGAGTTGACTGAGAGCGTCATGTCACGCCGGTTGATTTGCCCTCTCAACGGGTTGAGAGGCGCGATGCCGTGAACGTGGTCTGTTCAACGTCCCAGTAGATGACGCGGCACACACACCTACTGTGCGTCGCCACTCACTGTGGAAAAAATCGATCAGGCCCTGTTAAAACGTCTGCCCCATGGAAAACTGGAAGACCTGCTTGTCGGCATTCTCAGGTGTGCGAATCGGATAAGCCAGGTTGACGCTCAATGGCCCCAGCGGGCTGTACCAGGTCACTCCCACCCCCACCGAACTGGCCATCTGGCTCAGGTCCACACCGCCGCAGCCTTGGGTAGTGCTCAGGTAGCACTTGTCCGAATACACCGAGCCCACATCCCAGAACAGCGACGTGCGCACGGATTTGTTGTCCTTGATGAACGGCACTGGGAACAAGTACTCCGCGCCGCCGGTAATCAGGATATTGCCGCCCAGCGCCTCCGTATCCCGGTCCGAATAGTAGGCCTGGCCGGCGCTGGCATAAGTCCCGGTCGCCGGGGTGCTGCGTGGGCCGAGCGTGCCGCTTTCAAAACCGCGCACCGTGCCTTCGCCACCGGCCGTATAGCTTTCATAGAAGGGTAAGCCGTCGGTGGAACCGTAGCCGTTGCCGTAACCGAGCTTGGTATGCAAGCGCAGGGTGGTGTTGTTGCTGACCGGCAGGAAGGTTTGTCCCGTGTAGTCGAGCTTGTAGAAACTCAGGTCGCTGCCGGGCACCGTCACCGTCAGGTTGAGGTTTTGCGAGTGCCCACGCGTTGCCAGCACGCCTTTGTTCAAGGTCGATTCCGACCAGCCCAGGTTGGCTTTGAAGTTGGTGAACTGTTTGCCTTCGCGCTCGATGAAGTCGTAGATCTCGTCGGCGCTGTAGGTGCCCGGTTCGATACTGTCGTGTTGGGCGGTCAGGCCGACACTCAGGCGCGACGTCTCATTGATCGGGTAGCCGAGGCTGGCCCCCAGGCCATAACTGTTGATGGCGTAATAGGACACGCCGTCATCGTAGTATTTGTTGTAGTCGGTCTTGTTGTAGAACGCGTTGTAACCCAGGCTCACGCCATCACGGGTGAAGTAGGGATCGGTGAAACCGATGTTGTACTTGCTCTGGTAGGACGACCGGGTCAGCCCCAGGCTGGCGGAGTTGCCTGTGCCGAGGAAGTTGTTCTGGGTAATCGACCCGCCGAGGATCAGCCCCGAACTCTGGGCGAAGCCGACGCTGGCCGTGATCGAGCCGGACGCTTGTTCTTCTACGGCGTAATTCACATCCAGCTGGTCATCCAGCCCGGTCACCGCTGGCGTCTCGACGTTCACTTCCTTGAAGTACCCCAGGCGCTCCAGGCGTACCTTGGACTGGTCGATCAGGTAGGTCGAGGCCCAGCCGCCCTCCATCTGGCGCATTTCGCGACGCAGCACCTGATCGTCGGTCTTGGTATTGCCCCGGAAGTTGATGCGGTTGACGTAAGCCCGCTTGCCAGGCTCGACGCTGAAGGTGATGTCGACCGTGTGGTCCGCTTCATGCACCTGCGGCGTGCCGTTGACGTTGGCGAACGTGTAACCGTCGTTGCCCAGGCGGCGGGTGATCAGGTCCGAAGTGGTGGTCATCAATTTGCGCGAAAACACTTGGCCCTTTTGCACCAGTAGCAACGCCTGGACTTGGTCCTGCGGGACTTTCAGCTCGCCACTCAACTTGACGTCGCGCACCGTGTATTTCTGGCCTTCCTGGATATTCACGGTGATGTACACGTGCTTTTTGTCCGGGGTCATGGAGACCTGCGTCGAGGTGATATCCATGTTGATGTAGCCGCGGTCCAGGTAAAAGGAGCGCAGGCGTTCAAGGTCGCCGGAGAGTTTCTCCCGCGCGTATTTATCGTCGTTCCGGAAAAAGGACAGCCAGTTGCTGGTCTTGAGCGTGAATGAGTCGAGCAAGGCGTCGTCGGCGAATACCGTATTGCCGACCACATTGATGTGCTGGATCGATGCCACTTCGCCTTCGTCGATCTTGATCTTCAGGCCCACGCGGTTGCGCGGTTGGGGCACGACCTCGGTGTCGACCGATGCCGAATAGCGACCCTGGGCCACGTACTGGCGCTGCAGTTCATTGCGTACGCCCTCCAGGGTGGCGCGCTGGAATATCTCGCCTTCGGCCAGGCCTGATTGCTTCATGCCTTTCATCAGGTCATCGGTGGCGATCGCCTTGTTGCCCTCGAACTCGATACTGGCAACCGAAGGGCGCTCGACTACATTGATAATCAGCACGTCGCCTTCGCGGCTCAACTGGATGTCCTGGAAGTAACCGGTCTTGAACAACGCCCGGGTGGAATCCACCAGGCGCCGGTCATCGGCTTCGTCGCCGACGTTCAGCGGCAATGCACCGAACACGCTGCCCGCCGAGACCCGTTGCAGGCCATTGATTCGAATATCCGAGATTTTGAAGCCTTGGGCGAGTGCCAGTGAGGCATTGAGCAGCAGCGCAACCGAGCAGAGCAGGCGCGAAAAATTCATCAAGATCTTTTCCAGAACACATCGACAAGCAGCGCCGGCGCGCTTGGTTCACTCGCCGACCGGTGAAGAGCCAGCATAAGAGTGCACGGCGTTTGGTGCGGTTAACTGAATGTCAAGTTAGGTAAAGGTTGGCCCGAATCCCGGCTGCAAGGCTGATAATGCGCGCCCACCCCTCGGACGAGCCCGTCATGATCTCCGTACTGTTAGTCGACGACGACCAGGAATTGACTGAAATGCTGCGCCAGTACCTGGAGTGCGAAGGGTTCGCGGCCACGGCCGTGCATACGGGCGAGGCGGGTGAGGCTGAGGCGCTGTCGGGTCGCTACAGCATCGTGGTGCTGGATGTGATGCTGCCCCAGCGTTCGGGCATCGAGGTACTGCGGCGTATCCGTGCCGTCAGCCAAGTCCCGGTGGTGTTGCTCACCGCCCGTGGCGACAACATCGACCGCATCACCGGCCTGGAACTCGGTGCTGATGACTACGTGCCCAAACCCAGCTCCCCAGGCGAGTTGGTGGCGCGCCTGCGAGCCATCATGCGCAGGGTGCAGGCGGTGGGCCAGCCAACCACCGAGGTGATCAAGACCGGCTCGCTGGTGTTATGGCCCGGCAAGCGCCAGGCCTTGTGGAACGGTGCGGAACTGGGCGTGACCAGCACCGAGTTCAGCCTGCTCGAAGAACTGGCCCGCAGCGCCGGCCAAGTGGTGAGCAAAAAGGATCTGTCGCTCAATGCCCTGGGTTGCCCGCTGACCCGCTATGACCGGCGTATCGACGTGCATATCAGCAGCATCCGGCAAAAGCTGGGGCCGCGCCCGGACGCCAAGGCCTGGATCCAGAGCGTGCGTGGCCTCGGCTACCTGTTGATTGCCGAATGACCAAGCCCAGCCTGCTGTTCTGGAAACTGTTCCTGGCGTTCTGGCTGGCAACCACCTTGACGTTCCTGGTGGGGGTCGGTGTGCTGGAACTGAGCCGCTTCCGCCCGGGAGACCCACATGTGGGCGCCATCCTCGCGAGTGAGCAAAAGCTGCTGGAGCAATTTGGTGTCGACGCCGCTGGCCAGTTCCTGGCGGTATGGGAGCGTCCGCCAGACGAGGTCATCGGCATCTATGACCGCACCGGCCAGTTACTGGCGGGGTCTGCGGTTGCGGCGCCGGCCTTTGAACGCGCGGTGACCAGCAAGGAAGGCCTGGCGCTTTCACTGCGCTCAAGCCACGCCCCCGGTGATGACGGCGGCAGGCCCTGGCAACAGGTCCCGCTGATCATCGGCACGTTGATGAGTGCGCTGTTCAGCGGGTACATGGCGTACTACCTGGCCTGGCCGTTGGCGCACCTGCGCCGGGCGATGAGCGATGTGGCCCAGGGGCGCTTCGAAACCCGGGTCAAGCCCTCCATGGGCAAGCGCCGCGATGAAATCGTCGACCTGGCCGAAGACTGCGACCGCATGGCCAACCAGTTGAAGGTGTTGGTGCAAGCCCAGCACCATCTGCTGCACGACATCTCCCATGAACTGCGCTCACCGTTGACGCGCATGCAAGCGGCCATCGGCCTGTTGCGCCAGGACGCCGCACGCCTGGAAATGCTCGAGCGCATCGAGCGCGAGTCCGAACGCATGGACACGCTGATCGAGGCGTTGCTGACCCTGGCCCGCCTGCAGGGCCGCCCTGAAAGCATCGAGCGCGAACCCGTGGATATCGTTGAATTGCTGACGATGATTGTCGACGATGCGCAATTCGAAGCGGGTATCAAGGACTGTCGCGTTCACTTGCAGGCTTGCCCGCCGTTTATCGCCTGTGTCAGCGGCGAGTTGCTGTACCGCTGTTTTGAAAACGTGATTCGCAACGCCGTACGCTATACCCGTCCGGGAACGACCGTGCAGGTGTCGGCGCAGGTCAATCGCGAAGCTAATCGCTTGAGCGTGCGTATCAGCGACCATGGGCCAGGGGTGGCGCCCGGCCGACTGCGCACGATCTTCCAGCCGTTCGAACGCGGTGTGGGCGATGCCACTGTCGGCTTTGGCCTGGGCCTGGCCATTGCCGCGAGGGCGGTGCAGATGCATGGCGGCCATATCGAGGCGCGCAACGAGTCAGGGGGCGGGCTGACCGTGGAGATCAACCTCCACAGCGCGCGATCTTTACACGACATTACACTGGCTTGACCGCCCTGTACGTCGCCCCTCATTAGACTGCTCGCCAGTGATCGAGCGGAGGTGGCAATGTTTCAGGTGCATAAAAAGGGCTTTGTGCCCGGCAGGAAGATGGTCGACGGCCTGGTCCCGTATGATTTTTTTTGCGAAGACAACCCAGCGATCAATCTCTTCGTGTTTACCGGTGCCGCCACCCCTGGCGCGGCGGTCGAGGAGCAGACGCTGTGGGGGTTTACGCGGCTTGAGCGGTTCGAGGCCATGACCTGTGCGCTGCTGGGCAACAAGCAGCACAGCGGCTGGTTCCAAAGCGTCAGCGTGCTGACCGGGCCCAACCAGAACGGCACGCAGAGCGTGAAATTCCAACGCGTGCTGAAAATCATCAAGCACGCAAGCAACACCCGCAAAGTCGACTACGAGATCCTCACCGACGAAGGTGACACCTACTTCACACGCCCCCCCGTCGCTGAAAGCAGTGCGCAAACCGTCATCTACTCGGCCGAACCGGGTTGAAAATGGCTGGTTTGCCTTGACTCCGGATCTGCGGGCCAAGGGCGGTGTTTCGATAGGTGCCCCGGCGTGGCCCGCCACCTGTTACGTGCGCCCACCCACGGGGCAGTTTCTGAGCTGTTTGGTAGCACACGCCTACGGCGTCATTGCGAGCCCGCTGTCGTCACTTCCGCGCTGTTCCATCTAAATCAATCACTTGGCCGATCTTTGCGTAATGTGGCACGTATTCTGCTTTTTTGTATTCATGGATAATTGGATACAAAAATTCAAAAGGTGCCGTCGATGCAATTTGCCCCCGCTTATGTTGAACGTCAGCCCCTCACGGCGGAGGAGGAGGCCTACAACTTCCTGTTGGATGCCATTTGTAGCGGCCGCTACCGCAAGGGTGATCGGCTGATCGCCGAAGACATCGCCGGTGAGATCGGCATGAGCCGCATGCCCGTGCGCGAAGCCTTCCGCCGCCTGGATGCCCAAGGCCTGGTGACCCTGCGGCCCAACCGTGGCGCCATTGTCAGCGGGCTGGATATTGACGAGCTGCACGAGGTGTTCGAGATGCGCAGCGCCCTTGAGGGCTTGGCGGTGCGCGTTGCGGTGGGGCGTATCGGCGAGCGCCAACTGGCGGCCCTCGAGCGCATGCTCGACGCGATGGACGACTACCGCGATGAAGGCGCCGCGTGGGTCAGCCGCCACCGCGCCTTCCACGAATACCTGTGTAGCCTCAGCGGCCGCCCGCGCCTGATGAAGCAGATTTGCGCGCTGTACTCGCTGGTCGAGGCCCCCATGCGCCTGTGGCTGCAACACGGCGAAAAACCCCTCAGTGCCCGCGAGGAGCACGCGGTGATCCTCGACGCGATTCGTGCCGGTGATGCCGCGCGCGCCGAAGCCGTGGTGCGTGAACACATCGAGGGTACGGTGCCGGCGCTGATCCAATTCCTGCAAAACGAACAATAAGAAAGCTGTCGTGTTTTGACGTTGATTCCTGCCCCCGTTATTCAACGAACTGGAGTGTCTGGTCATGCATAAACGCCGCGCCTTGCTGGTGGCTGTCTCCCTCGGCCTCTGTAGCCAATGGGCCTTCGCTGCGCCCCAGGTACCGGAGCGCCTGAAGAGTGTCGACAAACTCACCTACTGCTCGGGGATGGATTCACCGCCCCTGGTGTCCTTCGATGAAGCGCAGAAACCGCGGGGACTCACCGTCGACCTGGGCCTGGAGATCGCCAAGCGCCTGGGCGACAAACAGGTGCAGTGGCGGGTGATTCCGTTCTCCGGCCTGGTGCCGGCGTTGCTCGCCCAGCAGTGCGACATGATCGTCGACCAGCTGTTCGACAAGCCCGAGCGGCGCCAGGTGATCGACATCGTCAACTACATGTATTCCAGCCAGTCGGTGGTGGTACCCAAGGGCAATCCCAAGGGCATCAAGGCATTGGACGACCTGTCCGGGCACAAGGTCGCGGTACTCAACGGCTCCACCATCAAGACCTTGCTGGACACCCAGAACGACAGCCTGGCCAAGGCCGGCAAGCCGCCGATGAAACTGGTGGTGTACAACACCGACACCGACGCCTTCCAGGCCCTGCGCATCAGTCAGGTCGACGCCTACGGCACCACCGTGGAAACCGCCGGCTACTACGCGGCAATGGCCCCGGACCTGTTCCAGGAGGGCGTGTCGGCGTTCAGCCGAATCCTCACCGGGTTGGGCATACGCAAGGACGACCCGCAACTGACGGCCGCCGTGCAACAGGTGATCAGCGACATGCGCAGCGATGGCAGCTACGCGCAATTGCTGAACAAATGGCATGTCAGCAGCGACACACTCGACTGAGGCGCCACGCTGATGAACTTCAATTGGGATGTGTTCTGGCAATACCTGTTGCAGCCCAGCGGGGTGTACCTCACCGGGCTGTGGCTGACTTGCCTGATCAGTGTGCTGGCGATGCTGCTGGGCTGCGTGCTGGGGCTGGCGGCGGCGCTGTTGCGCCTGTCGAAGAACCCGTTGCTGCACCTGCCGGTGCGTTTTTATGTATGGCTGATGCGCGGCACACCGTTGTTGGTGCAGATCGTGTTCCTGTACACCGCGCTGGCGGCCGGCGGGATTTTCCGCTTCGAGGACATCGAACTGTTCGGCCTGATCGTCCCCGGCAATATCCAGGCGGCGATTATCGCCCTGGGCCTGAATGAAGGTGCCTACATGGCCGAGATCATCCGGGCCGGCATCGGCGCGGTGGACAAGGGCCAGTACGAAGCCGGCCGTTCCCTGGGCATGGGGTTCGCCAAGCTGATGCGGCGCATCGTGCTGCCCCAGGCGTTCCGGGTGATCGTGCCGCCGCTGGGCAACGAGTTCAACGTGATGCTCAAGAACACCACCCTGGTCAGCGTGATTGGGGTACAGGAGTTGCTGCTCAGTACCCAGATGATCACCTCGGCGACCTTCCGTGTGTTCGAGTTGTACCTGGTGGTCGCCCTCTACTTCCTGACGCTGACCACCTTGTGGGGCTTTTTCCAACGTTGGCTCGAAACGCGGTTCAGCCAGTCTGACCGGCCTTCTGCGCCACCACCGGCAGCCAGCCGCATGTTCGGGCGCAGCACCCTGAAACTGCTGAGGGGACGTTAACCATGGCGCACCAAAGTGAAGAACTGATCATCGAGGCGCTGGATATCCACAAATCGTTCGGCACGCTGCAGATCCTCAAGGGCATCTCCCTGCAAGTGCGGCGCGGTGAAGTGGTGGTGCTGATCGGCGCCTCGGGCTCGGGCAAGACCACCTTTATCCGCTGCATTAACTTGCTCGAAGACATCCAGGGCGGGCGCATCCGCGTCAACGGCCGTGCCATGGGCTATCGCGAGCGCAGCGACGGCAGCCTGGTGCGCGATTCGGAGCGCAACATCGCCCGCCAGCGCCGCGACATCGGCATGGTGTTCCAGCGTTTCAACCTGTTCCCGCACATGACCGCGTTGGAAAACATCATCGAAGCACCGATCCAGGTGCTCGGCACCCCCCGTGCCGAAGCGTTGGAGCAAGCCCGTGGACTGTTGGCGCGGGTCGGCCTGGCGGACAAGGCCAGTCATTACCCCTCGATGCTCTCCGGCGGCCAGCAGCAACGGGTGGCGATTGCCCGCGCCCTGGCGATGAAGCCCCAAGCCATGTTGTTCGACGAACCCACCAGCGCCCTCGACCCGGAAACCGTTGGCGAGGTCCTGCAAGTGATGAAGGAACTGGCCGAGGAGGGTATGACGATGGTGGTGGTGACCCACGAAATGGGGTTCGCCCGCGAAGTCGCTGACCGCGTGGTGGTGCTCGATCAGGGCGAACTGATCGAGCAAGGGCCGCCGGAACAGATCTTCAGCCACCCCAGCCACCCCCGTACCCGGGCGTTTCTCAGCCGCGTGTTATGAGCCCGCTAATAAACCCTTGTGTTGAAGAGCCTTTGCCATGTTGAAATTCTCCGCTCACGAGTACCCCTATCCCTCGCAACGCCAAAGTGTGTTTGCCCGGCGCGGCATGGTTGCCGCGTCCCAACCCCTGGCCGCCCAGGCCGGGATCGAAATCATGCAAAAGGGCGGCAACGCCATCGACGCCGCCATTGCCACGGCGGCTGCGCTGACGGTGGTGGAGCCCACCGGCTGCGGCCTCGGCGGCGACGCGTTTGCGCTGGTCTGGTGCAAGGGCCGGCTGCACGGTTTGAACGGCAACGGCCATGCGCCGACGGCCTTGAGTATCGACGCGGTCAAGGCCGCCGGGCATGACCAGATGCCGCTGTACGGCTGGACCCCCGTCACCGTGCCCGGCTGCCCCTCGGCCTGGGCCGAGCTGTCGCAACGCTTCGGTAAGTTGCCGTTTGCCGAGTTGTTGCAACCGGCCATCAGCCTGGCGCGCGACGGTTTCCCGTTGTCGCCGGTGGTTGCCCATCAATGGCAGATCTCCTTGAACGAATTCAGCCCCCATCGTGACGCGGTGCTGGAGGCCTGGTTCGACACCTTCTTGATTGATGGTCGCGCGCCACGGGCCGGGGAGATTTTCCGCAACCCGGCCCAGGCCCGCACCCTGGAAGAACTCGCCGCCACCCGCTGCGAAAGCCTGTATCGCGGCGCGCTGGCCGAGCGCCTCGACGCCCATTCCAAGGCGAGCGGCGGCTACCTGCGCGCCAGCGACCTCAAGGATTACCGCGCCCAATGGGTCGAGCCGATCCACATCAACTACCGAGGTGTGGACGTCTGGGAAATCCCGCCCAGCGGCCAGGGCCTGGTGGCGCTGATGGCGCTGAAAATCCTCGAAGGCTTCAGCTTCGATCACCGCGACAGCCAGCAAACCTGGCATCGCCAGTTGGAGGCGATGAAGCTCGCCTACAGCGACGGCCTGCACTACATCACCGACCCGTTGCACATGCGCGTGGCCGTCGCCGATTTGCTCAGCGATGACTACAGCACCCGTCGCCGTGCGCACATCGGCGAACAGGCCCTGCCACCCAAGCCCGGCGACCCTCACGCCAGCGGCACGGTGTACCTGGCCACGGCCGACGCCGAAGGCAATATGGTCTCGTTCATCCAGAGCAACTACCACGGTTTCGGCTCCGGCGTGGTGCTGCCCGACAGTGGCATCGCGCTGCAGAACCGGGGGCAGGAATTCAGCCTCGACCCGACCCACGCCAACTGCCTGGCGCCGGGCAAGAAAACCTTCCACACCATCATCCCCGGCTTCCTCACCCAGGACGGCCAGGCCCTCGGCCCGTTCGGCGTAATGGGCGGCTATATGCAGCCCCAGGGCCATGTGCAGATGGTGATGAACCTGGTGGACTTCGGCCTCAACCCGCAAGCGGCCCTCGACGCACCGCGCTGGCAATGGCTGGGCGACATGAAGGTCGGCATCGAACAGGGCGCCTCCCGCGACCTGGCCAATGCCCTGGTGCGGCGCGGGCACCAGGTGCAGATCGCCAGCGACCTCACCGACTACGGGCGCGGGCAGATCATCCTGCGCGACCCGGTCAGCGGGGTGCTGTGCGGCGGCACCGAGCCAAGGGCGGATTCGCATATTGCGGTATGGTAAGGCGCGTCAGTACACGCTAAGCAACACCCAGCCCGCCAGCGCTACCAGCGCGGTGTTCACGCAGGCCAGGGCGAAGCCGAAGCGCACCAACTGGCCTTCTTCCTCGGCGCTGGTCTTGGCCAGCCCGAGCACCAGCATCACGATCGACAGCGAACCCAGCGCGGCATGCCCGGCCGCGCTGTTTTGCACGGCCGCCAACAGCCCGCGTGACGACTCGGGCAGTAGCGCCACGGCCGGCATGAAGATCGCGTTGCCGCCGACGTTGGAGCCGGTCATGTAGCCCGACAACCCGCCGAGTAACGCCACCAACGGCGCTGCGGCGCTATCCGGCAGCCCAATCAGCACCTGGACAAGGCCGTCGAGAAAGCCGGCCTTGACCATCATCTGCGACATGGCCAGGAAGAATAAAATCGTCAGCAATGGCCGCCGTGCACGTGTGCCGAGCGTGCCGAGCAAGGCCCCGCCGCCCCGCCTGTGCACCCACACCAGCACGAGCAACAAAGCAATGCCGGGAGACGCCAGCGGTTTCCAGGCGACGTGCTGGCCGCGCACCACCCAGGCGTCTTCCAGGTGGGTGAGGGCATTGAGGCCCTTGAGCAGCACGATGCAAATGATCAGCGCCAGGTAGGGCCAGGCTTTTCGCGGCCAGGCCAGCGCCGTCGCGCCCTGGCGTCGATGCAACGCCAGCAGCAAGGTCGTAGCGGCCACGCTCAATCCCGCGCTCACGCCGGCCACTTCCGGGCCCAGCCAACGGCTCGACGCGTAGAGCACGCCCAGAAACAGCAGGCCCAATCCCACCAAGGCGCGGCTGATACCCACCCCACAACAGTACGACGCCAGGGCCGCCAGCACGATGAAGACCGGCGCACTTGTCAGCGCTGAGGTCGACGCCAGCGCGGCTGCATCCACATGTGCCAGTGACGCGCCGATCACCGTCGCCAGGCCCAGGGTGCCCCACGGCATGATCGCCATGCCGGTCAACGCCACGCGCAGCGCGATGCGGCGTTCGAACAGACTCAGCAACAACGGCACCGTGGCGATCAATGAAACGCCGAATCCAGTCATTGCCTCCAGTAACGGCGCCAGCCCCAGCACGATGAACACCACCAACTCGGCGCGCTTCAAGCCCAATGCCTGTACCCATTCGCTCAGCGCCTGGTTGACCCCCATGCGCTCGATCAGAATCACGAACGCCAGCCCCGGCACAATCACCAACGCGGTGCTGGCGAACAACACCGCCGTGTCCTTGAAGGCCGCCATCGCGGCACTCGGCAGCAACCCCTCGAACAGCCATAACACCGCCACCAGTGCGGCACCGGCAATCGCTGCCTGAACTGGTGGGCGACGCAACACCATCAGCATCGACATCACCAGCAACACCGGTGACAGGTGGATCAACAACGCCATGAGACACTCCCTTTCTGCATGCCAGAGGAGTTGCGATAGTATTGAGGTCCCGGTCGTCATTGGTCTCTGATTCGAGGCTGTTTTCGATAAAATTTCTCACCCTGACGAGCGCGCGCCCCCGATGGCCAAACCTGCTGCTTCCCTGCTGGACCTGGACGGTTTCGACTGGTCGATCCTGGCGCTTGTGCAACGTGACAATGGCTTGCCCCTGCGCGCCCTGGCCGAGAAGGTCAACCTCTCCACCGCCGCCGTGCAACGCCGTATCAAGCGCATGGAGGAGGGCGGAGTGATCAGCGCGAACGTGGCGGTGATCGATCCGGTCAAGGCCGGCAAACCGATCACCATCCTGGCCGAGGTCTCCGTCGAGCGCACCAGCATCGACGCGCTGACGGCAACCAAAGCCAGTTTCTCCGTGCCCCAGGTGCAGCAGTGCTACTACGTCACCGGCGAGGTGGATTTCGTGCTGGTGCTCAATGTCGCCAGCATGCAGGAGTACCAGGCACTCGCCGCGCGTTTGTTTGCCGAGAACCCCAACGTGAAGTGGTTCAAGACGCTGGTGGCGTTGGATCGGGTCAAGGTGGGATTGGAAGTACCGATCAGTTGAAGTTTTTTTGAAAAAGTTTGGCGGCAGCTGTCCCTTTTTTTCACTTCGCCTGTCATTCCAGGTAAGTGAACATTATCGAGAGCTTCCTCCAATGCCCGCAGTCCGACCCTTGCGCTTGCGCCCGTTGCTGAAACTGAGCCTGATGCTGAGCCTCAGTGCCAGCCCGTTATTCGCCGCCGTCAGCTACGCCGAAGACACCGCCAGCCGCCGCAGCTACCAAGTGCCTGCCGGCAGCCTGAGTGCGGCACTGACGCGTTTTGCCGGGTTGTCGGGGGTTAACCTGTCGGTGGACCCGGCCCTGGTCAGCGGTCGCAGCAGCAGCGGTTTGTCCGGCGAGTTCGGCGTGGAGGAGGGCTTTGCCCGCTTGCTGCAAGGCTCAGGGCTGCAACTGCAAGCCATGGGTGAGCAGGCCTACATGCTGGTACCGGCACCGGATGGCAGCAGCCTGGAACTGGCGCCGACCTCGATTCTCGGCACCACCGGCCTGTACGACGGCGACACCTACGCCGGTGGCCAGGTGGCGCGGCGTGGCTCACAGGGCCTGCTGGGCACGCGGGATTTCATGGAAACCCCGTTCAGCATGACCACCTACACCCAGGACGCGGTGAAGAACCAGCAAGCGCGCACCCTTGGCGACCTGATCGCCAGCGACCCGTCGGTACGCGCCACCAACCCGGCGGGCGGGCGCTATGAGCAGTTCACCATTCGCGGCTTCAGCCTGTTCAACAGTGATGTGGCTTACAACGGGCTCTATGGCGTGTTGCCGACCTACACCATCGATATGGAAATGGCCGACCGTGTCGACATCTTCAAAGGCCCCACCCAACTGATCAATGGCATCTCGCCGCGCGGCAGCGTGGGCGGCGGGATCAACGTGGTGCCCAAGCGCGCCACCGACAAAGACATCAACTCGTTTACCGGCAACTGGGCCTCTGATAGTCAGGCGGGCGGTGCGGTGGATATAGGGCGGCGCTTTGGCGAAGACAACAAGTTCGGCATCCGCTTCAACGGCGTTAAACAGTCCGGCGACACCGAATGGGATCACCAGAGCGTCGACCGTGAAATGGCCGTGCTGGGCCTGGATTTTCGTGGCGAGCGCCTGCGCCTTTCCACCGATATCGGCCACACCGAGCGTGACACCGATGCCCCGCAGGAGCGTGTGCAGGTCGCGGCCGCGGCGCCGGTCCCCAGTGCCAACGATGTGCGCCGCAACTATGCGCAGTCCTGGAGCAAGGCCAGCACCAACGACACCTTCGGCACCGTCAACGCTGAGTACGACCTCAGCGATAACGTGATGCTCTACGGCGGTGTGGGCGCGCGCAAAAGTAACCACGACTTCCTGCGCCATGCGGTGTCGGTGACCAACGCGGCCGGTGATTTCGTGGTGTCGCCACGGGATTTCACCCGCGATGAAAACGTGCGCACCTACACCGCCGGCGTGCGTAACTGGTTCCAGACCGGGTCGGTGAGTCATGAGGTCAACCTGGCCGCCAGCTACTTCTATATGGACTTTGAAAACGGCGGCGCACGCTATGCGAACGGGCGCAGCAATCTCTATAACCCGGTGCAAACGCTGACGCCCTCCACGGCAACGCGCCAGGATGCGAAGGTCTACACCGAAAACAAATTCAGCGGCGTAGCACTGTCCGACACCCTGGGCTTCTTCGACGACCGCCTGTTGCTGACCCTCGGCGCGCGCTGGCAGCGAGTCAAGGTGGATGACTGGAACAATGGGGTCAAAGGCCTCACCGGCTACGATGAAGAGAAAGTTTCGCCGTCCGGCGGCTTGCTGTTCAAGGCCACCGACAAGCTGTCGTTGTATGCCAACTACATGGAAGGCCTGAGCCAGGGCAAGGTCGCGCCGTCGACGTCGAATAATGACGATGAAATCTTCCCGCCATTTGTCAGCCGCCAGGTGGAAGTGGGTGCCAAATACGACGCCGGTGCCTTCGCCGTCACCGCTGCGATGTTCCGTATCAAGCAGCCTGCCTATGAAACCAATAGCACCACGAACCTGTTCGGCCCCAACGGCAAGCGCCAGAACACCGGGGCGGAGCTGAGTGTGTTCGGCGAACCGCTCAAGGGCGTGCGCCTGCTCGGCGGCGTGATGTACATCGACAGCGAACTGCAGAAAACCACCAACGGTACCTATGACGGCAACCGTGCACCGGCGACGCCCAAGTACAACGTCAACCTGGGCGCCGAGTGGGACGTACCGACCTTGGAAGGGCTGACCCTGACCAGCCGTGGCCTCTACTCCAGCTCGCAGTACCTGGATCAGTCCAACGACAAGGAAATCGACGCCTGGAACCGTATCGACGTAGGCGCGCGCTATGCGTTCAAGGTGGACGACAAACACATCACCCTGCGGGCGAACGTGGAGAACGTCGCCGATAAACGCTACTGGAGTTCGGCCGGCGCCTCGGATGACAGCGAGCCGGGGTTGACCTTGTCGACGCCGCGTACCTACCTGCTCTCGGCCACCGTCGACTTCTAGCATGAGGGTTGCTGCGCGGACTGGCTTCTGTGGTCAAGGTGGTTGCTGGGGTGAGCAGGCTTGTTGAGGTGAGCAGGCTGTTGTGGTGAGCAGGGTTGCTGGGGTGAGCAAGCTTGTTGAGGTGAGCAGGGTTGCTGGGGTGAGCAAGCTGTTGTGGTGAGCGGGCTTGCCCCGCGCTGGGCTGCGCAGCAGCCCCAACAAGAACACCACTTCGTGTCAGGTAGAACGCGGCGCCAGGTTTTGGGGCGGCTTCGCCACCCAGCGCGGGGCAAGCCCGCTCACCACAACAAGCCCGCTCACCACAACAGCCCAGTCACCACAACAAGCCCGTTCACCACGCAGGCCACTCACCCCAACAACCCCGCGTCCACAGGGTAGAGCGGGTATAAATGAGAATGTTTTTTGATCACGCCGCGCTGATATGGAATAGTACCCGCCGTTTTCCCCAGCCTGTCTAGCCGGGGTGTTTTAACGCCGAGGTTCTTGTCATGCGATTGCTGCGCTCCATCCCCACCCTTGCCGCCTGCGTCCTGGCGTTCTCTTCAAGCCTGCTGAGCGCCGCCCCCATCGACCTCAACGACGGCCAGCACGCCGTGCATCTGCCGGACGCACCCAAGCGCGTGGTGGTGTTGGAGTTCTCGTTTCTCGACAGCCTCGCCGCGGTTGACGTGACCCCCGTCGGCGCCGCCGACGATGGCGACGCCAACCGTGTGTTGCCCCGTGTGCGCCAGGCCATCGGCCAGTGGACGTCCGTGGGCCTGCGCTCGCAGCCGAGCATCGAGGAAATCGCGCGTCTCAAGCCGGACCTGATCGTCGCCGACCTCAACCGCCATCAGGCGCTGTACAACGACCTGTCGAGCATTGCACCGACCCTGTTGCTGCCGTCGCGTGGCGAGGATTATGAAGGCAGCCTCAAGTCCGCCGAGCTGATCGGCAAGGCCCTGGGCAAAAGCCCGCAGATGACCGCGCGCATCGCGCAAAACCGTGAAAACCTGAACAACATCGCCCAACAGATCCCCGCCGGCGCCAGCGTGCTGTTCGGTGTGGCGCGGGAAGACAGCTTCTCCGTACACGGCCCGGACTCCTACGCCGGCAGCGTGCTGCAAGCCATTGGCCTGAAAGTCCCGTCGGTACGTGCCAACGCCGCGCCCACCGAGTTCGTCAGCCTGGAGCAACTGCTTGCCCTCGACCCGGGCTGGTTGCTGGTCGGCCATTACCGTCGCCCGAGCATCGTTGACAGCTGGAGCAAGCAGCCGCTGTGGCAAGTGCTCGGCGCCGTGCGTAACCAGCATGTCGCCGAAGTGGATGGCGACAGCTGGGCGCGCAACCGTGGCGTACTGGCGTCGGAGCAGATCGCCGAAGACACGTTGGCGATCCTTAAAGGCGGCAAAGCCGTATTGAGCCAATAACCGTGCAACGCAGTTTCGCCGCCGTGGGCATCCTGCTGTTGGGCGCCGGGTTGTTCTGGTTTTCGCTGTACAGCTGGTCACCGTTCACGCTGACGTCGACGGATGCGTGGAATGGCCTGGTCCATCAAGGCAGCGTGGGCGGCAATATGGCCTACATCGTCGCCCAATTGCGCGTGCCCCGTGCGGTGTGCGCGGCGTTGGTCGGTGCCTGCCTGGGCTTGGCCGGCGCGTTGATGCAAGGCATTACGCGTAACCGCCTGGCTTCGCCGTCCCTGTTTGGCGTGACGGCGGGGGCGGCGTTGGGGTTGGCGTTGTTTTCCACCGGGTTGGTCGCGCTGCCCTTCGCCGGCGGTGCGTTGTTGATGACTTGCCTGGGCGGCGCGCTGGCCTGGGTCACGGTGTTCAGCCTGGGTGGCGCCTGGTCGCCGACCACCGCCCAGGGGCGTTTGGTATTGGCCGGCGTAGCCGTGGCGGCGCTGTGCGCGGCCTTGACCCGGCTTACGGTGATCCTGGTCGAAGCCCAGGCGCAAAGCGTGCTCAACTGGCTGGCCGGTTCCCTGGCGAATGTCGGCGCCGCGCAAGTGCAATTGCTCTGGCCGTGCACCTTGATCGGCGGCGTGTGGGCCCTCTGGTGTGCGCCGCGCCTGAACCTGATCAACCTCGGCGAAGACGCCGCACGCTCGCTGGGCGTGGGCATTGCCAGCCTGCGCCTGCAGGTGTTTGTTGCCAGTTTGCTGCTGGTGGGCGCGAGCGTCTGCGCGGTGGGGCCGATCGGCTTTGTCGGGCTGATCGCACCGAATATCCTTCGCCAGTTCCTCGGCAATGACTACCGCTGGCTGATCCCGCTGAGCGCGGCATTAGGCGCTGTGATTGTGCTGGGGGCCGACCTGCTCAGCCGCGCCGTGGCGTTTCCGGTGGAGACCCCGGCCGGTGTGGTCACCGCGCTGATCGGCGCACCGTTCTTCCTCTTTCTTGCCAGGCGCGCCCTATGATCCGCCCACGTTCGCGCCTCTGGCTGCTGCTCGGCCTATTGCTGCTGGCGACGTTGGTCAGCCTCAGCGCCGGCACCCAGTGGCTCGCGCCGGGCACCGTGGTGGAGCGCCTGCTGGCCCACGACGCGCTCGACTTCGAAGTGTGGAACCACCGCCTGCCGCGCAGCCTGATCGCGATCCTCGCCGGTGCGGCCTTCGGTCTGGCCGGGGCGATTGTGCAGGGCGTGATCCGCAACCCGCTGGCCTCGCCGGAAATCCTCGGTGTGACCCAGGGCGCCGGTTTGGCGCTGACCGTGGCGATCATCAGTTGGCCGCATTTGCCGATTGCCTGGCTGCCGCTGGTGGCCTGCCTGGGCGGTGCCGGTGGCGCGTTGCTGCTGGCGCTGTACAACACCGGGGTGAGTTTTTCCGGCGTGCGTTTTGCGCTGTCCGGGGTGGCGATTGCGGTGACGTTGTCCAGCGTCACCGAGTTTCTGATCCTGTCCCACCCGCTGGATATCAACACCGCTTTGCTCGCGTTGACCGGTAGCCTGTGGAGCCGCAATTGGCACCACGTGGCGCTGGTGCTGCCGTTCCTGGTGTTGATCCCTGTGGGCCTGTGCCTGGCCAAGCCGCTGAACCTGATTGCGCTGGGCGATGAAGCCGCCCACAGCCTCGGCACCGCACTGAGCCGCACACGCTGGCTGGCGATGGCCTGCGCGGTGCTGCTGACCAGCCTGGGCGTGGGCGTGATCGGGCCGATTGGCTTTATCGGCCTGGTCGCACCGCACATGGCGCGGCGCCTGGTAGGCGGGCATCACCAGTACCTGCTGCCGGCGGCGATGCTGATCGGTGCGCTGCTGCTGGTGCTGGCCGACACCCTGGGGCGTACGTTGATAGCGCCCAGCGAAATCCCCGCCGGGGTGCTCACGGCGGTGATTGGCGCGCCGTATTTTCTTTGGTTGCTGGCACGGTTCAAGGGCTGATGACATGAGTATTCTTCACGCGCAACAGCTTGATATCGGCTACGGTGCCACGCGCATCGTGCAGGGGTTGTCCTTCGCGCCGCCCGCCGGAAAGGTCACTGCATTGATCGGCCCCAATGGCTGCGGCAAATCCACCTTGCTCAAGGCGTTCGCGCGCATCCTCACGCCGACCCAGGGCGAATTGACCCTGGATGGCCAGGCCTACGCCGGCCTGTCCGCCCGCCAATTGGCGCGGCAGATCGCGTTTTTGCCCCAGGTATTGCCGGTGCCGGAAGGTGTCAGCGTGCGCCAACTGGTCGCGTATGGTCGCAGCCCGCACAACTCATTGTGGGGGCGCCTGAGCGGCAACGACCAATCCCATGTCACCCAGGCCATGCAACGCCTGGAACTGGATACCCTGGCCGACCGCGCCCTGGCAGATTTGTCCGGCGGCCAGCGCCAACGCGCCTGGCTGGCGATGGTGCTGGCGCAGAACGCGCCGGTGGTGTTGCTCGATGAACCTACCACTTACCTCGACATCAGCCACCAGGTCGAACTGCTCGACCTGATGGGCGAACTGGCGGCAGAAGGCAAGACCGTGATTACTGTGCTGCACGACATCAACCAGGCGTGCCGTTATGCCGACCACCTGGCGGTGATGCACGGCGGCAAGCTGGTGGCTGACGGTGCGCCGGGGGAGGTGATCAGCGCCGAATTGATGCGGCGGGTGTTTGAGGTGCAGGTGCAGATCATCAATGAGCCGGTGTCCGGCACGCCGATGTGCGTGGTTGAGAAAAGCACCCGCCATCACGCCTGACGCGATCAAAAAGTGTGGGAGGGGGCTTGCCCGCGAAGGCGGCCTGACAGCCGAGCTGGATGTTGGGTCTGACCGGGTACATATCCGTTATTTAGGTCACAGCCACTATGGGTTCCGCCCTTACGGCGGGTCACTTTTGGAAAGGCCCAAAAGTAACCAAAAGGCCTTCGCCCCAACACTCGGCACCTCGCCCAGGCTCGGTGTGCCCGTAATCCGCCAGGTATTTGGGGGGCCGCCGCCACGCGCCATCCATGGCGCGGGGCGGCTGAACCGGCATCCCTGCCGGTTTACCCCCCCCCAAATCCCTGTCGAATTCCGGCCAGCGTGTTTGACGGGGCGCCTAAGATCAAAAGTGAGATCAAGATCAAGAACGGCTCGCTTCGCATCGTGGTTAGGGGACTGGTTGATCCCCGCCATCGCCGGCAAGTCGGCGCCTACTGAGCAACGGCCTGCTTCACATCGATGGCCTTGGGTAACAACCGGTTCTGGTAGAACAGGTCCGCCGTCGCCTGCTGCGCCTGGATGATCTTGTCGTCAATCGGCAAAATCGGCGAAGGCGGGCGGTTGTCCATATAGCGCGCAACCACGGCGGCGGGCAGGCCCATGAAGTCGGTCAGGACTTTCAAGCTGTCTTCACGCTGGCTGCGAGTGAGCGCTTCGGCGGCGGTGAGTGCTCCGAGAAGGTCGTGGATGAACGCACCGTTGGCCTTCGCATATTCACGCCGCGCGGTATACACCGGCCCGGATAAACCGAGGCCTTCACCATTGGCCAGCACCTGGCTGGGGCTCTGGCTCAGGGCCAGGGACGAATAGGGTTCCCAGATGGCCCAGGCATCCACGCTGCCTTGTTCGAACGCCGCACGCGCATCGGCCGGCGGCAGGTACACCGGCTGGATGTCCGTGTAGCTCAGGCCGGCTTTGTTCAGGGCGCGCAGGATCAGGTTGTGGGAACTGGAGCCTTTCTGGAAGGCGACTTTCTTGCCCTTGAGGTCCGCCACCGAATGCAGCGGGCTGTCGTTACGCACCAGGATGGTTTCGGCGCTGGGCTTGGGCGGTTCGGCGCCGATGTAGACCAGGTCGGCCCCGGCAGCCTGGGCGAACAGGGGAGGGATGTCGCCGGTGGCGCCGACATCCAGCGCACCCACATTCAGCGCTTCGAGCATCTGTGGGCCGGCGGGGAATTCGATCCACTTCACTTGCGTCTGCGGGAAGCGCTTTTCCAGCAGGCCATGTTCCTTGGCGAGCACCAGGGCGATAGAGCCTTTCTGGTAGCCGATGCGCAGTGCGGCGGGGTCGGCCGCCAAGGCCGTTTGAGTGACGGCCAGCAGGGCCAGTAACAGGGCCGGAATCTTCATGCGTCGTCCTTTTTAAAGCGGTTTTCGGGGCGCGCCAAACCGAGGTTTTCACGCAAGGTGGAACCGGTGTATTCAGTCCGGAACAGGCCGCGCCGTTGCAGCTCGGGCACCACCCACTGGGCGACATCTTCCAGCCCGCCCGGCAGGTGCGGCACCAGGATATTGAAACCATCGGCCGCGCCATTTTCGAACCAGTTTTGCAGCGCATCGGCAATCTGTGCGGGCGTGCCGATCAGGCTGTAATGCCCGCGCCCACCGGCAATCCGCCGACCCAATTGTGCGAGCGTCAGTTGCTCACGGCTGGCCAAATCACTCAGCAGTTGCTGGCGGCTGCGTTGCCCGCTGTCGGTCAGCGGTAACGCGGGCAAGGGACCGTCCAGCGGGTAGCCCGACAAGTCAAAATTACCCAGCATGCGCCCCAGCAAAGCCACGCCGACTTCCGGCTCAACCAACGCCTGGAACGCCTCGAATTTCGCCTGGGCTTCAGCCTCGGTCTGACCGACCACCACAAACACCCCCGGCATGATTTTCAGCGAATCCGGTTCGCGCCCATACCGGCTCAGACGCGCCTTGAGATCGGCATAAAACGCCTGGGCACTCGCCAACGACGTCTGCGCGGTAAACACCACCTCGGCGGTTTGCGCCGCCAGTTCACGGCCGGTTTCCGACGAACCCGCCTGCACGATCACCGGCTGGCCCTGGGGCGAGCGTGCCACGTTCAGAGGGCCTTTGACGCGGAAGTGTTCGCCGACGTGATCCAGCACGTGCAGCTTCGCCGGGTCGTAGTAGGTGCCGCTGGCCTTGTCCCGCGTGAAGGCGTCGTCTTCCCAGCTGTCCCACAACCCCGTCACCACCTGATGAAATTCCCGCGCGCGGCTGTAGCGCTCGGCGTGGCCGAGGTGTTCATCGCGGCCGAAATTCTGCGCTTCGGCGGCGGCATCCGAGGTCACCAGGTTCCAGCCCGCGCGCCCGCCGGACAGGTGATCCAGCGAGGCGAACTTGCGTGCCACATGGTAGGGCTCGTTGTAAGTGGTGGTCGCCGTGGCAATCAGGCCGATGTGATCGGTCACTGCGCTGAGCGCCGACAGTAAGGTCAGCGGTTCGAAATGGTCCGAGCGCGCCATCTGGCTGGCGACCTCACCCGTAGGCGCGGCAATGCTGTCGGCCACGAACAGCGCATCGAACTTCGCTGCTTCGGCCACGCGTGCCAGGTGTTTGTACTGGGCGAAATCCAGCCCGGCATCTGCCGGCACGTCCGGGTGGCGCCAGGCGGCGACGTGGTGCCCGGTGGCCATGAGAAAGGCGCCGAGTTTCAGTTGACGGCTCATGCTTAGAAATCCTTGCGCAGTTGCACGCCGAAGTAACGCTCATCGTCACGGGGTACGGCGCGGTAGATATAATTGCCGCCGCTGGCCAGCAGCGGCGAGTAGGACTTGTCCGCGAGGTTCTTGGCCAGGAATGCGACGCGCCAGCCCCTGCTGTAGTCGGCCAGGGCCACGCTGGCGTTCCAGATGCCATAGGCACCTTGTTGGGTGTCGACATTCTGGCTGATGTCGTACTGCACTTCACTCTGCCAGCTGTAGTCGGTGCCCAGTTCGATGTCCAGGCCGTTATCCAGCGGGATCGTGTAGTCGGCGCGCACGTAGCTTTTCCAGTCCGGGCTGAAGGGCAGCGGCTTGCCATTCACGTTGCAGGTCGCGGCGGCACCCGCGGGGCAGGCGAATTCGTCGATGCGCGCACGGGTGTAGGCCAGGGCGCCGGAGAGCTTGAGTTGCTGGGTGGCCTGCAAGGCGTAATCCAGCTCGACGCCTTCGGTGCTGACGCTGCCGGCGTTGATCAAGCGGGTCACCACTTGGCCGGCGACGGTGTCGAAGAAGTTGGCCTGGTAGTTGTCGTAGTCGCTGTGGAACACCGCCAGGTTGGTGGTCAGGCGGTTGTTCCAGGCGTTGGCCTTGATCCCGGCTTCCCAGGTATTGGAGGTCTCCGGCTTGAGCGCGTCGGTGTCACGCGGCTGCATGTTGAAGAACACGTTGTAGGCCGGGCCTTTGTAGCCGCGTGAGTAGGTGAGGTAGCTGGTGACGCTGTCAGTCAGGTCGTACTGCACGCCGAGGCGTCCGGACCAGCCGTCTTCGTCCACCGAGCCGGAACTGGAGGTGGCCGGTTGAATCCCGCTGACCGTCGTGGCCGAGGTGGAGGCGCGGCGGTGAGCGTATTTCAGGTCATCGTGAGTGTAACGCAGGCCGGCGATACCCCGAAAACGCGAGGTGAAGTTCAGTGTGGTTTCGCCGAAGACCGCGTAGCTGTCGTTGGTGGTGCTGTAGTCGGCGATGCCACGGTCGGTGCGTGTCGTGGTGGTCAGTGTGCGCTGGTAGGTTTCTTCGTCCTTGCCGTGCATGTAGAACAGGCCTCCGACGTACTCCAGGAATTCGCCCTTGGGCGAGGCCAGGCGCAGTTCCTGGGAGTACTGGTTGAAGTCCAGTTCGCCCTTGTCGGCGGTGCCGGGGAAGGCAGCGGTCACGGTACCGAGGCGGTCGCCGTCCTGGTATTGGGTGTTGTCCCAGCCGCGCCAGGCGGTGATCGAGGTCAGGGTGTAGTCGCCGAGGTTCCAGTCCAGCTGGGCGGATACACCCTTGTTGCTGTCTTCCACATGGCTGCGGGTATCGGTGTTGATGTCGCGGTTGTCGCTGGATGCCCGCACCGGGCTCAGGGCGTTGCTGAACGCCGGGCTCAGGGACTTGCTGACCACGCCATTCGGCGCGTCGTCGTGGGACTGCATGTAGTCGGCGATCAGGGTCAGCTTCACGTCATCGTTGGGGGTGAACTCCAGCTTGCCGCGAATGCCTTTGTGGTTGTAGCCGTTGACCTCCTGGCCGTTGTGCGGGTTGTTCACGTTGCCGTCGTAGCTTCCAAACAACGTACTGATCGAGCCCTTGAGCACGTCAGGTACCAGGCTGCCGCCGATGCCGAAGCGGGTGCGGCTTTCATTGCCGCTGTAGTACGACTGATCGATATAGCCGTGGGTCTCGGCGGTGGGCGCCTTGCTGGTGATATTCAGCACACCGGCCGAGGCGTTCTTGCCGAACAACGTGCCTTGCGGGCCGCGCAGCACTTCGATGCGCTCCAGGTCCAGCAGGTCGAGGGTGGCCTGGCCGGGGCGGGCGTAGACCACGCCGTCGATCACCGTGGCCACCGTCGGCTCGACGCCGGGGGAAGTGGAAATGGTGCCCACGCCGCGCACGAAGAGCGAGGTGTCCTTGTTCGACGCGCCGGTGCGGAAGTTCAGCGACGGCACCTGCTGGGCGATGCTCGCCACGCCGTTGCGGTTGTCCCGCTCCAGTTGTTCGCCGTCGAGCACGGACACCGCTACCGGGACTTTCTGCAGGGATTCTTCGCGGCGGGTGGCGGTGACGGTTACCGATTTGAGCGTGGGTTCCTGCTCGTCAGCGGCAAAGGCGCCGGGCACGGGGAGGGCGGTCAAACCCGCGAGCAGTAACAAATGAGTGTGTTTTGTGACGTTGTGCATGCTGTGTTTGCTCGAAAAGAATGCCCGGGTCCGCTGCGGTTCTTGCGACCGTCAGCGCCTGTGAAAACTGTCGTGGGCATTCGCTTGAGCGAGTAGCAGACAGCGCGCGTTGTTAGCGCTAACATCGGCATTATTGGTAGCTCGGGTTTAGAGCGTCAAAGACTTAAAAATTATTCCTATATTCTTTTTGGTTGTTAGCAGGATTGTCCCGTGAGCGAAGATAAACCGCGCAAGCGCCGTGGCGCCGGGCGCGTCACCTTGAACACCGTGGCCCGCCAGGCCGGGGTGTCGGCGATCACCGTGTCGCGCTATTTCAACCAGCCGGAGCACGTCTCGTCCGAGCGTCGCGAGCGCATTGCCCAGGTGGTCGCCGAGCTGGGGTATGTGCCCAACCTGGTGGCCGGCGGCTTGGCCTCGGCGCGCGGGCGGATCGTGGCGATGGTGATCCCGAACATCTCGGGGCCGATCTTTGCCAATACTATCCAGGGGTTCAGCGACACCCTCAGTCGCCATGGCTATCAATTGCTGCTGGCGTCCAGTTACTTCAGCGCCGAACAGGAAGAAAGCGCGGTGCGCGCGTTCCTCGGCTGGTCGCCGGCAGCGCTGGTGCTGACCAGCCGCTTCCACAGCGCAGGCACTGAAAAGATGATCGCGGACGTGGATATCCCGGTGGTCGAAACCTGGGACTACGTGCCCGAACGCGCGCCGCTGCAGATCGGTTTTTCCCACTACGACGTCGGTGTCAGTGCCGCGCACTACCTGCACGGTAAGGGCTACCGACGCATTGCCTTCGTGCAGAACAGCGCGGCGGGCGACTTCAGTGCACTGGAGCGGCGTGACGGCTTCGCCGCGACCCTGACCGAACTGGGTGTACAACCCTGGGTCTTCGCCCCGGACGCCGACCGCGCCCCGTTCGAAGCAGGCAAGCAAGCGATGGAAACCCTGATGAGCCACGCCAACCCGCCCGATGCGATCTTCTTCGCCAATGACAACCTGGCCGCCGGTGGTTTGCTGGCCAGCCAGCGCGCCGGGTTGAAGATCCCGCAGGACTGCGCCGTGCTCGGGTTTGGTGATTATCCGTTTGCCGAAATGCTGCTGCCGAGCCTCAGCACCATCAAGCCGCCTGCGCTGGAGATGGGTGTGCTGGCCGCGACGCGGGTGCTGGAAAGCCTGGGCGTGCTGGCGGTGAGTGATGAGGTACAGCGCTTGAACTTGCTGGAGTGCCGCTTGATCGAACGGGAAAGCGCCTGAGCTTTATTTGCGGCTCGGGGGCAATTTGGATACGGTGAAAGCCTGCCCACAAGGATGTCCCTATGACCGAACCCGTCCCCAAGACCCGTCGCGCCCCAAAAGGTGAAAAGCGCCGTGAAGAGCTGCTGGACGCAGCCTTGCAGGTGTTTTCCCTGGAGGGCTACAGCGGCGCCTCGGTGGCAAAAGTGGCGGCCATCGTCGGTATTTCCGTTGCCGGTGTGCTGCACCACTTCCCCAGCAAAATTTCATTACTGATGGGCGTGCTGCAACGCCGCGATGAGGTCAATCAGCGGATTGCCGATGAAGTGCGCGCTGAAAAAACCCTGACCGGGTTGCTTGGCAGCCTGCGTGCGATCAACCGTTCGAACGCGACCGCGCCTGGGGTCGTGCGGGCGTTTACCATCTTGAATGCCGAAAGTCTGCTCGACACCCAGCCGGCCTGGGCGTGGTTCCAGGAACGTTACGCGGGCATCCAGCGGCGCTTGCAGGGGCAGTTTGCCGACCTGGTGGCGGCGGGGGAGGTGCGCAGCGATGTGGACATCGCCGGGCTGGTGGAAGAAATCCTGGCCATGATGGATGGCCTGCAGATCCAGTGGTTGCGCTTTCCCGCGCAAGTGGACCTGGTGGCGCGGTTCGACAGCTACATCGCACGGGTCGAAACGGCCATCAGAGTCCAAAAATAACGCGGCCCAAAATGTGGGAGGGAGCCAGCCGAATCGTCGCACCGCCCCTCCCACACTAGACTGAGTCGGGATCAGTTGCCGGCAGCACTGCCCTGGCTGCTGTCATCGCTCATGTCATAGCCATCACCGTCGCTGGTGCCGCTATCCCCTTCATTTTGATGCAGCACGCCGCCAGTCTTCACCGTCGATTCACGCAGCGTCGAGTTGAGTGCCGAGCGCGGCAGCGGGTTGCTGGTGGTGGTCGACAGTTCCTGGCGGAACGGGTTGACCAGCTTGGCGTTCAGGCGAATATCCTGGGACGACGCGCCCACCGACAGGTTGAAGCTGTCCGCATCCACCACCCACTGCTTGCTCGCCACGTCGTAGTAGGCCAGCGAGCGATCGTTGAGTTCGATGGTCACGCGCTTGCTTTCGCCCGGCTTCAGGAACACCTTCTTGTAGCCCTTGAGCTCCTTGATGGCGCGCTCGACTTTCGGGTTGTTCTGGCCCACGTACAACTCGGCCACTTCGGCGCCCGCGACCTTGCCGGTGTTGGACAGGTCGAACGACACCTTGATCGGCGCACCCGCCACCGCCACCCCAGGGGTCACGCTGATGTTGCTGTAGCCGAAGGTGGTGTACGACAAGCCATAACCGAACGGATAGAGCGGCTTGATGCCTTTCTTCTCGTAGCCGCGATAGCCCAGGAACAGGTCGTCCTTGTAGCTCATCTCGGCCAGGGTTTCCTGGTTGTCGAATTTCGGGAAGGTCGCGTAGATCGGGTTGTCTTCGATGTTGCGTTCGATACTGATCGGCAGCTTGGCCGACGGGTTGACCTTGCCCAGCAGAATCTCCGCCAGGGCCTGGCCGCCGTTTTGCCCAGGGTAGAACGCATGCAGCGCGGCCGGTACCTGGTCGATCCAGTCGCTCATCTTCAGCCCGGTACCGCCGTGCAGCGTGACCACGGTGTTCGGGTTGACCTTGGCGATGCTCTGGATCAGCAGGTTCTGGTATTCCGGCAGGTCGAAGCTGTGGTCGAAGCCTTCGCCTTCGTATTCATTGCTGTTACCGGCTGCCACCAGGACCGCGTCGTACTGCGCCAGGTCTTGCGGTGCCACCAGCGAAGCCCAGCTCATCTGTACGCCGACCAGGCCGCCCATGGTCGAGAGGTAGCCGTTGCGACGCGAGTATTCCAGCTTGATATCGACGGGTTTGCCGGCTTCCAGGTTGACCTTGGCAAACACCGGGATGGTCGGCGGAATGCTGTTGTTCGGCAGCGGTTTGCCGTCGCCGTTGTCGAGGACTTTCTTACCGTTGACGTAGAGACGCACGGCGCCGTCGGCGCGGATCTTGAACACCTGCTCGCCGCTGACGGTCGGGGTGATCTGGCCGCTGTAGCGGATCGAGGTGGCGGCGGTATCGCCGTTCACCGGCAGGCTGTCGGTGGACCAGTCGAGGTCGACATGTGTGTCGGTACGGCTGGCCGCCGGGTCACCGGACCAGTTGGTGTTGTTGAAGAACTCGGTCTTCAAGCCTTTGGCGCTGTTGCCATTGCTGTCGGCATGGGTCCAGGTCGAAGTGGCCGGGTCCAGGGACAGCCCGTCGATAAACTCAACCTTGGCGCCCGGCGCCAGTTGCTGCAGACCGCTCAGCTCACTGATGTAGTTGGCGGCCATCACGTTGGCGCTACCGAAACCGGTAGGCGGCGCGTACTTGGCCAGGGTGCCGACCACGGCGATGCGCTTGACCTTCTTCGCGTCCAGTGGCAGCAGGCTGTTCTGGTTCTTCAGCAGCACGATGCCTTCACGGGCGGCGTTCAGGGCCACACGGTTGCTGGTGGCGCTGTTCATGTTGTGGCTGGTCAACGGCGCCTTGCTGTCGAATTTGTACAGGTAGATCTGCTTGAGGATGCGCCGCACCTTGTCATCGATGGTCGCGCTGCTCAGCTCGCCGCTGTCCAGGTAAGGCTTGAGGATGGTGCTGTTCATCTGGTAGCCCATCATGTCCAGGTCGGTACCGGCCTGCGCCGCCAGCAACCCGTTGACCACCGCGTTGTAGTCGCTCTGCACGAAGCCTGGGTAGCCCCATTCGGTCTTGAGGATGTCGCGCATCAGGTGTTTGTTCTGGCAGGCGAACTCGCCGTTCACCTTCTGGAACGCGCACATCATCATTGCGACTTTGCTGTTCTTCGACGCGGACTCGAACGGCGGCAGGGTCATCTCGCGCAGGACGCGTTCGCTGATGATTTCATCGAGGTGGAAGCGGTTGCTTTCCTGGTCGTTGGCAGCGAAATGCTTGGCGTTGGCCCACACACCGCGCGATTGAATACCGTTGATTACCGCCGGCGCGAGGCTGGCGCCGAGGAACGGGTCTTCGCCGGACAAATACTCGAACGCACGGCCGCTGTACGGCATGCGGTACAGGTTCACGCCTGGCCCGGTGACGAACTGATAACCACCGCTGGCGGTGTCATAGCCCAGGGCACGGCCGAGGTCGATGGCGCGGCGCGGGTTCCAGCTGGCGGCCAGGTTCGGCCCGGACGGGTACACCACGCCCTGCGCGTTGCCCTCGCTGGTGTAACGCACGCCCACGCCGCCATCGGCGCCGTGAATCTGCGGGATGCCGTACTGAGTCAGTGGCTTGACGTCCCAGCCACCGGTGCCGCCGATGTAGGCGAGTTTTTCTTCCATGGTCATCTTCGCCAGGGTCTTATCCGCGGCCTTTTCTGCACGGCTTACCCGGCCTTCATCCAGGGCCGGGCTCGTGGCCGCGTGCACCTGGGACACGGCCAGTGCCAGCAGGGCGAATGCCGACTGCGCACCGATCATTTTGCGTTTATTCATGGGTCTCTCCGACAACTGTTCAGTAAACATGGCGCGCCGAGAAGTGCGTGTTGCAATGCACGCTCGTCACTTTTTTCTGGGCAATAGTTGCCCGTGAGCGCAATTTTTAACCGATGGCTAATTGCAACTATTTGGCGAAATCCGCAGTTTTATAAGTGTAATAATTATATGAGTTGTTATTGTAAGTAGTGTCTAAGCGATATCACGAGATGGCATTTTGAACCGCGAAAACGGCATAATTAAGGCAATTCTTGCGGTTATAAGTCAAACGAAAGCTAATTTTTGCGTGAAATAAGAAATAATTTCTTACGCTCAGGAACTAAGGCTAAACCTACCAGTCGATTGGTTTAAGAAAAATCATCGTGCATGGCGAACTAGTGGCATTGCTCGGTAGTTCTAAAGTGCCATGTTTACACAAGCTGTCATACACAACGCTTTGGTGTAGGGTCTTGATTGAGTTCAAGGCGCCACTTGGGCTATCTGCTGTTTTTGATCTGGAGAAAGTTGATGAAGATTTCCCTTTTGGGTGCTGGTTTTGCGCTGGCCGTTGCGCTAAGTGGCGCGGCGATGGCGGCTGATGCCACCGACGCGGATGCCAAGTCAGGCGCCGCTGATTCCACCGTGCTGACCCAGAGCCACGATGCCAAGGCTGCCAAGAAGCAGAAGACCGAAACCACCAAAGGCGGGCGGCCGCTGAACAGCAGCCAGGCCGCGCCGAAGACCTCGAACTAACGGGGAAACGCGGTCCCCTGTGGGAGGGGGCTTGCCCCCGATAGCGGTGTATCAGCCGGCGCATGCGGCAGCTGGTCCACCCCTATCGGGAGCAAGCCCCCTCCCACAAGGGTTTCCCATAGCCCTTTAGAACATCGCCCCTCAGATAGTTACCCATGCCCAGCGCCTCAACGCCCCTCGATGCCTGCCAATTGCACATCCCGCACACCGAACAGGTCTGCGCGTGGCTGATGCAGCACGCTGGCTTGAAAACCGTTGACCTGGAGCGCGCCCGACGCCTGTCCCAAGAGTCGGATGACCCCGAATTGCTCGGTCTGCTGACCCGCCTGGGACTGGTCTCCGAAGTCGAACTGGCCCGCGCCTGGGCCGACCTGCTCGGCGCGCCGCTGCTGCTGGCCGATGCCGCGCCACCCTTGCTGGACCCCTTGCCCTCACTGACCGAGCGCTTCATGCGTCACTACCAAGTGGTGCCCGTGGGCTGGAGCCAGGGCGGCCTGCGCGTGCTGGCCGCCAACCCATCGCTGGTGTACCCGTTCCAGGCCCTGGCCTATGCTTGCGGCGTGCCGGTGTGGCTGGCCGTGGGCCCGCGCAATGAAGTCGAAACCCTGATCGAGCGCTACTACGGCCAGGGCCGTTCGGCCATGGGCACGCTGATCGAAAATCTCGACGAGCAGGGCGGTGCGCTGGAAGACATCGAACACCTCAAGGACATGGCCTCCGAAGCGCCAGTGATTCGCCTGGTCAACCTGATCCTGCAGCGTGCGGTGGAACATCGCGCGTCGGACATTCATATCGAACCGTTCGAAAACCAGCTCAAGGTGCGCTACCGCATCGACGGCGTGCTGCACGAGGCCGAAGCGCCGCCGTCCAGTTCGTCGGCGGCGGTGATTTCGCGGGTGAAGATCATGGCGCGCCTGGACATCGCCGAGCGGCGCCTGCCCCAGGACGGGCGCATCATGCTGCGCATCCAGGGCAAGGAGCTGGACTTGCGGGTGTCCACGGTGCCCACCAGTTTTGGCGAGTCAGTGGTCATGCGTTTGCTCGACCGCCAGACCGTGCAGTTCGATTTCCAGAGCCTGGGGTTCGACGGCCAGCGCCTGGAAACTTTCCTGGAAGTGCTTGAACGGCCCCACGGCATCCTGCTCGTCACCGGGCCCACCGGCTCGGGCAAGACCACCACGCTCTACACTGCGCTGTCGCGGCTCAACACCGCTGAGCGCAAGATCATCACCGTCGAAGACCCGGTGGAATACCAGCTCGAAGGCATCAACCAGATCCAGGTCAAGCCGGCCATCGGCCTGGACTTTGCCGGCGCGCTGCGCTCCATCGTGCGCCAGGACCCGGACGTGATCATGATCGGTGAAATCCGCGACCTGGAAACCTGCCGTATCGCCATCCAGTCTTCCCTCACCGGCCACCTGGTGCTCTCGACCCTGCACACCAACAGCGCGGCGGCGAGTATCACCCGTCTGCTGGACATGGGCGTGGAAAGCTACCTGATCGCCTCGACCGTCAATGGCATCCTCGCCCAACGCCTGGTGCGGCGCCTCGACCCGGCCACCCGCGAAGCCTTCGAAGCCCCCGCCGAGTTGATCGCCGAACATGGCCTGGATCGGTTTACCGAGCAGCGCCCGATCCTGCTTTATCGCCCGCGCGCCGATGCGCCGGGCGGTGGCTACCACGGCCGCAGCGCGATCACCGAACTGCTGGTGATGAACGACGAACTGCGCAGCCTGCTGATGCGCCAGGCCGACGCCGCCACCCTCGAACAGGCCGCCCGCCGAGGTGGCCTGCGCACCTTGCATGAAGAGGGCCTGCGCCAAGCCGTGGCGGGTGTTACCTCCCTTGAAGAAGTGCTGCGCGTCACCCGTGGAGAGGGCGCGTGAGCCTGTTCAAATACCGCGCCCTCGACAGCCAGGGCCAAGCGCAAAACGGCACCCTGGAAGCCAAGGACCAGGACGCTGCCGTCGCCGCGCTGCACAAACGCGGTTTGCTGCTGTTGCAGATCGAGGTGGCGGGCGCCCAGGGGCTGCGCAAGGCCTTCGGCCGTGGCCAACTGAACGGCGCGGCGCTGGTCAGTTTCACCCAGCAACTGGCCACGCTATTGGGCGCCGGCCAACCGCTGGAACGCTCCCTGGGCATCCTGCTCAAGCAGCCCGGCCAGCCGCAGACCCACGCGTTGATCGAGCGCATCCGCGAACAGGTCAAGGCCGGCCAGCCGTTATCCAAGGCGCTGGAGGAGGAGGGCGACCAGTTCTCCCCGCTGTACTTGAGCATGGTCCGCGCCGGCGAGGCGGGCGGTGCCCTGGAAGACACGCTGCGCCAGCTCAGCGATTACCTGGAGCGCAGCCAGTTGCTCCGGGGCGAAGTGATCAACGCGCTGATCTACCCCGCGTTTCTGGTGGTGGGCGTGCTCGGTTCGCTCGCGCTGTTGCTGGCCTACGTGGTGCCGCAGTTCGTGCCGATCTTCAAGGACCTGGGCGTGCCAATTCCGCTGATCACCGAAGTGATCCTGGGCCTCGGCCAATTCCTCGGTGCCTACGGCCTGGCGGTGTTGGCCGGGTTGATTGTCGGCGCATGGACCCTGGTTGCACGCCTGCGTGATCCCCAGCGCCGTGAGCGCTATGACCGCCGCGTATTGGGCATCCGCATTCTTGGGCCGCTGCTGCAGCGGGTCGAAGCCGCACGCCTGGCGCGCACCCTTGGCACCTTGCTCAGCAACGGTGTGGCGCTGCTGCAAGCGCTGGTGATCGCCCGGCAGGTGTGCACCAACCGCGCGCTGCAGGCGCAAGTTGCCCAGGCCGCCGAATCCGTCAAAGGCGGCGGCACGTTGGCCAGCGCCTTCGGCAGCGAACCCCTGCTGCCGGACCTGGCGTTGCAAATGATTGAAGTCGGCGAACAGGCCGGCGAACTCGACAGCATGCTGCTCAAGGTCGCCGACGTGTTCGACGTCGAGGCCAAACGCGGCATCGACCGCCTGCTCGCCGCGCTGGTGCCGTCCCTGACCGTGGTCATGGCGGTGCTGGTGGCCGTGATCATGCTGGCGATCATGCTGCCGCTGATGAGCCTGACCAGCAATATATGAACCCTTAAGGAAACAAGCTGATGCGTCCTACCCGATTCAAGCCTGCCCGCCGCCAGGGCGGTTTTACCCTGCTGGAAATGCTCGCCGTGATCGTGCTGCTGGGCATCGTCGCGACCATCGTGGTACGCCAGGTCGGCGGCAATGTGGACAAGGGCAAGTACGGTGCGGGCAAAGCGCAACTGGCGAGCCTGAGCATGAAGATCGAAAGCTATGGCCTGGACGTCGGCTCGCCGCCCAAGACCCTGCAGCAACTGGTCGAAAAGCCCGGCAACAGCGCCGGCTGGGCCGGGCCGTACGCCAAACCCTCAGACCTCAAGGACCCGTTCGGCCATGCCTTCGGCTACCGCTTCCCCGGTGAGCACGGTGCGTTCGACCTGATCTTCTACGGTCAGGACGGCCAACCCGGCGGCGAAGGCTACAGCGCCGACCTGGGCAACTGGGAATAACCCGCGACCATGCCCAACCTCCAACGCGGCTTTACCCTGCTGGAAATGCTGGTGGTGATCGTCTTGATCAGCATCGCGGCCGGGTTGGTGGGATTTGGCCTGCAACAAGGCCTGCGTGCCGCGAAAGAGCGCCAGGCTGTCGGGCAGATAGTCGAGGCGCTGCGCAGCACGCGGGCGCGGGCGATTGTCAGCGGCACCGCCCAAAGCACCGTGTTCGACTTGCGTCAGCAAAGCTTCCAGGCTCCGGGCCGCCCGTTGAAACACTGGCCGGCCGACCTGCACGTGACCCTGCACACCGCAGAACAGGCCGGCTCGGCGGTGGCGTTCTACGCCGATGGCAGCTCCACCGGTGGCAACCTGCTGCTGGCGAATGGCAGCCGGCGTTGGCGCATCGACATCGGCTGGCTCACCGGCAGTGTGCAGTCCAAGGCGCTGCCATGAAGCATCAAGGCGGTTTCACCCTGCTGGAAATGCTTGCGGCGCTGGTGCTTATGGCGATCTGCAGCAGCGTGTTGCTGGTCGCGTTCGGCCAGAGCGCGCGCTCGTTGTTGCAAGTCGCCCATAGCGACCGGCTCACCCATGCCGCCGTCAGCGTGATGGACCAGGAAGGCGCGGGGCCCTTGGCCAACGGCGTGCGCCAGGGCGAACTGGACGGCATCGACTGGCAGCTGCGCATCGCCCAGCAGCCCACCCGTATCGGTCAGCCGCAGCTGTTTCGCCTTGATCTCAGCGTCAGCGAAGGCCCGCGCCAGGCGCACTTCAGCACGTTGAAACTGCGCGCTGCCGGGGCCGGATTATGAAGCGGCATCAGCAGGGCTTTACCTTGCTCGAGGTGATGATCGTGCTGAGCCTGCTCGGCGTGCTGCTGACCTTGGTCGGTGGCGCGTTGCTGGGGGCCAATCGGGCGGTGCTCAAGGCCCAGCGCTATACGGTCAGCCTGGATGAAATGCGCGCCGCGCAGCAGTTTTTGCGCACCGCCATCAGCGAGGCGCTGCCTCTGGATGTGACTGAGGACGACAGCCAGGTCGACGGCTTTTTCGCCGGCAGCCCGCAGCGCATGCAGTTTGTCGCGACCTTGCCCGGCGTGCTCGGTGGCGGGATTCAGCGCTTCACGCTGCAGTTGGTGGGGCCGGAATCGCAGCGCGAACTGCAAGTCGCGTTCGCACGGTTTGAGTCCCAGGCGCAAGTGAGCGTGCCGGCGTCGCGCAGTGAGCCGCAGGTGTTGTTGAAAGACGTTGAGGATGTGCAATTCAGCTATCGCGGCCTGTCGCCCAAAGGCCAACTCACCGGCTGGATCAGCGAATGGCCATGGACCAAGCGCCTGCCTTATGCGGTGCGGATCGACGCGCGAGTGAATGGGCCGGTGCCCTGGGTGACCCAGGTGGTTGCCCTGCGCCTGAACTTGTCGGGCGGGGCGCCCGAATGATCAAGCATCAACGTGGCGTTGCCCTGTTGCTGGTGCTGTGGGTGCTGGCTTTGCTCAGCCTGTTGCTGGGCGGTCTGGCCGGTTGGGTGCAACTGGAAACGCGCCAGGCCGCCTGGCACCGCCAGCACACCCAGGCGGTGCTGGCTGCCGAGGCGGGCGTAGCGCTGGCGATGCAAGGTCTGCTCGACCCCTTGCAGCACAAGCAATGGATAGCCGACGGGCGTGAGATTTCGCGGGTATTTGATGACGCGCAACTGCACGTCAGCCTGCGCAGCGAGCGCGGCAAGTTGTATTTGAACAGCGCCGAGGTCGGCGATTTCGCCCGCCTGGCCTTGGCTTGCGGTGCGACTCAACGCCAGGCCAACCAGCTCGCCAAAGCCCTGGAGGTGCGCCGTAACCAGGGCCTGGCGCCGTTTCGAGTAGTGGAAGAAGTGCGTCAACTGCCGGGCATGACCCAGGCGCTGTACAGCGAATTGGTGCCCGAGATCAGCCTGTGGAGCGGCCTGGACCGACCCGATCCGGCCTTCGCCAGTGCGTTGATGCGCCGCGCGCTGAACCTGCCGCACCAGAGCGCGGTGGGGGCCGATGCCGGCGAAGTGCTGGTGGTCAGCAGCCGCGCGCAACGTCCCGGCGGTTACCACGCCCAGGTGCAAGCCACCGTGTTATTGAGCCCCGCGCAAGGCAGCGCACAACCTTATCGAGTCCTACGTTGGCAAGAATGAATAAGTACCTGGAGCCCGTCATGCAACGCTGGCGCGGCAGCCTGCTGCAACTGGGCTGGCGCCTGTGGCTCAAGGAGTTGCGCGGCTGCCTGCCGGCCTGGCTGTCGTTCGCCGATATCCCCGAGCATGTCTATGCCTGGCCGCTGACCGTGCCGGTCGAACAGCACCCCGGCGAAGCGCGCCACGTGCTGGTGCTACCGCCTGAAACGGTGCTGGTGCAAACCCTGCAATTGCCCCCGGCCGCAGCGCGTAACCTGTCGACGGTCGTCGGCTATGAACTGGACCGCTTCACGCCGTTCGACGCTGCCCAACTGTACTTTGTCGCGCGTCAGGAACGCCGTACGCCGACGCACTTGCACGTCACGCTGGTGGCGATCCTGCGTGAGCGCCTCGACCAGATCCTCAATGACTGCGCCGCCCTCGGCTTGCAGCCCCATGCCGTGGATGTGGCGGATGCGACGGGCGCGCCAATGGGCATCGACTTGCTGCCGGCACCTTTGCGCCCCCGCCAGCGCCCCCAGGGCAAGGGCCTGCAACGCAGCTTGCCATGGCTGTGCGGCGCCTTGCTGATTGCCGCGATGCTGCTGTGGCTCAATGACCGCCAGCGCGTGCTCGATGCCATGCAGCAGAGCGTGCGCGAACAGAAAGCCCAGGTCGCCGAGGTCCAGGCCCTGCGCCAGCAATTGCTCAATACCCGGGGCGCCGCCCAGTACCTGATCCGCCGCAAGGCCGCGCAACCGCCGTTGGCGGCGCTGCTCAACGAGCTGACCGCCTGCCTGCCGTCCGACACCTGGCTCGACCAATTGGAAGTCAACGACGGCGCCGACGTGTCCTTCTCCGGGCAAAGCGCCAAGGCCAGCGCGCTGATCACCCGGATCAAGGGCTGCCACAGCCTGGAAAATGCCCAGTTCGAAGGGGTGATCCAACCCGATGCGCAAACCGGCAAGGATCAGTTTTCCTTGCGCGCCCACCTGCACCAGGAGGCCGCCGATGCGCCGACCACTGACACCCCGTGAACGCCGTGGCGCGGCGTTGATCGTCCTGGCCCTGGTGCTTGGCGCCGGTTACTGGCTGTTGATCGACAGCTGGTTCGCCGGCCCCTTGCGCAGCATCGGCGAGCAGGCCGAACAGTTACGTGAACAGCAGCAACGCTACGCCGGCCTGTTGCGCCAAGGCGATAGCCTGCGCCAACAGCTGGAGCAGGCGCGCCAGGACCCGGCCAGCAGCACCAGCTTGTTGCCCGGCGATGACCCCAGCGCCGTGGCAGCCGACCTGATGCAACGCATCGCCGACCTGATCAACAGCCGCGCCAGCCTCGGCGGCGGTTGCAGCCTGACGCAGCGCATGCCCATCACCCCGGAGCAGGACGATGCCGAGCCCTATCGCCAAGTCAAAGTCAGCCTGACCCTCAATTGCGCCATCGAACCCCTGACCGCGATCCTGCATGAACTGGAGTACCAGCGGCCGTTTCTGTTTGTCGATGAGATGAGCATCCGCCGCCCGCCGAACGCACCGGCCAGCGGTGGTGCCGGGCAACTGGTGGTGCACCTGTTGGTGCGCGGCTACCTGCAACCGGCCACGGCCCGGCAGGTGCAGCGATGATCAATGCATTGCGTCCCCTGGAATGGCTGTTGCTCGGTGTGGCCGGGCTGTTGGGCCTGCTGATGGTCGGCATCCTCAGCAGCATCGGCGATGCGCCGCAATGGCTGCCGGCGCCCGAACCCGATTCGCGCGCCACTGCGGCCGCCAAGGTACTGGTGGCGCCGAACGCGACCCTGGAAAGCCTGGCCGGCACCTGGCAAGCGCCGCTGTTCAGTCCCGACCGCAGCCCCGACCGCGCGGTGGGCCAGGCGGCCGTTTCCAGCCTGTCGAGCCTGACGCTGACCGGCATCGTGCTGGATGGCGACCTGCGCGTGGCCCTGCTCAAACGCGCCGACGGCCCGCCGCTCAAAGTCCGCCAGGGCCAGACCCTGCCCAACGGCTGGCGCCTGGAACACCTCACACCCCGCGATGCCCGCTTTGCGCTGGACGGCCGCACACAAACCCTGAGCCTGCGCGCCTTGCGTTTGCCGCCGCCGTCCACCACACCCCCGATTACCCTTCCTCACGAGTCCACCCCTTGATCGATACATTCCCTGGCGCCTTGCGCACCACCGTGTTGTGCCTCGCTACCGCCGTTTCCCTCGGTGGCTGCGGGACATTCCCTGAGCATCTCGACCCGGACGAGGCCCTGTTGCATGAGGCGATGCAGGGCACCGGTTCGCAACGTCCGCCCGTGGACCCGGCCAGCGAACAGGCGCCGGTCGACAGCGGCCAACCCCAGGCCAAGACGCCGCCGCAACGCCAATTGATTCGCGGCAACCAACAGTTCGTGCGTGCGCCATCCGCGGCGCCGGCGGGGAAGGAGGAGGGCGCTGGCGACATCGTGTTCAACTTCGCCGACCAGCCGATCGAAGCGGTGATCAACAGCGTGATGGGCGACCTGCTGCACGAGAACTACAGCATCGCCCAGGGCGTGAAGGGCAATGTGAGCTTTTCCACCTCTAAACCGGTGAACAAGCAGCAGGCCCTGTCGATTCTGGAGACCCTGTTGTCGTGGACCGACAACGCGATGATCAAGCAGGGCAACCGTTATGTCATCCTGCCGGCCAACCAGGCGGTGGCGGGCAAGCTGGTGCCGGAGATGCGCGTGTCACAGCCCTCCAGCGGTTTGTCGGCGCGCCTGTTCCCGCTGCGCTATATCTCGGCCACCGAGATGCAGAAGCTGCTCAAGCCGTTCGCCCGCGAGAACGCCTTCCTGCTGGTGGACCCGGCGCGCAATGTGCTGAGCCTGGCCGGCACCCCCGAGGAACTGGCCAACTACCAGGACACCATCGACACCTTCGATGTGGACTGGCTCAAAGGCATGTCGGTGGGTGTGTTCGGCCTGCAACGCGCCTCGGTGGCCGAGTTGATGCCCGAGCTGCAAAAAATGTTCGGCCCCGACAGCGGCATGCCCCTGGCGGGCATGGTGCGGTTTTTGCCGATCGAGCGGACCAACTCGGTGGTGGCGATCTCGTCGCAGCCGCAGTACCTCAGCGAAGTCGGTGACTGGATCCACACCATCGACGAAGGCGGCGGCAACGAGCCGCAGATGTACGTCTACGACGTGCGCAACATGAAAGCCACCGACCTGGCCAAGTACCTGCGGCAGATCTACGGCACGGGCGCAATCAAGGACGACACCCCGGCCAAAGTCGCCCCCGGCCTGCGCACTGCGACCTTGTCTTCGCCCGGCACCAACAGCACCTCCGGCAGCACGCCGGGTGGCCTGAGTAACACCCTCAACAACAACCAGCCTGCCGCTGAGGATGAGGAGCAAGCGCCCGAAGCCGAGCAGGACGACGCCGAACAGGGCGCCACCGAAGACGCCCCAACCAAAAGCCTCGACGCCGGCACGCGTATCACCGCGCAGAAAAGCAGTAACCAACTGCTGGTACGCACCCGTCCGGTGCAGTGGAAAGAGATCGAATCGGCGATCAAACGCCTCGACAACCCGCCGCTGCAAGTGCAGATCGAGACGCGCATCCTCGAGGTCAAACTCACCGGCGAACTGGACCTTGGGGTGCAGTGGTACCTGGGTCGCCTGGCCGGCAATTCCACCAGCACCACCGTGGGCAACACCGCCGGCAGCCAAGGCGCGTTGGGCGGTGGCGGGGCAGGGCTGGGGGCGGCGGATTCGTTGTTCTATTCGTTCGTCAGTTCCAACCTGCAAGTGGCCTTGCACGCCCTCGAAACCAATGGCCGCACCCAAGTGCTGTCGGCGCCGTCGCTGGTGGTGATGAACAACCAGCCGGCGCAGATTCAGGTGGGGGACAACATTCCCATCAGCCAGACCACGGTGAATACCGGCACCTCCGACACCACCTTGAGCAGCGTCGAGTATGTGCAGACTGGGGTGATCCTCGATGTGGTGCCGCGGATCAATCCGGGTGGCCTGGTGTACATGGATATTCAGCAGCAGGTCAGTGACGCGCAGGACCAGGCGTCTTCGAGTAATGACACGCAGAATAACCCGCGCATCTCCACGCGTTCGGTGTCGACCCAAGTGGCGGTGCAAAGCGGGCAGACGGTGCTGCTGGGGGGGTTGATCAAGCAGGACAACGCCGAGAGTGTCAGTGCGGTGCCTTACCTTGGGAGGATCCCGGGGTTGCGGTGGTTGTTTGGGAATACCAGTAAGTCCAAGGATCGGACGGAGTTGATTGTGTTGATTACGCCTAGGGTGATTACCAGCAGCAGCCAGGCGCGGCAGGTGACGGATGATTATCGGCAGCAGATGCAGTTGTTGAAGCCGGGGGGGTGAGAGGTTGTGTGCATATCCGTTATTTGGGTAATGGCGGCTATGGGTTCCGCTCTTACAGCGGGTCACTTTTGGAAGAGCGCCAAAAGTAACCAAAAACGCTTCGCCCCAACACTCGGCACCTCGCTCACGCTCGGTGTGCCCGTAATCCGCCAGTGATTTGGGGGGCCGCCGCCACGCGCCATCCATGGCGCGGGGCGGCTAAACCGGCATCCCTGCCGGTTTGCCCCCCAAATCCCTGTCGAATTCCGGCCAGCGTGTTTAACGGGGCGCCTAAGATCAAGATCAAAAGCAAAAGCACAGCGGCCTGACAGCCGGCTTGAGTGGTGTAGAGCAGAGGCAAACGCGGCGGCCTTAAAGCCGACCGGAGTTGCGTCTGTCGATCGCGGTCCAAATGTGGGAGGGGGCTTGCTCCCGATTGCAGTGTGACAGCCAAAGATGGATCAGCTGACACACCGCTATCGGGGGCAAGCCCCCTCCCACAGTTTGATCTCCATACATCGGCTAGATATCAGCCTGCTTTTGATCTGCTTTTGCTCTGGTTTTTTTTGATTTTGATCTTAGGCGCCCCGTCAAACACGCTGGCCGAACGCAGGCTTGAATCCGTGGGTAACCCGGCAGGACGCCGGGTTAGCCGCCCCGCGCCATGGATGGCGCGTGGCGGCGGCCCACGGATTCAAGCCGGAGTGAGGGCATGCCGAGCCTAGGCGAGGCGCCGAGTGTTGGGGCAAGAGCCTTTTGGTTACTTTTGGGCTCTTTTCAAAAGTGACCCGCCGTAAGGGCGGAACCCATTTCAGCCGTTACCCAAACAACGGATATGTACCCCGTCTACCCAACGACAATCTCAAAAAAACATTATTTATATGAATAAAAGCATTCATAAATAATGAAAGTAGAGAATATTAGCTTATACCCAAATAGCATTATATTTTCAAAACCCATTCCGTTATGTTTGATCGCAACAGCCTACCCCTGACCTCGGATGGTACCCAGCGTAATCAAGATTCTGCGCGCCATAACCGGGTGACAAGCCCACGGCAGAATCGTTGGAAGGGAGCTCAACGTATGTTGCCAACTCAATCCCCACACTCGCCGCACACCTAGCCCTCAATCGCCGCAACACCCCTGAAAAAATCGAGCACCGCGCCCGCCCGCGTGCCTGCCCGACTTCGCGATTTGGACTGTCTGGAGTGGCTATGAAGCAAGTCTTACAACCGACCGCCGTACTGGCATTGGCCTTCCTGGCCAACACCGCCCAGGCCCAGGACGACAAAACTCTGTCCACCGTGGTGGTCACCGGTAACCGGGGCGCCGAACAGCGTACCGTCACCAGCAGCCCGGTGCCGATCGATGTGGTCAGCGCCAAGCAACTGCAAAGCACCGGCAAGCCCGGCCTGATGGAAGCGTTGAGCGCGGTGATCCCGTCGCTGACCCTGCCGGAAAAAACCGGTTGGGACGCCAGCGGCATCGCCCGCGCGCCGAACCTGCGTGGCCTGAGCGCCGCCGAGGTGCTGGTGCTGGTCAACGGCAAGCGCCGTCACACCGCCGCCACCTTGAACATTAACGGTATCAACACCGGCGCGGCCCCGGCCGATCTGGACCTGATCCCCATCAGCGCCATCGATCATGTCGAAGTCCTGCGCGACGGCGCCGCCGCCCAATATGGCTCCGATGCCATCGCCGGAGTGATCAACGTCATCCTCAAGGCCGACACCAGCGGCACCTCGGTGACTAACGCCGGCCTGGGCTATGACGGCAAGAAACAGACCGTGCAACAAAGCCTCAACAAGGGCTTCGAAATCGGCAACGGCGGCATCGTGCAGCTGGCCCTGGACGCCCGCAGCCAGAATGATGACAACAAGGCCAGCGCCAACGGCTACACCTATGAGCAAGCCTATGGCCTGGCGGGCAAGTCCACGTACGGCGGCTATGGCACGCCCAAGACCAACCTGCTGACCCTGGGCTACAACGCCGAGCTGCCGATCGACGACAGCCTCAGCCTGTATTCCTTCACCACCTATTCGCGACGCAAAGCCGAGCAAGGCCAGAACTTCCGCCTGCCGACCATCACCAACACCATCACCACCGGGCCCAACGGCTACCCGTCGGGCTATACGCCTACCTGGTTTATCGACGAAGACGATTTCCAGGCTGCCTTCGGTGGCAAAGGCACCGTTGGCGAGTGGGACTGGGACCTGTCCACCACCTACGGGCGCAACGAGGCGGAGCAGGGCACCACCCACAACCAGAACCCGTCGCTGGGCGAGGCCACGCCGAATCACTTCACCTCCGGCACGTGGATTTCCACCGAGCTGACCACCAACCTCGACTTCAAGCGCGGCTTCGACATCGGTCTGCAAAAGCCGCTGGACCTGAGTTACGGCTTCGAGCATCGGCGCGACACCTATGAGGTGCAGGCCGGTGACTACGAGTCCTACGCCAACGGCGGCTACTGCGTGGCACCGGGCAATTGCGCGTCGTCCGGGGCGCAGGTCACCAACGGCATTTCGCCGGATGAAGAAAGCAGTGCCTCGCGCAACAGCCTCGCCGGTTACGTCGACGTGGGCTTCAACCCGGTGCCGGATTGGTACGTCGGCACCGCGTTCCGCTACGAGCACTACAACCAAGGCGTCGGCGCCACCCGGAGCGGCAAGCTGACCACCCGCTACGACTTCACCCCCGAATTTGCCGTGCGCGCCACCGTCAGCAACGGCTTCCGCGCACCGTCCCTGGCCAACAGCCTGTTCAGTGCGCGCTCCACCACCTATGGCGTGGTTGACGGTGTGTACCAGTCGATCAACTACGGCGTACTGCCGGTGGGCTCGGCGGCGGCCAGGGCTTTGGGGGCGGAGGACCTCAAGCCCGAGCGCTCGACCAACTTCAGCCTCGGCTTCACCCTCACGCCCACCGACCGCCTGAGTTTCACCGCCGATGCCTACGTGATCAACCTGCGCGATCGCATCACCCTCACCGGAACCTTGCTCGGTCCCGAGATCACCCAGGTGCTGCAGAACAACGGCATCAACTCCACCTCGGGCGGCCAGTACTTCATCAATGGCGCCGACACTCGCACCAAAGGCCTGGACCTGGTCAGCAACTACAGTCAGGACCTCGGTCAGTACGGCTCGCTGAAGTGGACGGCGGCGTTCAATTGGAACCAGACCAAAATCCTCAACTACAAGGAGTCGACCAACATCCTTGGCACCTCCTATGAGTTGATGAACCGCGAGGCGCGCAACCTGATCACCGGTGTGCAGCCCAATACCAAGCTGATCCTGGGCGGCGACTGGAGCATCGACCGCTTCAACCTCAACCTGGCCCTGACCCGCTACGGGTCCTACAAGGAAGTGAATGCATCGGCCAATCGCGACCTCGACCGGGTCTACAGCGCCAAATGGATTACCGACCTCGACCTTGGCTACAACCTCACCAAAGACCTCAACGTGGCCATCGGCGCCAAGAACCTGTTCGACATCTACCCCAAGAAACAAGGCGTGCCCAGCAGCACCATGGTCAGCAGCTACGGCACCTATTCGCCCTACGGTTTTACCGGTGGGTACTACTACACCCGCTTGACCTATGCCTTCTAAGGCCGAGGAATACACCATGCCCATCGTCGCCAAATCCTATGACCTGATTGACTCACCCAGCCCGGTGCGCCAGGCCCGTGTCTCCACGCCGATCAAGGCCCTGCAAGTGGTGCCCGCGCGGCATCCCTGGCGCTGGGCCGGGTCGATCTTCGCCGCGCTGGTGCTGCTCGCCATCGTGCATTCCCTGGCCACCAACCCGCGCTGGGAGTGGGGTGTGTTCGGCCAGTGGTTCTTCTCGCCGTCGGTGCTTCGCGGCTTGGGGCAGACGCTGTTGCTGACCCTGCTGAGCACTGTGTTCAGCATCATCCTCGGCACCGCGCTGGCATTGGCACGGCTGTCGGGCTCGCCGCTGCTGGCGGCGTTGGCCTGGGGCTATATCTGGTTCTTCCGCTCGATGCCGGCGCTGCTGGTGTTGATCATCCTCTACAACTTCGCCTACCTGTACGACCACATCGTGCTCGGCGTGCCGTTCACCGGCGTGGTGTTCGCCGAGTGGTCGACGGTGGATGTGCTCAGCCAATTCACCGTGGCGGTGTTGGGCTTGAGCCTGATGCAGGCGGCGTACGCGGCGGAGATCATTCGTGGCGGCCTGATCGGTGTCGATGCCGGCCAGCATGAAGCGGCGGCGGCCCTGGGGTTGCCGGCCTCGAGACGCATCTTCCGGATCATCCTGCCCCAGGCGCTGCGTTCGATCCTGCCGTCGGGGTTCAACGAAATCATCGGCCTGGTCAAGGGCACGTCCATCGTCTACGTGCTGGCGCTGCCTGAGCTGTTCTACACCGTGCAGGTCATCTACAACCGCACCCAGGCGGTGATCCCGCTGCTGATCGTCGCCACCGTCTGGTACCTGATCATCACCACCGTGCTCACCAGCGCGCAGTACTACGTCGAGCGCCATTTTGCGCGTGGCACCGCACGGGTGCTGCCGCCCACGCCGCTGCAACGCCTACGCGGTTGGTTGAAGGAGAAAACCCATGGGTGAGGCACGCGCCGGGCGCATTCAGATCCAGGGCGTGGGCAAGCGCTTTGGCAACCAGCAAGTGCTCAAGGACATCGACCTGACCATCGATCCAGGCAAGGTCACGGTGATCCTCGGGCCGTCCGGCTCGGGCAAGTCCACCTTGCTGCGCACCATCAACCATCTGGAGAAGATCGACAGCGGGCATATCACCATCGACGGTGAATACGTCGGCTACCGCCGCAAGGGTGACCTGCTGTACGAGCTCAAGGAGCGCGAAATCCTCAAGCGCCGCATCGACGTGGGTTTCGTGTTCCAGAACTTCAACCTGTTCCCGCACCTCACCGCCTGGGAAAACGTCGCCGAAGCACCGCTGGCCCACAAGCGCTGGAGCAAGGCCGACGCCCAGGCCAAGGCGCAAGAACTGCTGGCCAAGGTCGGCCTGGCGGACAAGGTCGATGCCTACCCGCGCCAGCTCTCCGGCGGCCAGCAACAGCGCGTTGCGATTGCCCGCGCCCTGGCGCTGGACCCGAAAGTGCTGCTGTTCGACGAGCCCACCTCGGCCCTCGACCCCGAACTGGTGGGCGAAGTCCTCGACGTGATCAAAGGCCTGACCCAACTGGGTGTGACCCTGGTGATCGTCACACACGAGATCGGCTTTGCCCGCGAAGTGGCCGACCACGTGGTGTTCCTCTGCGACGGCCAGTTGATCGAAGAAGGCCCGCCTGAACAGATTTTCCGCCAACCCCGACATCCCCGCACCGTGGCCTTTCTCGGCAAGGTGCTTTAGTTAACGGAGTGACTGCCCATGTTTACCTCTACTGCTCGTATCGCGCTGTTGGCGATCGCCGTCGGCACCGCGCAAGCTGCGCTCGCCGTGCAACAGGTCGACCTCAGCCCCGACCGCCCGCGCATCCATGTGCCGCGTAACGAGGCGGCCATCGCGCAGATCCCGCCGGGCTTCAAGTTCGCCCAGCCGGGCAAGTTCACCGTGGCCGTGTCTGGCGTGGCGGGGCCACCGCTGGCGCTGCTGGCCAGCGACGACAAGACCACCATCGGCAGCGAGGCCGACACCGCGCAGCTGGTCGCCGACAGCCTCGGCCTGCAACTCAACGTGGTGCAGACCAGCTGGGAGGACTGGCCCCTGGGCGTCAGTTCGGGCAAGTACGACGCGGTGATCAGCAACGTCACCGTGACCGAGGCGCGTAAGAAGCGGTTTGACTTCGCCACCTACCGCCAGGATGTGCTCGGGTTTTATGTGAAGAGCACCAGCAAGATCAGCGAGATCAAGGAAGCGGCGGACATCGCCGGTCTGAAGATTATCGTGGGGTCCGGCACCAACCAGGAAAAAGTCCTGCTGGCGTGGAACGAGGCGAATGAAAAGGCCGGCCTCAAACCGGCGCTGCTGCAGTATTTCGACGACCAGGCCGCCGCGCAATTGGCGGTGCAGTCCGGTCGCAGCGATGCCCTGTTCGGTCCCAATTCGGTGTACGCCTATTCCGCCGCGATCACCGGCGGCATCAAGCGTGTCGGTACCGTCAACGGCGGCTGGCCCTTGCAGGCGGACATCGCCGTCACCACGCGCAAGGACAACGGCCTGGTCAAGCCGATCCACACCGCCCTGGAAGGCGCGATTGCCGGCGGCCAATACGAACAGGTGCTGCAACGCTGGGGCCTCGACGTAGAGCGTGTCGACAAATCGCTGATCAACCCACCGGGGCTGCCGGATTAAGGAGGCATCGACATGGGACTGACACGACGTGAAGCGCTGTCGAGCATCGCTGCGGTAGGCGGCGAGCAGGCCGCCAAGGATGCGCTGGCGGCATTGGGCCTGGGGCCGTCGTCACACCGTCGCCCGCAACCGCTGAAACTCAAGAGCGGCCTGGGGCAGGGCACCCGCGTGCTGGTACTGGGGGCCGGAATCGCGGGGCTGGTGACGGCGCTGGAACTGACCCGCGCCGGGTTCGACGTGCACGTGCTGGAGGCCCGTGAGCGGGTGGGCGGCCGTACCTGGACGATCCGCAACGGCGACCGCGTGGACTACAAGGACGGCCGCACACAAACCGCCGCATTCGACCCCGGGCATTACTTCAATGCCGGGCCTGCACGGATTCCCAGCCAACACCGTACGATCCTCGACTATTGCAGTGAGTTGGGTGTGCCGCTGGAAGTGCTGGTCAACAGCAGCCATGGCGCCCAGGTGCGGCCGGATGTGCAAAAGCCGGCGTTCACCGTCGGCCAGGCGATCAACGATGCGCGGGGGCATGTGTCCGGCTTGCTGGCCAAAGCCGTGCAGCGTGATGCCCTCGACGATCTGTTGAGCGCTGAAGAACGCACGCGATTGTTGGCGTTTTTGCAGGTGTATGGCGACCTGTCACACGCGCTGGCGTTCGAGGGCACGCTTCGTTCGGGGCACCTGGAATCGCCTGCGCATCCCGGTGCCCTACCCGCCAGCCGCGGTCCGTTGACGCTCGACCAATTGCTGCACCCGGAACTGTGGGGCGCGCTGCTGCACACCGAATTCCCGGAGTTCTCCGCCACCATGTTCCAACCGGTGGGGGGCATGGACCGCATCACCGATGCCTTCTACCAGCGCGTCAGGGGCCACGTGCAACTGGGCGCCCAGGTGCGGCGGATCCGCCAGTTGGAAGACGGCGTGGCGGTGACTTACCACGACACGCTCAGCGGTCGCGAACAGGTGGTCCGCGCCGACTACCTGATCTCGACGTTGCCACTACCGCTGCTGGCCAAGCTCGACACCGATTTCAGCGACCCGATCAAGGCCGCCTTGCTCAGCACCCGCAGCGACCAGGCGACCAAAGTCGCGTGGCAGTCGCCGCGCTTCTGGGAAACCGACTATCGCACCTACGGTGGCCTGTCGTGGATCGAACACCCGGCACGCCTGCTGTGGTACCCGAGCAACGACCTCAACACCCGCGAAGGCTTGCTGGTGGCGGGCTACGTGACCGGGGAGGGCGCCGACGTGTTTGGCGCGCAGCCGTTCGACAAGCAGTACGCCACGTCCAAGGAGGCCGTGGAACTGTTGCATCCGGGCTATTCAAAACACCTGCGCCACCCGCTGGCGGTGTCCTGGGAACAGATTCCCTACAGCGAAGGCCCGTGGCTGCAACGTGAACACTTCCCGGCCGACGCCAGCGCCTTGCTCGAAGCCGGGCATGGCCGGGTGTATTTCGCCGGCGACGGCCTGGTGCAAAGCGGCGTCGGTATCTGGCAGGAATCGGCGGCAAACTCGGCGCGCCATGTGGTCGGGCAACTGGCCGAACGGGTCACCCAACAAACACACCTTGCGGCACTTGCCGCCTCGTAAGGAGCTTCATCATGAGCGACAGCATCCAACGCACCCGTGTCGGCGATTTCCCGATCTCGCAGACCGTCACCGTACCGGCTTCAGCCAGCCTGATCTTTGTCAGCGGCACCTTGCCTGACGTGCACGACGCGACCGCCCCGGCAGGCACGGCGGCGGCCTATGGCAATACCGAAGTGCAGACGGTCTCGGTCTTCAACAAGCTGCGCACGATCCTGCGCCAGCAAGACCTGGACCTGGGCGATATCGTGCAGTTACGGGTGTTCCTGGTGGGCGCCGAAGAGACGGGCGGCAAGCTGGATTTCGCCGGCTTGCAGGCGGGCTACACCCAGTTCTTTGGCACGCCTGCGCAGCCGAATAAACCGGCACGCACCGCGTTGCAAGTGGTGGCATTGCCATTGCCCGGTGCGTTGGTTGAAGTGGAGGCGATCGCTGCCAGAACAGTGTGATGCGCATGGGGGAGGTGCAGGCGAGCGGTTGACGGGCTCAGTCGACCGCTCAACTCAACATCACCGACTTTTTGCAATCACACTGCTCATGTACTGATGTAAATCGCGAAAGTCGTTAACGCTCCACGCGTGCGGTGCCAGCTTTACACCGTTCTCTCGCAACGTTCTTGGAATCAAGTCTCCATTGGGGCGCAGTATTACCGAAGACACAATGACGCCTGGGTAATCATGCAGGCGTTGTTTGAACGTAGCCGTTGTCAGGTCGGGTGTAGGCGGGGTGCTTTTGTTGGCCAGGGGCCCCGTTCCTTTGATATCCGCGCCGTGGCATAGCGCGCAGCGCTGTGAGTAGAGCGTTTTCCCGTTGACGTTATCCGCGAAGCAGAGTGATGTTTGAGTCAGCGATAAAATTCCCAGTGTCGCGATGACTGATATTTTCATTGTTATACGTCCTTGTCATAACGGTTTTTTTTTCATAGCAACCGTTTGATTTTGCTGATTAAATTACTATCTGGCTGATGGTAAAGCCGCCATTCTCCCGCGGGATATCCTTGCACGCAAGGGCGCCCGCTCTCCCTGTGCGTTGCCTAAGGTTACGCATTTTTTTCGAGAAAACTCCTACATGATGGTGGGATTTTTCATTCTTTATGCTCGTCTTTTTCCTCCTAGGATGTGGCGCGATCGCTTGAACGCAAGCGAGACGGCGAGGGCTGTTTCTACCCGTCCCGTAGCCATCAGTAAATGCTTAGGAGTCAACACATGAAAATGACCAACGTGAGCAAACGCCTGTGCCGCTCGGCCTTGGTTGTGATCGTCACAGGTGCATTGGCAGGTTGTGCCGCGACGCCGCTGCCAGCGACAAAAATCTCCATGGCCCGTGATTCGGTTGGGCGCGCCTTGTCGGCGCAGGCCACCCAATTCGCACCGCTGGAAATGAAAACGGCCCAGGACAAGCTGGCGCGCATGGAGCAAGCCATCGGCGAAAAAAATTATCTCCAGGTCGACGCGTTGGCCGAGCAGATCGAAGCCGATGCCAGCCTGGCCGAAGCCAAGGCCAATGCCGTGCGTAAACAACAGGTCTTGATGCAGGCGCGAGAGGGCATCCAGGTGCTCAAGCAGGAAATGCTCAACGCCCCCGCGACTACCCACTGAGGATCCTTCCATGCGTGCCACTTTAGTCATTCCTGTTCTTTCGGCCCTGGGCCTGGCGTTGGCCGGCTGCGCCACCCCGCCGGAAAACCCGCAACTGCTGCAAGCGCGCAGCCAATTCTCCAGCCTGCAGCAAAAGCCTGAGTCCAACACCCTGGCGGCGGTTGAAACGCGCATTGCTTCCAATGCTGTGGACCGTGCCAACCAACTCTCCCTGCACAACCGTACCGACCCACAGATCGACCAGCTCGCGTACTTGGCGACGCAGAAAATCGCCCTGGCCGAGCAGACCATCGTCAGTCGCAAAACCGACGCCCAGCTCGATAACATTGCGGTGGACCGCACCCAGGTACAGCTCGACGTGCGCACCGCGCAGCTCAAGGCATTACAGGCGATGAAAGCCCGGCCGACCGAGCGCGGCCAGGTCGTCACCTTTGGCGACGTGCTGTTCGACACCGGCAGGGCCGAGCTGAAACCGGGCAGCCAACGCGACTTCCAGGGGCTGGCGACCTTCCTGTTGCAGAACCCGGAGCGTCAGGTACGTGTAGAGGGCTTCACCGACAGCACCGGTGGCGATGCTTTCAACCAGAGCTTGTCCGAGCGACGTGCGCAAGCGGTTGCCCGTGGCCTGCAACAGCTCGGCGTGGGGCCTCAGCGCATGGCGGTGATGGGTTACGGCAAGCAGTTTCCGGTCGCCGATAATGTGAGTGCGCAGTCGCGCCAATTGAATCGCCGGGTGGAAGTGATTGTGTCCAACGACGGTTCAGCGGTCAGCGCCCGGCGCTAAGCCGTGCCAGTGATTGTTATGCGAGTTATGCAGGTATGGGTTTTTTTAGATCAATATTTTTAATAATTAGCATAGATCTATAAAGCCTTTCACAAGCCCCGCCCACGGGCATTAAGGTCATCCTCCACAGGCCAGCACCGCTGCCATCCACGGAGGAATACCTTGATGCCCACCTTGCCTCGCCAACTCAAATTCGGCGCCATTCTCACCGGCGTCGGCACCGCACAAAACGAATGGCTGCACCCGCAAATCCCAGGCGATGCCAGTGTGGATATCGACTGGTACCGCGCCCAGGCACAACAGGCGGAAGCGGCCAAGTTCGACCTGGTGTTCATCGTCGACAGCCCCTACATCACACCGGACTCCGCGCCGCACTTCCTCAACCGCCTGGAACCGTTGACGCTGCTCTCGGCCATCGCCGGGGCCACGTCGAACATCGGCCTGGTGGCGACCCTCACCACGTCCTATACCGAACCTTTCAACGTGGCGCGGCAGTTTGCGTCCCTGGACCATATCAGCGGTGGCCGCGCAGGTTGGAACGTGGTCACCACCGGCCTGGAAGGCGCGGCCGGCAACTTCGGCCGTGAGCAGCATATCGACCACACCGAACGTTATCGCCGGGCGGCCGAACACCTGGAGGTGGTGCAGGGGCTGTGGGACTCCTACGAAGACGATGCCTTTGTGCGTGACAAGCAAAACAAGGTGTTCCTCGACCCGCAACGCCAGCATCGCCTCGATCACCACGGTGAGTTTTTCTCCGTCACCGGGCCGCTGAACATCGCGCGTTCTGCCCAGGGCCAACCGGTGATTTTTCAGGCGGGGATTTCCGAATCCGGGCGTGGCCTGGCGGCCAACTATGCCGAGGGGATTTTTGCCGGTGTGGGCAATTTCGAAGACGCCCAGGCTTATTACAGCGACATCAAAAAACGCACCGCCGCCGCCGGGCGCAACCCCGATCATGTGACCATCCTGCCCGGCATTTCGCCGATCATTGCCGACACCGATGAGCAAGCCCAGGCCATCGACCGCGAGCGTAACGGCGAGCTGGACCTGAACAAGGCGCTGGTGCAATTGGGGCGGCCCTTCAACTACCACGACTTCAGCCAATACCCCCTGGACGAACCGTTCCCGGACCTGGGCGACCTGGGCAGCAACGGTTATCGCGGGCATGCCGAAAACATCAAGCAGGTTGCCCGTGACCAAGGGCTCACCTTACGTCAGGCGGCCTTGCGTTTTGCCAAACCGTTTTCCAGCTTCGTCGGCTCGCCCAAGACCGTGGCGGACGAGATTGAGCGCTGGTTTGTCGAGGGCGCGGTGGACGGGTTCAACATCCACGTGGGCGCGCCGGAGGACTTTGCGCGGTTTACTGATCAAGTGTTGCCGCTGTTGCGTGCGCGAGGGTTATTTCGCAGTGAGTACAGCCACAGCACGCTGCGCGGGCATTTGGGGTTGCCGGTGCCGGTGAATCGGCATACTGCGGCGCGTGAGGCAGCGGCGTAACGGGTCACCACCACTTCCAGCGACCTTGTTTTTTCAGGGTCGCGATGATGGCTTGGCGCTTGTGGCGGATTTCGACTGATTTTTGCCGAAGTTCGCGGCAGCGGTTGCAGTTGAGGATCAACAATCCGATCAATGGGCCGAGGATGGCCATCGAGTAGAGATACAGGTCGGGGCGGTAGGCGATCGTGGGAAGCGCTATCAGCAGGCAGATCAGGTATATCGCGACGTTCAGCCAGACCCAGTAGGTGCGGCCGTACAACACTTCGTATTTGGCAAGGGCAAACACTGCGCCAAGTCCTGCGGCGCCGAAAAGAGCGGTTTTGGCAGCAAAACCTACGGGGTACGTTGAGAGATAAGTGAGCATTGTCAGCGTTGCCGTCAATCCTAGTGAGGTACATGCGATAAGCATGTCTGCCCCGATTACAGGCATGTACCGCTTCAGAAGCTTCCAGGGATCTTCAATAAACACAGTTGAGTAGTATTGGTTTTTTATCTCCTCCTGCCCACTCACTGGCTGACCTCCTCGTAGATGCCTATCGCAATCGTGCTGATGTTTCCGTTAGTTGCACTGCTGGTGACGCTCAACGATGCAGCCAATACGTCGATTATGTGGGTAGCCGTCGCACGCTGCATATTCGTAGCGCTGATACGCTTGGGGGCTCTACCCATAGCTTTCTCCAACTTGAGCAGTTTGGACGTCAACCTCGGGTCTCGGATTCTAAGCATCTCGTCATTCAGTTTTGCCCTCTCTTGCCGCGTCAGGCCCTTGAGCACTAAACGAAGGGGTTTTCCGGTTACTCGTGTGGTTGTACTGACTGCTTTCACTGTGACCAACATAGAAGTGGCAACGCCCAGTAAAGAAATGCCGTCCAACACTGCCGTCGCGTCCTGATACCAGGATTCACTATCTAAATAGTCATTGACCTGCGGGAGCACCGCTTCTGATCCGGTTCGGATAACGCCAGCCATACACTGTACGGAACCCGCCACCGCTGCGGCCTTACCAATGAACGAAATCAACGCACTCGTACCTGCCGTAAACGGCATCAGCACAACCCCACTTGTAACCACTAGCCAACTCAGCAGCGCCCCCGCACACGTCACCGCCGTATTCACCGCCTCCGCCACTAACCTCGACTCCCGAGGCTCATGCTCCAGCATCCGCTTGAACTCCACCGGCCCCACGTGCCGTGGCGCTTCACGCAGCACGACCTTGATCGGCTGTACGCTGCAGATCGCCTGGAACTCACGCAGCACCACGACATTGAACACCTCATCGATATACACCACCCCCGCGCCAATCAGCGCCGGGTCGCTGTCAATCACGGAAAACAATCGACGCAGGTCAATGCTGCCTTCAATGCGTTGGCGTGTGGTGCGGTGAGCCGAGGGGAATCCATCTTTAAGCAGCGAGGCCGTCATTCCTTAACTCCTGGGTATTCGCGGAGTCGAGAGGGTAAAGACGCAGCGAAGCAAATTAATGTCAGACGTTTCGCCTTTTGGAGACGGGCCCTTCCCGATCTTGCTTGACCACCTTGTGAGTACCGCCCCGATTCAGGAACAGTGCGCCCCGCGTCACTCACGGCGCACCACAGGACAGGGAGCCAACATGGCAGTCGATATGTTTTTGAAACTGGGCGATATCAAGGGTGAATCACGGGACCAGGCCCATCGCGACGAGATCGATATCACCGAGTGGGCCTGGGGGCTGTCGCAGACGGGATCGATGCACTCCGGTACGGGCGGCGGGGCAGGCAAGGCCGATTTCGCCAACCTGAACCTGACCAAACCGCTGGATAAATCCAGCCCCAACCTGATGATGGCCTGCGCCAGCGGTAAACATTACCCAGAAGCAAGACTGGTGGTGCGCAAAGCGGGAGGCACCAGCCCGGTGGAGTACCTGGTGATCACCTTGAAGGAAGTCATGGTGGTGTCCTACGGCACCGGTGCCGACAGTAAAGATGACCTGCTCTACGACCGTATCGCCTTGAATTTCGCCAGCGTCGACATCAGCTACCAGCCGCAGAAAGCCGATGGCGCCAAAGACGGCGGGCCGGTGAAATTCGGCTGGAACATCCGGCAAAACATCAAGGCGTAATACCTTGGAAGGCCATAGGCACCGAGTGGTGGGGCGTGCGTTTGGTTACTTTTGGCGCTTTCCAAAAGTGACCCGCCGTAAGGGCGGAGCCCATAGCCGCCGTTACCTAAACAATGGATATGTACTCAATCAGATCCAACATCCTGTAAATTACATAGCAGCAGTTGATACCCGTCACGAGGGCCCCACAAGAAATCATGTAGCCCCTCAGAACTCACTCACCAAACCCAATAATCGCCTTAGTCTCCAAATACTCCTCAAACCCCTGTACCCCATACTCCCGCCCATTCCCCGAACGCTTGTAACCCCCAAACGGCGCCATCGGGTTCCAAGCCGGATGGTTCAAGTGCACCTGGCCTGCCCGTATACGCGAAGCCACGGCCCGCGCAAGCTCCAAGTCCTGCCCCTGAACGTGAGCCCCCAACCCATACACCGTGTCATTGGCAATCGCCACCGCCTCATCCACCGAGTCATACGCAATAATGCACAACACCGGCCCAAATATTTCCTCCTGGGCAATGCGCATCCCACTCTGCACCTCAGAGAACACCGTCGGCCGGGTATAGAAACCCTTATCAAAACCCGCCACCCGCCCAGGCCCACCGCACACCAGTTTTGCCCCCTCGTCGAGGCCGGCAGCGATCATGGCTTGGACGCGATTGAACTGGGCCTCGTTGGCAATCGGACCCAGCACCGTGTCTTCCGACTGCGGGTCGCCCACGACGATTGCCTCCACGGTGGCCGCCGCCAGCGCCTCGACTTCGGCCAAGCGGTGTTTCGGCACAATCATCCGGGTCGGTGCGCTGCAGGATTGCCCGACATTGCGAAACGCCGACATCACGCCCAACGGCACGGCCTTGGCAAAATCCGCATCGGGCAACAGGATATTCGGCGACTTGCCGCCCAACTCCTGGGCCACGCGTTTCACCGTCGGCGCCGCGGCTTGTGCAACCAGCGCGCCGGCGCGGTTGGAGCCGGTGATGGAAATCATGTCGATATCGGAGTGCGCCGCCATGGCTGCACCGACCTCGGCACCGCTGCCGTTGACCAGGTTGAACACCCCAGGCGGCAGGCCCGCGTCGTGCACCAGTTGGGCAAACAACAGGGCGCTCAGTGGCGACAGTTCGCTGGGTTTCAACACCACGGTGCAGCCGGCGGCGATGGCCGGGGCGACTTTTGCGGTGATCTGGTACAGCGGCCAGTTCCACGGCGTGATCAGGCTGCAGACGCCGATGGCTTCGCGCTCGATCGCGGTGCCGCCTTCCACGGTCTGGAATGGATAGCTGGACAGCAGGTCACGTGCGACCCGAACGTGTTCAGCCGCCAACGGCACCTGCATCGCCCGGGCGAAACTGATCGCCGCGCCCATTTCCAGGGACAGCGCCTGGGCCAACTGCTCTTTGCGCTCAAGGATGAGCGCGTGGATGTTCCCAATCACCTGCGCGCGCACGGCGGCCGGGGTCGCAGACCAACCCGCAAACGCCGCGCGTGCTGCTGCGACGGCGCGGTCCACATCCGCGGCCGAGCCACGTGCCACCTGGGCGACTACCGTCTCATCGGCCGGATTGACCACCGGTAAACTGGCCGGGATGACGGGCGAAACCCACTGGCCATCGATGTAAAACCGCTGGGATGTGTGCGGATCGATGCTGTTGCTATGCGAAGAGTGTGTGGTCATCCAACGAGCTCCCTGGAGCGGTAATGGCGCTGCGAACAGCACGGCCCTGTCTTCCCGATAAACTAGCAAAACGGCCCCACCCAAAGATGCCGTTATTCAAGCCTGCAAGGGATAATCTGCTGAATCCAACATCCCCGCAGCTCACTAGATTCTCTGTAGTGAGCGGGCTTGCCCCGCGCTGGGGTGCGAAGCGCCCCCAATACGGGCCAATGCATTCCTCCAGGGCAAAACGGGGGCGCATGGTTTCAGGGCTGCTTCGCAGCCCAGCGCGGGCGATGCGGCGACCCGACAAGCCCGCTCACTACAAATCCTCTGCCGCAGGTTGTCTTGCTAGCCGATTGCTTGTGTTACCAGGGCAAACTGCTGGACGCCGTCGCGCGATTGCGGGGGCACGCCCAGCACCATGCGTGGCGCTCTGTCCACGCACGGCAGCCCCAGGCTTTCCAGCCAGCCGGCCAAGCCGCAATCGGCCAGAATGTCGAAGCGCACGAAGGCTCCGGGAATCAGCCGCAGCAGGTGGGTGATCAACTGTCGGGCCTGGTCCGGGTTCTGCGCGACCACCGGGCCGATGATATGCCCGCGACCAAATCGACGCAGCAGGGCGCAACCCTGCAGTTGCCCTTGCACCTCGAGGCCGGCCACGTGCTCGGCCGTGGGCAGCAAATCATTGAGCACCCCGGTGCGGTCCAGGCCACTGCCTGCATTGGCGAGTTCAATCACCTGCGGGTAATCGGCCAGGCTCAGCGCGCGGCATTGCGTGTGCTCGACCAAGGGCTGTGGCGCTGGCGTCTGCGGCACGCCTTGATGTTGCTGGATGCGCGCGAAATCGACGAAGCCCATGCTTGCGTAAAGCGGTGCGCCGGATTCGGTGGCGTTGAGGATCGGCGTGCGCGGCGCCGCAGCTTCCAGGCACAGCTGCATCAGCCGGCGTCCGATGCCTTTGCCTTGGTGCGTATCGTTGACGATCACTAGGCCGATGGAGGAGTAAGCACCCTGGTGACAGGCGAATGCCACGCCCACCAGATGGCCGTCATGCTCGGCGACGAAGCCTTCGGAGGTGCGCTGCACCATGGCCCAATCTTCCTCGCGGTGAGGCCACTTCAGGTGTACGGACAGCGCATGGGCGGCGGGTATGTCGGCGGCGGTGGCCGAGCGATAAACATAGGCGTGGCTCATATCAGTTTTCCTGTGGTGGGCGCGCTCGCTGGCACCGTCGAAGGCTGGGTAAACCGCCGGATATCAAAGGGGCTGATCAGGGTGCTGGTGCTGCCGGTGCTGATCAGTTCGGCCATTACGTCCCCCACGCCAGGGCCGAGCTGGAAGCCGTGGCCGCAGAAACCAAAGGCATAAAACAGCCCGTCCACGACGCCACTTGGGCCCATCACCGGCAGGGAGTCCGGGGTGTAGCTTTCGATGCCACTCCACACGCGGATGATGTTCAGCTTTTCGGCGCCGGGCAGCAGTCGGCGCATCTGGCGCATCTGGTTGAGCAGGCTCTCGGGCTTGAAATAGGCGCGTCGATTGATCATGTCCGGGGTACAGCGATTGCCGCCGCCAATGATGATGTTGCCGCGCGGGATCTGCCGGAAGTAGATCACCTCTTCCTTGATTTTTGTAAACACGCCGATCACGGTCGGCAAGGCATAGGGCACCGGTTCGGTGACCGACATCTGCGGGCCGTTGGGCTCCAGCGGTACCGGTTCACCGAAACGCTCGGACAACCGCGCCGCCCAGGCACCGGCGGTAATCAACAGTTGCTCGGCAACGAACAATTGCCCATCGGTGGTGGTGACGTGGAACAGGCCGTTGACCTTTTCCACGTCGGCGACTTCGGTTCTTTCCTCGATGCGCGCACCGAGGCGTCGTGCCGCGCGTGCAAACGCCGGGGCTGCCAGGCGCGGGTTGGCGTGACCGTCATGAGGCGCGTAGGAGCCACCTTTTACGTCCGGTCCCAGAAAGCCGAAGCGTTTGTGCAACTCGGCGCCGCGATAGATTTGCAGGTCCAGCTGCGCCGCTTCCGGCGCGGCGGCGTAGGCCTCCAGTTCGGCAATTTCATCTTCGCGGTAACACACACGCATATGCCCGCTGGGGATGAATTCAAGGTCGTCGTCGATCAGTTCCGGCAGGCGTTTCCACAGCGCCCACGAACGATTCGCCAGCTCCAGCTGCCCCAGGTAGCGTCCCTGGCGGCGCACGTTGCCGAAGTTGACGCCGCTGGCGTACTGGCCGATCTGGTCACGTTCCAGCAGCGTGACCGAACCACCGCGCCGCCGCAGGAAAAACGCGGACGACGCCCCCATGATGCCGCCGCCGATGATCAGCACATCGCTTTTTGATCCTGCTTGATTACCAGCCATGGAGGCGGCTCCAGGTGTGCACGCCACCGTCGGCGTCCAGGGCGTGATAGTCCGGGAACTGCGCGCCGGTGGCACAGGCATGGTTGGGCAGGATGCGCAGCCGACTGCCGATGGGGAAGCGTTCGGTAATGTCATCACCGTCGACGGTGTGCAGGGTAATGATGCCGTGTTCCTGGTTGGCGCCGGTGACGCGCGCGCCTTCGAGCCAGACGCCGGCTTCGCTGCACACTTGGCCATAACCAAAGTCCTGACGCTGACGCTGGGTACCACGGTCTCGGCTCATCGCCATCCAGCCGGCGTCGGTGATGACCCAGCCTTTCTCCGGTTGATGGCCGATCACGCTGGTCAGCACGCTCAGCGCCAGCTCGTCCGGCTGGCACACGCCGATGTTGTGCATGACCAGGTCGAAGAACACATAGACCCCGGCGCGCACTTCGGTGACGCCGTCCAGGTTCAGCGCCGACAGGGCCGTGGGGGTGGAACCGATGCTGACGTCGGGGCATGCCAGCCCGGTCGCGCGGATTCGTTGCGCGGCGCGCACGCACAGCGCACGCTCCTGTTCGGCCAGCACTTGCAGGGCTTCAGGCGTGTCGAGTTCGTAACTGGAGCCGGCGTGGGTCATCACGCCACGCAGGTGCATGCCGCCGTCGCTGAGGATTCGCGCCACGTCCAGCAGGGCCTCGTCTTCAGCGGCCAGGCCGGAGCGGTGGCCATCGCAGTCGATTTCAATCCATACGTCGAGGCGCTCGTCGTGTTGCTGTGCAAACGCGACGAGGGCTTGGGCACCGGCGACGCTGTCGGTGAGCAGGCTCAGGTTGCAGCCTTGGCGCCGCAGGGCCAAGGCTTGGGGCAGTTTGCCCGGCGCGACGGCCACGGCATAAAACACATCGAGGATGCCTTGGCTGAAGCAATGCTGCGCCTCCTTGAGGGTCGACACCGTGACACCGCTGGCGCCCGCAGCGAGCTGCGCCTGGATCACCGGCAGGCATTTACTGGTCTTGATATGCGGGCGTAAACGCACGCCGAGGGTATTCATCCGTTGCTGCATGCGCTGGATATTGTGCTGCATCCGCGGGATATCGATCAGTGCGGCGGGGGTGTCGAGGGCGGCAATCGGCGTGGGCATGGCAGGGCTCGAATGGCTGGGTTCAGGTTGCACTCTACTCAGGCATCCTTAAGGTGTGGTTCAATCAAAGCTAATCAATCATTAAGTAAAATTGAATGATCTCCATCGAAGACCTGCGCCTGGCCGCCACACTTGCACGCTGCGAGTCGCTGAGTGCTGCCGCCAGAGTCCTGAATGTGTCGCCGCCGGCGCTGTCCATGCGCCTGCGTAAGTTGGAGACGTTGCTGGGGCTGACCTTGGCCAACCGCGATGCGCGGCGCCTCAGCTTGACCGCCGACGGCGAACGTTTTTCCCGCGAAAGTGCGCTGCTGCTGGAGCAGTTGGAAGCGCTGCCGGAGTCATTCAGGCAAAAGGACGAAACACTGGTGGGCACACTGAGGCTGGCCGCGCCGTTTGGCTATGGCCGCCAGCGCATCGCGCCGCTGTTGGCACGGTTTGCCAGAGTGCATCCGCAGCTTTGCCTGCACCTGGATCTGCGCGAGACACCTTGGCCGGACCGGCATGACAGCGATGCGGTGATCCACATCGGCCATCTCAACGACAGCCTGTGGACCGGTCGGCAACTCACGCCGAACGAGCGCTGGTTATGCGCGAGCCCGGCCTACCTGCAAGCGCACGGCGTGCCGTCCTCCCCGGACCAACTCGCCGAGCATCGCTGCATCTGCATTCGAGAAAACGATGAGGATGTGACGCTGTGGCACCTGCGCAAGGGGCAGGGCCGCAAGACGTTGCGCGTGGAGCCTGCGTTGCTGAGTAACGACGGCAGCGTTGCCCGGCGCTGGGCCGAGCAAGGCTTGGGGTTGGTGCTGCGTTCGCAGTGGGATGTGAGTGACGCCATCGCCAGCGGTAGCCTGGTACGCGTGTTGGCGGACTGGAGCTTTGACAGCGCACCGATCGTCCTGCTGGTGCCGTCACGTAAACTGCGCAGCCCGCGCGTCCAAGCCTTGGTGGCGTTCCTGGAAGAGGCGCTGAAAGCCTGATTTATTTCACCGCGTAGACCTTGCGCACATACACCGTGCTGTTCCAGGCACACGGCGCGCCTTTGGCCACAAACACGCTGTCACCGGTGTTGACCGTCACCTCGGCACCGCTGTCATCCTGCAGGGTGACGCGGCCTTCGAGCAGGTGCATCAACTCATGCAGTTTATGCGGGCGGCCGTGGCGGGTGTAGGGCGTCGAGTCCCAGATGCCGATACGCAACTCGGTGACCGCATCGTCGAACAGGTTGAACGCACGGCACTGCGGCGTGGGACCGATCAGGATCTGCGCTTCCGGCGCGGCCGAGGGGTTAAGCAGGGTGCGCGGGTCGAGCAGGGTCAGGCCGGGGCGGGCGGGTGCGTCAGCCTGATCGTAGGCGCAGAACGCCCACTGGCTGCCTGCGCTCGCCTGCACGGTGAGGCGTGTGCCACGACCGATCACGGCGCTGGCGCCGATGCCCAGTTCCAGCGTTTGCTCGGCACTGCTGAGCACCACATGGCCTGCGTGCACCACCAGTGTTTCACTGTGGGGGAAGTCTTCGATCACGGTGTCACCGCTGAACCCTACAAGGCCTGCGGACACACCATCGTCGCTTCGCCAGGCGAGTTGACGGGTGTCGCCGAATGGGTCCAACGCGCTCAAGGCGCCCGTGTTGAAGGACGTGGCAACGCGGCTGCCGTCGGCACGCGCCAACAGCAGGATACGGGGAGATGACATGGGGAGTGCTCCGGGAGGAAAAGTCAGCCGATCGCCTGGGTGATCAGGGCAAAGGGGTGTAGGCCTTGGCTGGCCTGGGGCGGCGTGCCTCGTGCCATCTGTGCTACGGTGTCGATGTTCTTCAGGCCCGCCTGTTCGAGCCAGTCACTGAGGCCGCAGACGACGGGGATGTCGATGCGCACAAAGGCGTCCGGCACCTGGGCCAGCAATGTGGCGATCAGGTGCTTGGCCTGCTCGATGTGCTCGGCCACCACCGGGCCGATGCACCGCCCACGCCCAAACGGTCGCAGCAGGGCGAAGCCGCGTAGCTGCCCATCACGCTCGATGCCCACGGCGTGCTCCACCTGCAGGTCGCGTAATACGTCGCGGCGGTCCAGGCCGCTGGCGGCTTTGGCGAGCGTCAGCAGGGCGGTGTGATCATCGGTGTGCAGGGCGCGGCAGGTTTCGCCGTTGGCCAGCGGCGGCAGGGCAGGCACCTGCACCTGGCCCTGATGCTGCTGCACCCGTCCGAATTCGACAAAGCCCTGGCTGGCGTACAACGGCGCACCGGCGAGGGTCGCGTTGAGGACCGGGGTACGTGAGCCGCAGGCGGCGAGGGCTTTTTCCATCAGGCGTCGGCCGATGCCCTGGCCCTGGTAGTCATCGCTGACGATCACCAGGCCGATGGTGGCGTAATCGCCTTGGGGGCAGGTGAAGGCGCTGCCGATCAGCCGCTCGCCGTCCGTCACCACGAAGCCGTCGCTGACCCGGTGCAACGTGGCCCAGTCTTCCAGGCGGTGGGGCCATTTGAGTTGTACCGACAGGGCGTGGGCGGCCGGGAGGTCGTCTGTGGTCATAGGGCGGTAGGTATAAGCGGGGTGTGGCAGGGCGGACATGGCATGCCTCCATAGAACGTGGTTTTTTGCGGCGTCAGGGTGCTTGTATCCCACCTGGGTTGGGGGCTGGCAAGGGGGGTGGGGATATTCGGTAGATTCCTTGGGCTGTGGGTTCTGGGGCCACAGGTACTACTTAATTTTTGTGGGGCGGCGGTAGTAAATGCTAGGAGGGGTGTTGAGTACATATCCGTTATTTAGGTAACGGCGGCTTATGGTTCCGCTCTTACAGCGGGTCACTTTTGGAAGAGCGCCAAAAGTAACCAAAAACGCTTCGCCCCAACACTCGGCACCTCGCTCACGCTCGGTGTGCCCGTAATCCGACAGTGATTTGGGGGGCCGCCGCCACGCGCCATCCATGGCGCGGGGCGGCTAAACCGGCATCCCTGCCGGTTTACCCCCCAAATCCCTGTCGAATTCCGGCCAGCGTGTTTAACGGGGCGCCTAAGATCAAGATCAAAAGCAAGAGCACAGCGGCCTGACAGCCGGCTTGAGTGGTGTAGAGCAAAGGCAAACGCGGCGGCCTTAAAGCCGACCGGAGTTGCGTCTGTCGATCGCGGTCCAAATGTGGGAGGGGGCTTGCCCCCGATTGCAGGGTGACAGCCACAACTGCATCAACTGACACACCGCCATCGAGAGCAAGCCAGCTCTTACACGTACCTGCTTTTGATCCAACCACTCAGGTCGGCTGTCAGGCCGCTGTGCTCTTGCTTTTGATCTTGATCTTGATCTCAGGCGCCCCGTCAAACACGCTGGCCGAACGCAGGCTTGAATCCGTGGGTAACCCGGCAGGACGCCGGGTTAGCCGCCCCGCGCCATGGATGGCGCGTGGCGGCGGCCCACGGATTCAAGCCGGAGTGAGGGCACACCGAGCCTAGGCGAGGTGCCGAGTGTTGGGGCGAAGGCCTTTTGCTTACTTTTGGGCCTTTCCAAAAGTGAGCCGCTGTAAGAGCGGAACCCTAGGTGGCCCTAACCTAAATAACGGATATACACCCAATCCCCCCGGCCACACTTTCTGCCGCCCCAACCCCCCGTCCTTAAGCCCTCACCCCACAAAGTCCCCCCAAAAGCCCCCTAAAAGCGCACAAACAAAGGCCCTGCCCAAGCCTGGCGCGCACCGCAAAGTCTGCTGAGCCCAGCCACCAAAACGGTGGTTTGTATTGAGCACAGGTCTTTTTAGACGGCATATGCTGATTTCACAGTGGTGTAATGAACCTGTGCTGCAACGAGGCCGACGCGCCGCCAGGGCAGCGAACGCTTGCCACACTCAACTGACTTCAGGACCGCACTCAATGAGCTTTCTTCGTCCCAAATTCATTACGTTCGACTGCTACGGTACGCTGACCAACTTCCATATGGGCACCATGACCCGCGAGCTGTTCGCCGATCGCATCAAGCCCGAGCAGATGGACCAGTTCGTCAAGGACTTCTCAGCCTATCGCCTCGACCAGGTGATGGGTGACTGGCGTCCGTATGACGAAATCCTCAAGACCGCCCTGGCCCGTACCTGCAAGCGCTGGGGTATCGATTATCGCGAAGAAGGCCAGCTGTATTACGACGCCGTACCGACCTGGGGCCCTCATGCGGACGTACCGGCCGGTCTGTCGAAGATTGCCGACAAGATTCCCCTGGTGATCTTCTCCAATGCCATGGACAGTCAGATCATGTCCAACGTCGACAAGCTCGGCGCGCCGTTCCATAAGGTGTTCACCGCCGAACAGGCCCAGGCCTACAAGCCGCGCCTGGCGGCCTTTGAGTTCATGCTCGACAACCTCGGCTGCGGCCCGGAAGACATCTTGCATGTGTCGTCCAGCTTCCGTTATGACCTGATGTCGGCCCATGACATGAAGATCAAGCACAAGGCATTCGTTGCCCGTGGCCATGAAGTCCCGGCCAATGCCTTCTACGGTTACCAGCAGATCACCGATATCGGTGGGTTGCCGGCGTTGGTCGGCCTGTAAACGCGCACCTTGAGGGTAAGACATGGGCAGTGAATCCTATTGGCTCGACACCGCACCGGCCTTTACCGGTGCCCAGCTGGGCGGCTTGCCCAAGCAGGTCGATGTGGCTGTGGTCGGCGGTGGGTTCACCGGCCTGGCGGCGGCGCGAGCGTTGGCGCGTAAAGGCGCGAGTGTGGTGGTGCTCGACGCCGGCCGTGTGATCGGTGAAGCCTCAGGGCGTAACGGTGGGCAGTGCAACACCGGGGTGGCCCAGGACTATGTCGGGCTGCACGCCAGCCTCGGTGCCGCCAAGGCGCGTGCCTATTACCAAGCCTATGAAAGCGCGGTGCAGAGCGTGGTTTCGCTGGTCGAGCAGGAAGGGATTGCCTGTGACTTGGTGCGCAACGGCAAGCTCAAGTTGGCGGCCAAGCCGATGCATTACGAAGGCCTGGCCCGCACCTGCGAGCTGATTCGCCAGGAGGTGGATGCTGATGTCGAGCTGCTCAGCGCCGAACAGACCCATGCGGAAGTCAACTCGGCGCAGTTCCATGGCGGCTTGCTGCAACGCAACGGCGTGCAGATGCACGTCGGCCGCTTTGGGGTCGGTTTGGCCGAAGCGGCGTCGCGGCGTGGCGCGATGATTTACGAGCACACCGCCGTCAAGGACTGGAAGGCCCAGGCCGGTGGCTATCAGGTCAACACCGTCAAGGGCTCACTGCACGCCGGGCAAGTCCTGCTGGCGACCGGCGCTTGCCAGCATGGCGACCTGGGCTGGTACCGCCGCCGGATTGTGCCGGTGGGCAGTTTCGTCATCGCCACCGAAGTTTTGCCCCAAGCGCTCATCGACCAGTTGCTGCCCCGGCACCGGGCTTATGTGACCAGCCGCATGATCGGCAACTACTTTCGCCTGACCCCGGACAACCGTCTGCTGTTTGGCGGGCGTGCCCGGTTTGCCATGTCCGACAGCGTCTCCGACGCCAAGAGCGGCAAGGTGCTGCAGGCGGCGATGCTGAACATGTTCCCGCAGTTGGCGCACGTGAAGATCGACTACTGCTGGGGCGGCCTGGTGGACATGACGTCCGACCGCCTGCCACGCGCCGGCCAGCATGGCGGCGTATTCCACTCCATGGGCTACAGCGGCCATGGTGTGCAGATGTCGGTGCACATGGGCCAGGTGATGGCTGAGGTCATGGCGGGCAATGCGGCGGCCAATCCTTGGCGCGAACTGGAATGGCCGGCGATCCCCGGGCATTTCGGCAAACCCTGGTTCCTGCCGTTCGTGGGGGCGTATTACCGGTTCCAGGATTATTTGCACTGAGTTGCCGTTGTTGCGTCACCGTCGTTTGTGTTTCCAGGACGCTCCGGACATCCGTGAGCACTCGATTCTTCCGATTATCGACAGGTAGCCTTGATATGACTGACAACAAAAATACACCCGAGCTCATCTCCGGCCATGACAGCCTGCGGGTGTTCGAAAGCCTCAACCGTGGCATGTCGCGCCGCAACGCCCTGCAAATGCTCGGGGTGGCCGGTGTGGCAGCGGCCGGGGCGGGCAGCCTGTTTGGCGCCGCCGGCAAGCTGTTCGCCGATGAAGCGGCCGCCGAGGGCAAAGGCAAGCCAGGCGGCAAGATCCGCGTGGCGGGCATGTCCAGCTCCACCGCCGACACACTCGACCCGGCCAAAGGCGCGCTGTCCACCGACTACGCCCGCCACTACATGTTCTACAACGGCCTGACCCGCTTCGATAAGCACCTGGTGCCGCAACTGGAGCTGGCCGAGCGCATCGACAATACCGACGCCACCGTCTGGACCATCACCCTGCGCAAAGACGTGACCTTTCACAACGGCAAGGCCCTGACCGCCGCCGACGTGGTGTTCTCGCTGAACCGCCACAAAGACCCGCTCACCGGCTCCAAAGTCATGCCGCTGATGGAGCAGTTCGCCGAGATCAAGGCCAGCGGTCCGAACGAAGTACAGATTCGCCTCAGCGCGCCCAACGCCGAGCTGCCGTCGATCCTGGCGGTGTCGCACCTGCTGATCGTGCCCGAAGGCACCACCGATTTCGGTAAAGGCATCGGCACCGGACCGTTCACCGTGGGCGAGTTCAAGCCAGGCGTGCGTTCGATTGCGGTGCGCAACAAGAATTACTGGAAACCGGGCCTGCCGTACCTCGACGAAATCGAATTCATCGCCATCGCCGACGAGCCCTCGCGAGTCAACGCGCTGCTGTCGGGCGACGTGCACATGATCAACGAGGTCAACCCACGCTCCACTACGCGCATCGCCGCCAGCGCCAAACACCGGGTCGTGGATGCACCGTCGGGCAACTACACTGACTTGATCATCCGTCAGGACCAACTGCCCGGCAAAAGCCCTGAGTTCACCCAGGCGATGAAACTGTTGCTGGACCGTGAGCAGGTCAAGTCCGCGGTGTTCCGTGGCTTTGCCGTGGTCGGTAACGATCACCCGATTGCACCGGGTTCGCGCTACTTCAACACCGACTTGCCGCAGACGGTCTACGACCCGGAAAAAGCCAAGTTCCTGCTGAAGAAGGCCGGCATGGAAAGCATCACCATGCCCGTCATGGCCTCGCCGGCCGCCACCGGTTCGGTGGACATCGCCGTGCTGCTGCAGCAATCGGCGAAACAGGCCGGGCTCAAGCTCGACGTGAACCGCCTGCCCAGCGACGGCTACTGGTCCAACCACTGGATGAAGCACCCGTTGAGCTTCGGCAACATCAACCCACGGCCGAATGCCGACGTGATGTTCTCGCAGTTCTTCCAGTCCAAGGCGCCCTGGAACGAGTCCGGCTGGCAGAACGACCAGTTCGACCAACTGCTGATGCTGGCCCGTGGCGAAACCGACGACGCCAAGCGCGCCAAGATGTATGGCGACATGCAGACCCTGGTCCACGACCATTGCGGGATCGGCGTGCCGGTGTTCATCAGCAACATCGACGGTGTAGACCAGCGCATCAAGGGCTATGGCAGCAACCCGCTGGGCGGTTTCATGGGTTACATGTTCGCCGAGCAGGTGTGGTTGGACGCGTGAGGAGGGCAGTGCGATGAATAGCAATACACTGTGGTTGATCGGCCGGCGCCTCGGCGCCGGTGTCGTGACCTTGTTGATCGTGTCCATGGTCGTGTTCGCGATCACGGCCGTGCTGCCGGGGGATGCGGCGCAACAATCCCTCGGCCAGTTCGCGACCCCTGAACAGGTGGCGGCACTGCGCCTGAAACTGGGGTTGGACCAACCCGGTGTGCTGCGTTACCTGCACTGGTTGATGAGCCTGCTCACCGGCGACATGGGCGTGTCGGTCTCCAACGCCATGCCGGTGGGTGAACTGATGGCCGGCCGGGTGCCCAACACCCTGATGCTGGCGGGCGCTACGGCGCTGGTCTCGGTGCCGGTGGCGCTGGTACTCGGCATCGGCTCGGCGATGGGCCGGGGCGGGCGTATCGACAGCTGCCTGAGCTTTGTCACCTTGGCGATGGTCGCTGTGCCGGAGTTTCTGGTGGCGACCCTGGCCGTGCTGATTTTCGCGGTCAACCTCGGTTGGCTGTCGGCGCTGTCGTACGCCAGTGACATCACCTCACCGCTGCAATTCATGCGCACCTACGCCTTGCCGGTGATGACGCTGTGCTGCGTGATCGTCGCGCAAATGGCGCGCATGACCCGCGCGGCGGTGATCGACCAACTCGACAGCCCCTATGTGGAAATGGCCCGCCTCAAAGGCGTGAGCCCGATCCGCATTGTGCTGCGCCACGCCTTGCCCAATGCGATCGGGCCGATTGCCAACGCCATCGCCCTGAGCCTGTCGTACCTGCTGGGCGGGGTGGTGATCGTCGAAACCATCTTCAACTACCCCGGCATCGCCAGCTTGATGGTCGATGCCGTGACCAACCGTGACATGGCCTTGGTGCAGGCGTGCACCATGTTGTTCTGCGCGGCTTACCTGGGCCTGGTGCTGCTCGCCGACCTGTGCGCGATCCTCTCCAACCCGAGGCTGAGAAACCAATGAACAACCTCATTGCGAAGTCCAAGCCTGTGTCTTCCGCCCTGGCCCTGGCCAAGGTGTCCAGCGGCCCGTCCTGGCTGGGGCTGTTGGGGGGCGCGGTCTGCGTCGCCTGGCTGCTGGTGGCGCTGCTCGGCCCCTGGCTGGCCCCCCACCCGGTGGGTGAAGTGGTGTCCGACAACATCTTCGAAGGCTTCAGCCTTGCGCACCCGTTCGGCACCGATTACCTGGGCCGCGACATGCTCAGCCGCGTGCTGGTCGGTGCGCGGTTCACCGTCGGCCTGGCGCTGGTAGCGGCGTTGCTGGCCAGCTTCTTCGGCACCGGGTGTGCGCTGCTGTCGGTGGTCTCGCCCAAGTGGCTGGACGAAATCATCAGCCGCATCATGGACGCGTTCATTTCGATCCCGAGCAAAATGCTCGCGCTGATCATGGTCTCGGCCTTTGGTTCATCGGTGACCCTGCTGATCTGCACCGCCGTGATCAGCTACATCCCAGGCTCGTTCCGCGTTGCCCGCAGCATGGCGGTCAACATCGAGGCCCTGGAATACGTGCAGGTCGCGCGTACCCGTGGCGAACGCCGGTTGTACGTGGCGTGCATGGAGATCCTGCCGAACATGCTCAACCCGGTATTGACCGACCTGGGCCTGCGTTTCGGCTACATCGTCTTGTTGCTCAGCGGCATGAGTTTTCTCGGCCTTGGCGTGCAACCGCCGGACGCCGACCTCGGCTCGCTGGTGCGGGAAAACATCGGCGGCCTCAACCAGGGCGCGCTGGCTATCATCATTCCGGCGCTGGCCATCGGCACGCTGACCATCGGTGTGAATCTGCTGATCGACTATATGTCGTCCCGACGTAGTCGACGCACGGGAGGCCATTGAAATGACCGAATTGATTCGCGTCGAAGACCTGCGCGTGGTCGCCTGTGGCGAGCACGGCGAGGTAGAAATCGTCAAAGGCGTGAGCTTTTCCCTGGAAAAAGGTGAAGTGCTGGCGCTGATCGGTGAGTCCGGCTCGGGCAAGACCACCATCGCCCTGGCATTACTGGGGTACGCACGGCGTGGCTGTCGGTTGTCCGGCGGTGTGGTGCAGGTGGGTGAGCACGACATGCTCGCCTTGAGCGAAAAACACCTGCAAGGCCTGCGTGGTAACCGTGTGTCTTATATCGCGCAAAGCGCGGCTGCGGCGTTCAACCCGGCCAAACGACTGATCGACCAGGTGGTGGAGGGGGCCCTGATCCATGGCCTGGGCACCCGCGCCGAATTGCATGCCAAGGCTATCGGGCTGTTCCGCGACCTGGCCCTGCCGGACCCGGAACGCATCGCGCGACGTTACCCGCACCAGGTGTCCGGTGGGCAACTGCAACGGGTAATGGCGGCGATGGCGCTGATCAGCGACCCGCTGCTGGTGGTGCTCGACGAGCCGACCACGGCGTTGGACGTGACCACCCAGATCGACGTGCTGCGCGCCTTCAAGCGTGTGGTACGCGAGCGCGGCGCCACGGCCGTGTACGTCTCCCATGACCTGGCGGTGGTCGCGCAAATGGCCGACCAGATTGTGGTGCTCAATGGCGGGCAGGTTCTCGAGCACAGTGCCACGGCACCGCTGCTCAAGGCTCCGGCCCACGAATACACCCGCAGCCTGCTGGCGGCCGCACGGCCGGACACCACCATTCGCCCGCCCTGCGGGATTGCCGAAGAGGTGCCGCTGCTGACCATCACCGGCCTCACCGCCGGTTACGGCAACAAAAACATGCACGGCATGCCGTCGATCCGGGTGCTGGAAGACATCGACCTCACGGTGCGCCGTGGCCAGGCCATCGGGGTGATCGGCGAGTCGGGCTCCGGCAAGTCGACCCTGGCGCGCGTGGTGGCAGGGCTGTTGACCCCGGCCCTTGGCGGTCTCACGTTCGACGGCCAGGCCCTGGGTGGCAGCCTGTCGGAGCGCACCCCGGAACAATTTCGCCGGATCCAGATGGTGTTCCAGAACGCTGACACCGCCCTCAATCCCATGCACAGCGTGGCGACCATCCTCAGCCGCCCGCTGAAGATGTATTTTGGCCTCAAGGGCGCCGCGTTGAAGGCGCGCATCGATGAGTTGCTGGACCTGGTACGCCTGCCGCGCGACATGGCCGAACGCCGCCCGAATGAACTGTCCGGCGGGCAAAAGCAGCGGGTCAACCTGGCACGGGCGCTGGCGGCCAAGCCCGACTTGATCCTGTGCGATGAAGTGACCTCGGCCCTCGACACCGTGGTCGGCGCGGCGATCCTCGAACTGCTGCGCGACCTGCGCCAGCAACTGGGCGTGTCCTATCTGTTTATCAGCCATGACATCTCCACCGTGCGTGCGCTGTGCGATGACATTGTGGTGATGTACAGCGGCCACAAAGTGCAGGCCGGCAGCCGCCAGTCGTTTGCCGAACCGCCGTTCCACCCCTACACCGACCTGCTGATCCACTCGGTGCCCGAGTTGCGCCAGGGCTGGCTGGAAACCTGCGGCACAAGGTGCGAAACGCTGCCGGCGATGGGCGAGCGGGCCAACGTGCCGGAACTGTGCACCTTTCTCAATCGCTGCCCGGTGCGCGTCGATGGCCTGTGCAATCGCACCGCACCGAAGCGTCGCACCCTGGACAACGGCAGTGAAGTCCTCTGCCACCACGACAGCGCCCAGTTGCTGAATACCCAGCAGGGCGTCACTACCCTCACTTTGGGAGCCTATGCATGAAAGGGCGTTTTGTGAGGCTGGCCGAACAGGGCCGGCCGACGGTCAGCCTGACGGTGGATGGCGCACCCATCCAGGCCCTGCAGGGCGATACCCTGATGGTCGCGCTGCTGACCCAGGGCAACGCGCTGCGCCAATCGGAATTCGACAGCGGGCGCCGCGCCGGTTTCTGCCTGATGGGTGCGTGCCAGGACTGCTGGGTATGGACCCGCAGCGGCGAGCGCCTGCGCGCCTGCTCCAATGAAGTCCGTGATGGGCTGGACATCGTTACCACACAACCGGAGGCGACATGGCCACTGCACGGGTAGTTATTGTGGGCGCCGGACCTGCCGGCGTGCGCTGCGCCGAAACCCTGGTGGCGGCCGGAATCAAGCCAATCCTGATCGATGAAAACCGTCGCGACGGCGGGCAGATCTACCGCCGTCAGCCAGACGGTTTTACCCGCGACTACACCACGCTGTACGGCAGCGAAGCCGCCAAGGCCCAGGCCCTGCACCAGAGTTTCGACCGCCTGCGCGACGCCATCGACTACCGGCCCGACACCTTGGTGTGGAACCTCACGGCCGGGCAATTGTGCTGCGTGAGCCAAGGCCGCCACTGCACCGTGGATTACGACGCGCTGATCCTGTGCACCGGCGCCACCGACCGCTTGATGCCCATCGAGGGCTGGCAACTGGCGGGCACTTACAGCCTGGGCGGGGCGCAGATCGCCTTGAAAAACCAGGCCGTGTCCATCGGTCATCGCGTGGTGTTCATGGGCAGCGGGCCGTTGCTGTACCTGGTGGCCAGCCAATACGTCAAAGCCGGTGCCGAGGTGGCGGCGGTGCTCGACACCTCACCCCTGAGCCTGCGTCTCAAGGCCTTGCCGAAACTGCTGGCGCGGCCGGCCGTCCTGTTTACCGGGGTCAAGCTGCTGGCGCAGCTGTACCGCGCCAAGGTGGCGGTGCACCTGGGGATCAAGCCGCTGCAAGTCATGGGGGATGCCGCCAATGGCGTGGGGGGCGTGCGCTTCATCGCGGGCAACGGGCAGACCGTCACGGTGCAGGCCGATGCCGTCGCGCTGGGGTATCACCTGCGCCCGGAGACGCAATTGGGCGACCTGGCCGGCTGTGCCATGGCCTTTGACCAGGCCTCCAGCCAATGGTGGCTGGCCACGGACGAGGCCGGGCGCACCTCGGTGAAGGGGGTGTATGCGGCGGGTGACGGCGCGAAAATTCGCGGTGCGGATGCCGCCGAGCATGCCGGGCGCCTGGTGGCGCTGGCGCTGCTGGACGATCTTCAGCAACCGGTCGACAGCGGGCTGCGTGACGAACAAAAGCAAGCCCTGGCCGTGATGGACCAGTTTCGCCTCGGCCTGGCCCAGGCGTTTCCCTGGCCCAGCGCGCAGGCCAAGGCGTTGCCCGACAGCGCCATCGTGTGCCGCTGCGAGATGATCAGCGCCGGCGAACTGCGGCGCACCGTGAACGAGAAGGGCGCCTGTGAAGTCAATCGTGCCAAGGCATTCAGCCGCGTGGGCATGGGCCGTTGCCAGGGGCGTTATTGTTCACAGGCCGGGGCCGAAGTGATTGCCGCCGAGGCCGGGGTACCGGTGCAGGAAGTCGGTCGCCAGCGCGGTCAGGCACCGGTCAAACCCTTGTCGATGCTGATCACCGAGGAGGTGTCTTCATGAAGGTGCAAAAAGCCGATGTGGTGATTGTTGGCGGTGGTGTGATGGGCTCGGCGGCGGCGTTTTTTCTGCGCCGTCGCGGCCAGTCGGTGATCCTGCTCGAGCGCGACCAGATCGGCCAGTACGCCAGCGGGGTGAACTTCGGCAATGTGCGTCGGCAGGGGCGCTTCCTCGGCCAGTTGGCCTTGGCCAACCGCTCCTGGGCGCTGTGGAAGCGCCTGCCGGAACTGATCGATGATGACCTCGAGTTCATCCCCAGTGGGCATATGCGCGTGTGTTACCGCGAAGATGAAATCGCCGAGCTGGAGGCCTATGCGGCCGCGCCGGAAGCGGAGCAACTGGACCTGAAGATTTATCGCGGCACCGAACTGCATCAGCGCTTCGGCTTCCTCGGCCCGGACGTCAAGGGCGGTTCCTATGCGCCCCACGATGGCCACGCCAACCCGCGTCTGGCCGCACCGGCGTTTGCCCGCGCCGCACGGCGCCTGGGGGCGCAGATCGAAGAGCGCACCGAAGTCGCCGAGGTGCAGAAGGTCGGTGCCGACTTCCACGTCACCAGCACCGACGGTCGCCAGTTCCAGGCCGCACAACTGTTGATCACCGCCGGCGCCTGGGGCCAGAAGCTTTCGGCGCAGTTCGGCGAGCCGGTGCCGCTCGACACCCACGGCCCGCAGATGGCAGTGACTGAGCCGGTGCCCTACGCGCTGCCGACGGTGATCGGCGTGTACACCAAAATCCCCGAGGAAGTGATCTACTTCCGCCAGATTCCGCGGGGCAATATCGTCATCGGTGGCGGTTACCGCAGCAAGCCGGACATGCTCAACCGCCGCGCCTACGTGGAGCCGCGCAGCATCCTCAACCAGGTCAGCCAGATGCGTCGACTGCTGCCGGGCGTCGGCAACCTGAACATCATCCGTGTGTGGAGCGGCATCGAAGGCTACCTGCCGGATTCGCTGCCGGTGATGGGCCCCAGCGGCACCGTCGACGGCTTGTTCTATGCCTTCGGCTTCTGCGGCCACGGCTTCCAGCTCGGCCCGGGCGTCGGCGATGTGATGGCCGAGCTGCTCGCCACCGGCAGCACCAGTACCCCGATCGAGCCGTTCTCCATTACCCGGTTCGCCCCACCTGCCGAGCAACGGAGCCAGGCCTGATGAAACCGCGTGTTCTTGAGATTCTCAAACAACTGATGGCCTTCGACACGGTGTCGTCGGAATCGAACCTGGCCCTGATCGACTACGTGCGCGACCTGTTGCTGACCAAGGGCATCGAATCCTTGATCGTCAAGGACCAGAGCGGCAAGAAGGCCAACCTGTTCGCCAGCACCGGGCCCAAGCAACAGCCCGGCGTGTTGCTGTCCGGGCACACCGACGTGGTGCCGGCGGCGGGGCAGGCGTGGACCTTTCCCGCCTTCGCCGCCACTGTGCAGGACGGGCGCATCTACGGGCGTGGCAGCTGCGACATGAAGGGCTTCATCGCCCTGGCCATCGACGCCCTGCTCGATGCCGCCGACCACACCTTGAACCGCCCGCTGCAATTGGCCCTGTCCCATGACGAGGAGATCGGTTGCGTCGGCGTACGGCGCCTGCTCGATGTTTTGCACCTGGCGCCGGTGCGCCCGTTTTTGTGCGTGATCGGCGAGCCGACCAACATGCAGTTCGTACTCGGCCACAAGGGCAAGGGGTCCTACCGCACTTACTGCCGTGGCCAGGAAGCGCATTCGTCGTTGGCGCCGCGTTCGGTCAACGCCATCCATGTGGCCTGCGACTTTATCGCCGCCCTGCGTGAGAGCCAGCAGCAATTGCAGACGCGTGGCGCCCAGGACTCCGACTACGACGTGCCCTACAGCACCGTGCATGTCGGGCAGATTGTCGGCGGCAAAGCGCTGAACATCGTGCCTAACCTGTGCAGCCTGGATTTCGAAGTGCGCAACCTGCCGGCGGACGATCTGGATCAGTTCCTGGACCAGATGCGCGAGCGAGCCGAGGTGATCGTGCGCGAGGCGCAGAAGCTGTCCAGCGCGGCGGCCATCGAGATCGAAACCATCAACGTCTACCCCGGCCTCGACACCCACCCCAGTGTCGAAGCGGTGCGCTTTCTCAAGCAATTCGCCGCGCCGGGTACCGGCACCGCCAAGGTGTCGTTCGGCACCGAAGGTGGCCTGTTCAAGCAGCGCCTGGACGTGCCGGTGGTGGTCTGCGGGCCGGGTTCCATCGAGCAGGCGCACAAACCCGACGAGTTTATCGAGATCAGCCAGATGGACGCGGGCGAGCGCTTTTTGCAAGGTTTGCTCGGCTCATTGAAGGCCTAGCAGAGCCTGCCGTCCTGCGCCCAATTACAGCACGGCACGCTGCTTTAACCGCGCTTTCGGCATCCTCGTCCGTGGCACCTCCCTAGACTGGAGCGTGTCTCGGATCAGGACTCGACCATGCTCAAGAATCGCTTGCAAGACCCCAGCCTGCTGGCTGAACTCGCCTACGTAGATGGCCAATGGATTGCTGCCGACAGCGCGGCCACCCTGGACATCCGCGACCCTGCCACCGGCCACGTGCTGGCCCAGGTCCCGGCCATGGACGCGGTGGACACCCGCCGCGCCATCGAAGCCGCCGAGCGTGCCTGGCCCGCCTGGCGCGCCCGCCCGGCGGCTGAACGCGCGGCGCTGCTGGAGCGCTGGTACCAGGCGATGATCGACAACCTCGACGACCTGGCGCTGATCATGACCTGCGAGCAGGGCAAGCCGCTGAACGAAGCCCGTGGCGAAGTGCGCTACGGCGCCGGTTTCGTCAAATGGTTCGCCGAGGAAGCGCGGCGGGTCTACGGTGAAACCATGCCGGCCCCCAGCGGCGACAGGCGCCTGCTGACCCTCAAGCAACCCGTGGGCGTGTGCGCCGCCATCACCCCGTGGAATTTCCCCAATGCGATGATCACGCGCAAATGCGCGCCGGCGCTGGCCGCCGGGTGTCCGATCATCGTCAAACCGTCGGACCTGACGCCGCTGTCAGCGCTGGCCCTGGCGGTGCTGGCCGAGCGCGTCGGCATTCCTGCGGGCGTGTTCAATGTCATCACCGGTTTGCCTGCGGGCATCGGCGAAGAGCTGACGGGCAACCCGGCGGTGCGCAAGATTTCCTTCACCGGCTCGACCGCCGTCGGCCGCCTGCTGATGCGCCAGAGTGCCGAACACATCAAGCGCTTGAGCCTGGAATTGGGCGGCAACGCGCCGTTTATCGTGTTCGACGACGCCGACCTTGAGCAGGCAATCGCCGGGGTGATGCTGAGTAAATTTCGCAACGCCGGGCAAACCTGCGTGTGCGCCAACCGCATTCTGGTGCAAGACGGCATCTACGCACGTTTTGCCGCGCGCCTGGTGGAAGAGGTGGGCAAGCTCAAGGTCGGCAACGGCCTGGAAGACGGCGTGACCATCGGCCCGCTGATCAACCCGGCGGCGGTGAACAAAGTCGCGCGGCATATCGACGACGCCCTGAGCAAAGGCGCCCAGCTGCTCTGCGGCGCGATCCCAAGTGGCGACAGCCAGTTCGTGCAACCCACGGTGCTCGGCGACACCCACGCCGGGATGTTGCTGGCCAATGAAGAAACCTTCGGCCCGGTGGCGCCGCTGATGCGCTTTACCGACGAGACCGAGGCGCTCGCCCTGGCGAATGCCACGCCGTACGGCCTGGGCGCCTACTATTTCACCCAGGACCTGCAGCGCTCGTGGCGCTTCGGCGAAGCGCTGGAATTCGGCATGGTCGGGCTCAACACCGGGATTATCTCCATGGAAGTCGCGCCGTTTGGCGGCATCAAACAATCCGGGCTGGGCCGCGAGGGCAGCAAGTACGGCCTGGACGAGTACCTTGAAGTCAAAGCCTTCCATATCGGCGGCTTGAACTGACAATGAGCGAGGCGGAATCGATGAGCAAGGCATTCAGAATCGCCGCGATTGCCGGCGATGGCATTGGCAAGGAAGTATTGCCCGAAGGGCTACGGGTACTGGAACAGGCGGCCAACATCTGGGACCTGAACCTGAGCATCGAAGTGCTCGACTGGGCCCACTGTGATTATTACCTGGAACACGGGCAGATGATGCCCGAGGACTGGTTCGAACAGCTCAAGGGCTTCGACGCGATTTACTTTGGCGCGGTGGGCTGGCCAGACAAAGTCCCGGACCATATTTCCCTGTGGGGCTCGCTGCTCAAGTTCCGCCGCGACTTCGACCAATACGTGAACATTCGCCCGGTGCGCTTATTCCCCGGCGTACCGTGCCCGCTGGCCGGGCGCGAGCCGGGGGACATCGACTTTGTGGTGATCCGCGAAAACACCGAGGGTGAGTACTCGTCGGTAGGCGGCAAGATGTTCGAAGGCACCGCGCATGAGTTTGTGCTGCAGGAGTCGGTGTTCACCCGGCGTGGGGTTGACCGCATCCTCAAGTTCGCCTTTGACCTGGCGCAGACCCGCCCGCGTAAAAAGCTGACGGCGGCGACCAAGTCGAACGGGATCTCCATCAGCATGCCTTACTGGGACGAGCGTACTGCGCTGATGGCGGCGAATTATCCGGAGGTGGCGTGGGACAAGCAGCACATCGACATCCTGTGCGCGCGGTTTGTGCTGCAGCCGGACCGGTTTGACGTGGTGGTGGCGTCGAATCTGTTTGGCGACATTTTGTCCGACCTGGGGCCGGCGTGTGCGGGGACCATCGGGATTGCGCCGTCGGCGAACCTGGATCCCGAGCGGCGGTTTCCGTCGTTGTTTGAGCCGGTGCATGGGTCGGCGCCGGATATTTATGGGCAGAATATTGCGAACCCGATTGCGATGATTTGGTCGGGGGCGTTGATGTTGGACTTTTTGGGGAATGGGGATGGGCGGTATCGGGCGGCGCATGATGGGATTTTGCGGGCTATCGAGGGGGTGATTGCGCAGGGGGTGGTTACGCCGGATTTGGGGGGGACGAGGTCGACTCAGGAGGTGGGGGATGCGGTTGTGGGGGGGCTGTTGGTTTGAGTTGAGTTGAGTACATATCCGTTATTTAGGTAACGGCGGCTTATGGTTCCGCTCTTACAGCGGCTCACTTTTGGAAAGGCCCAAAAGTAAGCAAAAGGCCTTCGCCCCAACACTCGGCACCTCGCCTAGGCTCGGTGTGCCCTCACTCCGGCTTGAATCCGTGGGCCGCCGCCACGCGCCATCCATGGCGCGGGGCGGCTAACCCGGCGTCCTGCCGGGTTACCCACGGATTCAAGCCTGCGTTCGGCCAGCGTGTTTGACGGGGCGCCCCAGATCAAAGGCAAAAGCGCGGCGGCCTTAGAGCCGACCGGGGTTGGGGGTGCGTTACTGGGTTAAAAATGTGGGAGGGGGCAAGCCCCCTCCCACAGTTTGAACTGCATACATCAGGTAGATATCAGCCTGCTTTTGCCCTGCTTTTGATCTGGCTTTTGATCTTGATCTTAGGCGCCCCGTTAAACACGCTGGCCGGAATTCGACAGGGATTTGGGGGGTAAACCGGCAGGGATGCCGGTTTAGCCGCCCCGCGCCATGGATGGCGCGTGGCGGCGGCCCCCCAAATACCTGTCGGATTACGGGCACACCGAGCCTAAGCGAGGTGCCGAGTGTTGGGGCAAGAGCCTTTTGGTTACTTTGGGGCTCTTTTCCAAAGTGACCCGCCGTAAGGGCGGAACCCATAGCAGCCGTTACCCAAACAACGGATATGTACTCAACCACGGATAGGTACCCAATCAATACCCCCGCCCCCGATCCACCTCACCCACCATCTCCTCCCCCCGCTCAAACCGCCGAATATTCTCCAACAACACCCCAAACGCACTCTCCGGCTGCGTCATCGCCGCAATATGCGGCGTCAACAACACCTGCGGATGCCCCCAAAACGGATGATCCGCCGCCGCCGGCTCCTCCCGCAGCACATCCAACACCGCGCCACTCAACTGACCACTCCCCAGCGCCTCCAACAAATCCTCTTCCACCAAATGCCCCCCGCGCCCCATATTGATCAGCGCCGCTCCCCGAGGCAGTTGCGCAAACAGCCGCCGATCCAGAATCCCTTGGGTCTGTTCCGTCAACGGCAGCACACACAGCACAATATCGCACTGGCTGAGAAACGCCGGCAGTTGCGCGTCCCCCGCATAACACACCACCCCCGGCACCCGGTGTGCACTGCGCGCCCAGCCCGACAACGCAAACCCCAACGGCGCCAACGTCGCCAAAATCTGCTGAGCCTGGGCACCCAACCCCATCACCCCCACGCGTCGATGCGCAGCCGGCTGTAACAGATGCGCCTGCCAGCACCGTGCAACCTGCTGCTGGCGGTAGCGCAACATGTCCCGGTGCAGGCTGAGCACCGCCCAACTGGCGTATTCGCACATGCCACGGGTGATGCCAGGGTCCAGCAGGCGCACCACGGGCAGTTCCGGTGGCAAACGGGAAAGGTCGAGCTGATCGACCCCGGCCGACAACGCGAACAACACTTTCAGGTTGGGCAGCACGTGCGCCAGATCTTCCGGCGCCTGCCAGGCGGCGAGGTACTCGACGTCTTCGGGGGTGCCGATGTCCGGCCAGGCGCGCCATTCGATGTCCGGTGCGTGTTCGGCGAAGAGTGCCTGCCAGTGTCGGCCGCGCACCGGGTCAGCTTTGTAGAGCAAGGCCATGGGTGTTTCCTGCTGGATGAAGGTAGCGATTATCATCGCCCAAAGCCTGGCGCAGGATCTGTTGAAAGGCAGGGCCAAAACAGTCGATCCGAATTTCTCACGGGCCAAGTTCGGCTGAGTTCGTTGTGGGCACACCGTAATCTGGACAGCATCGCAACCACCTCCAGGTTGCCGGACTCACGATGGGAAATGCCATGAATAGCAAAGTCGACGAAACCCCTCATTTGCTCCGTCAGCGCGAGCAGTTCGTGCCCCGTGGGCTGGTTACCGCGCACCCGCTGGTGATCGACCGCGCCCAGGGCGCCGAGTTGTGGGACGTGGATGGCAAGCGTTACCTGGATTTTGTCGGCGGTATCGGCGTGCTCAACATTGGTCACAACCACCCCAAGGTGGTTGCCGCCGTGCAGGCCCAATTGCAGAAGGTGTCCCACGCCTGTTTCCAGGTGGTGGCGTACCAGCCTTATCTCGACCTGGCCCAGCGCCTGTGCGAAATGATCGGCGGTCAGGAGGCCTATAAAGCGGCGTTCTTCACCTCCGGCGCCGAGGCGGTGGAAAATGCGGTGAAGATCGCCCGCGCCCACACCAATCGTTCGGCGGTGATTGCCTTTCGTGGTGGCTTCCACGGCCGCACGTTGCTCGGTACCACGCTCACCGGCATGAGCCAACCCTACAAACAGAACTTCGGGCCGTTTGCGCCGGAAGTGTTCCATACCCCCTATCCGAACGCGTATCGCGGGGTGACCAGCGAGGTCGCGCTCAAGGCCCTTGATGAGTTGCTGGCAACCCAGGTGGCGCCGGAACGTGTGGCGGCAATCATCATCGAGCCGGTGCAGGGCGACGGTGGTTTCCTGACCGCGCCGCCGGCGTTCCTGCAGGCGCTGCGTGCGTTGGCAGACAAGCACGGCATCGTGCTGATTCTTGACGAGATCCAGACCGGCTTCGGTCGCACCGGCACCTGGTTCGGTTTCCAGCACGCCGGCATCCAGCCCGATTTGGTCACCGTGGCCAAGAGCCTGGCCGGTGGCCTGCCGTTGTCCGGTGTGGTCGGCAAGGCGCAGATCATGGACGCACCCCTGCCCGGCGGGCTGGGTGGCACCTACGGCGGCAACGCGCTGGCCTGCGCGGCAGCATTGGCGGTGATCACGGCATTTGAAGACGAACACTTGTTGGCCCGCAGCCAAGTGCTGGGCGAGCGCCTGCGCCACGGCTTGCTCGGCTTGCAGGCGCGCTACCCGAACATCGGCGACGTGCGCGGCACCGGCTTTATGCTGGCCATCGAGTTGATCAAGGATGACGCGGCGCGTACCCCGGATGCCGACCTCAATCAACGGGTCATCGATGAGGCCCGTGCCGGTGGTTTGCTGGTCATCAAGTGCGGCGTGCACCGCAACGTGCTGCGCTTCCTCGCACCGCTGGTGACCACCGAGGCCCAGGTTGACGAAGCGCTGCAGATTCTCGACGCCGCGTTGGCACGGGTCTTGAACTGAGGCTGTGCCCGCTCGGGGCGAAACGCATCAAAGGAGGCTTGACCCACCATGGGGCTGACAGATTATCGAGCGTTGCTGATCGATTGCGATGAAGTGCTGGTGGATCGCGATTCCGGGGTGTGGGCGGCGCTGCAGCCGTTGCTCGACAGCCGTGGCGGGCAGCCGTCCAGGGAGCAGGTGCTGGCCGAGTTCAATGCGGTGGTGGCCAAACTCTACCCGCGCTTCGCTGAGCTAGGCTTCAGTGGTGTGTTGTGTTTCGCCCATCGCCAACTGGCGGAAGCCTGGGGTCTGCACGCCAGTTGGGAGGAGGGCATGAGCTTCGCCCGTTCGGCGGGCAATTGGTCGTTGTTCGAGGATGCGCCGGGGGCGATGCTGTACCTGCGCAAGTTTTATCGCCTGCTGGTGCGCGGCGACCGCGACGCCGAGGATCGTGGGGGGTTGTGCGAGCGATTGGGGATTGCACCGGAAGATTTCATTTCCCTGGCCGAAGACCCGCAATGGCTCACGGATCAAGGCGCGCAGCTGCAACCGGTGCTGCATGTCACGCGACCGTCGGTCGCTGCACACGCGGCGCTGGACCGCTGTTTGATCGGCCGCCACCGGGCGCGGCAGCCTTCGCCCTGTGCGGCGGACTACTGCATCAACAGCATGGCGGATCTGGTGGCGCAGCATCAGCTGTCTTTACGGCGCTGATTTTGCTAGAAGATTGTCTTAAAAATGGCAGTCAAGAGGTACGCAATGGAAGGGCTCGTAAAGCTGGACCGGATCGACATCAGCATTCTGGTTGAATTGCAGAAGGACGGCCGGATGACCAATGTCAGCCTCGCCGACGCCGTGGGCCTGTCTGCCAGCCCGTGCCTGCAACGGGTCAAGCGGTTGGAGTCGGCCGGGTATATTTCCAGCTACAAGGCGCATTTGAACCTCGCCAAGATCACCGATTCGGTCACGGTATTTACCGAGATTACCCTCAGCGACCACAAGCGCGAAGATTTCGCCAAGTTTGAATCCAATATTCGTTTGGTGGATGAAGTGTTGGAGTGCCACCTGATCAGCGGTGGCTACGATTACCTGGTACGTTTTATGACCCGCAGCATTCAGCACTATCAAGAGGTGGTTGAAAGTCTGTTGGATAAGAATATTGGGATTTCCAAGTATTTCAGTTACATCGTGATCAAGTCGCCGGTGCTCAAGGATGGTGTGCCGTTGCGCAAGTTGCTGCGGCATTGAGGTTGCCTGCCGATCAGGCGACCTTGCTTGATCGTGTGTAAACCCCATTCAAATGTGGAAGCCTGCGTTTGGCCTGCGTGTTTGATGGGGCGCTTGAGATCAAGATCAAAAGCAAAGCAAACGCTAGGCAAACCTGAACGAGGCGCCATGAGCCGAGCTTGGCAGGCGATCGCTGCCGTCGGCGCTCAGGCGCGAGCGCAATGTGCCGCTTTGCGCGGTGGTGCGGTACAGGCCGCGCTTTTGCAGGGCGGGGATGATCAGTTCGACAAAGTCATTCAGGGAGCCGGGGCTGATCAGTGGGTTGAGCATGTAGCCGCTGGTGCCGGAAATGCGCGCGTGTTCTTCGATCTTGTCCGCGATGTGTTCCGGGGTGCCGACCAGGATCAGGTCGCTGCCTCGGGTGACGTTGGCAAAGCGCTGGCGTACTTCGCCGGCGGTCAGGGGCTTGCCGCTGCCATCGGGTTTCATCACGTAGGAGGTCATGCCTTCGGTGTGGGTCGACAGTGCTTCGTTGTCGGCGTAGCGGCTGATGTCGATGCCGGTGTCGCCGGCGTAGCTCACCAGTTGTGCTTGCAGGTGATAGTTGCTTTGCAGGCTGTCGTATTTTTTCTGTGCTTCGATGGCGGTGGGGGCGGTGACGATGCGCAGCACGGTGAGTGATTTCACATCGGCGGCCTGGCGGCCACGGGCCTCGGCCTGGCGCCAGATGTCTTCCAGGCCCTGGCGGATTTCCAGTGGGTTGGACTTTGCGATAAATACCAACTCCGCATGCTTGGCCGCGAACTGCCGACCCCGCGCCGACCAGCCCGCCTGGATCAGCAAAGGCGTACGCTGCGGCGACGGCGAGGTGAGGTGCGGGCCGGCCACCCGGTAATGTTCCCCGGCATGCTGGATCGGCCGTACCCGTGAGCCGTCGGCATAGGTGTGCGCCAGCTTGTCGGCGAGCACTGCGTCATCGGCCCAGCTGCCTTCCCACAGTTTGTAGACCACGTCGAGAAACTCCTCGGCGCGTTCGTAGCGGTCGTCGTGCTTGATCATCTGTTCCAAGCCGAAGTTACGCGCGGCGCTGGAGAGGTAGGAGGTGACGATGTTCCAGCCGATGCGCCCGTCCGACAGGTGATCCAGGGTGCTGAAACGTCGGGCATGGGTAAACGGGTGCTCGTACGTGGTGGTGACGGTGACGCCGAAGGCGAGTTTTTCGGTGAGGGCCACCAAGGCTGGAATGATCGTCAGCGGGTCATTGGCGGGGGCCTCTACCGCCCATTTCAAGGCCGCAGCCTCGTTGCCCCCGAACACATCGTAAAAGCCCAGCACATCGCCGAAAAACATCAGGTCCAGGTGGGCTTCATCCGCCGTGCGGGCCAGGTTCGACCAGTACTTGAGGGTGTTGATGCCCAGCCTTTCATCGGCCGGGTGGGTCCACAGGCTGGGCGCGCCGCCGCAGCCGACACTGGCTTGTTCGTAGAGGCCGAATAACAGCGGGGTAGGATCGGACATGGTGCTTCCTGCCAATAAAAAAGATGGGGCGACTGACTATCGCCCGTGGAGATAGGCCTTGCCGTAGTGCCGCTCCAGCCGGGCCTGGATCAGTTCCAGGCCGATGGACAGCAGCCAGTAAATCACGGCGGCGGTGGTGAGCATTTCGATGTAGCGGTACGACGAGCGGCCATAGGATTGCGCCAGGAACATCACCTCCCACACGCCCATCACCGAGACCAGCGAGGAGTCCTTGAGCATCGAGATGAACTGGCTGGTGGTCGGCGGAATAATGGTGCGCATGGCCTGGGGCAGTACGATCTGCCAGAACGTCACCGTCCGGCCCATGCCCAGTGCGGAAGCGGCGTTACGTTGGCCTTGGGACACGCCGAGGATGCCGGCGCGAAAGATCTCGCTCAGGTACGCCCCGTAGTTCAACGACAACGCAATGATCCCGGCACTGATCGCGCCTGGTACCACCCCCAGCTGGGGCAGGCCGAGGTAGATCAGTAGGATCTGGATCAGCAGCGGCGTGCCGCGAAAGAACGAGGCGTAGAAGCTGGCGATGCCGAACGCCACTGCGCTGTTCGACAACCGCGCCAGGGCGGTGGCGAAGCCCAGCGCCAGCGACAGCCAGATCGAGCAGAAGCATAAAAACAGCGTCAGCGCCGCGCCTTGCAGAAACCCCTGGGGCGACAGGTGCAGCCCCACCAGGTTCTGCCATTTGTCGGCGACGATGGCGAACTTCAGGTCGAAGCTCAGGAACATCCCGGCGAACAGGCACAGCATCACGCCCCAGGTCAGCCACAGGCGTACTCGGAACGACAACAGCGTGCGTTTCACCGGCGGCGGCTTCACCACGGCGGGTGGGGTTGGGAAAACACTCATTGGGTGATGTCTGAGCCGATCCATTTCTGCGAGATCTTCGCCAGCGTGCCGTCGCTTTTAAGCTCGGCCAGGACTTGGGCCAGCTTGGCGTCCCATGCCGGGTCGCCTTTTTCGGTGGCCACCACGTTGGGCTCGGCGTACAGCGCATCGCCGGTGATCTTGAAGCGTGGGTCGTGGTCGATGCGTTCCTTGGCAGTGACCAGGTTGGTGACCATCGCATCCAGGCGCTTGCCGGTGCCCAGGGCGAGGTCCTGGAAGGCGATGGTTTCGTTGTCATAGGGCACGGCCTGTACGGCCTTGAACGGGTAGTCGATGGGCTTGCTCGCGCCTTCGATCACCAAGTCCTTGGCCAGGTAGGCTTCGTAGGTGGAGGCGCTGACCACGCCGACTTTTTTACCGCTGAGGTCGGCCGCCAATTTGATCGCGTTGTCGTCGGCATTCACCACCACCACGGCGGGCGAGGCGTAGTACTCGAACGGGAAGTTGAAGACTTGGCCACGGGCGGCGCTGGGGGTCATGGAGCAGATGCACACGTCATAGCGGCCATTCCAGCGCCCGGCGGCGATGACTTCCCAGGAGGGGGTTTCCAGTTTCAATTTCACGCCGAGTTTGTCGGCCACGGCCTTGGTCACGTCCACGTCAAAACCATCCAGCTGGTTTTGCTCGTTGAGGAAAGAGAAAGGCGGGTAGTTCTCCATCAGCACACCGACCAACTGCTTGGATTGGGTGATGCGGTCCAGGGTTTGCCCGGCGAACACGGCCGGGCTGGCCAGAAGGAAAGTGAGGCTGAAGGCGGCAGCAGTGCGTAAGTTCATAAAAAGCATCCAAGCGAGTTTTTTATATTTAAACGCGATAAATGCTTTCTGTTTAATGATTTAAAGTGCTGACGAGTGCGCTTTCAGTTATATGTTTTGCGATTTACTGCAGGTCCAGGGCGCGCTGCTTGAGTTGGCGCTTTTGCTCGAACGGCAACTTCTCATCATCCCCATAGGGCGCGCTGTACCAGTTGCCATAGGTCGGGTTGGGCAGCAGGAACCAGCGTTGCCCCAACCAGTTCACGTAGGGCTCGACGGCCTTGCGTTGTGCCGCGAGGCTGTTGTGCTCGGCCTGTACGAAGTCGCCGAGGGAGTCGCCGGCCATCAACAACACACGGGCATGGTTGGCGACCCACTGGCGGCGGCAGTTCTTGCCATAGCCGGCGCTTTCACAGTGACCGGTGGGCGTGCTGGCGGCGAGTATTTGTTCATTGCTCTCAATCGGGAAACCGCGCAGCCGCAGGTTTTTCACGGTGGCCGCGACCTGGCTGTGTTCACGATTGGTCAGGTAGTAAACCTTGATGCCTTTTTGCTGCGCCGCTTGCAGGAACGCCACGGAACCGGGAAGCGCCTGGGCCTTGGCCTGATCGACCCAGGTGTTCCAGCGGTCATAGGAATACACTTGGTTATTGACCACGTCGCGGGCGTTGAGCGGTACGTTGTCCAGCAGGGTTTCGTCGATATCCACCACCAGCGCCGGCGGTAGCCCGTTCAGGTTGCGCGGGGGAAAGGGCAGGGCGTCCCAGGTGGGATCGGCCAGGGCCACGTCCAGTTGGCGGGTCGCGTTGGCGAACAGTTGGCGGTAGATCAGCTCGTGCTCGATGGAGGTCTGGGTCCAGAGCACGGCGTCGAGTTGGTCGTTGGCCGGCGGGGTGTGTTGACAGCCCGCCAGCAGGCACAGGCTGGCGAAGAGCAGGTTACGCATGGTGAGGTCTCGTAGGGAAGGACGCATGAGCGGCACCTTAGCCTAATCCGGCGTTGATTCACCACGCTGTGAGATGTTTCCAGCCTGCGCCCACATTCGACCTGCATGGGAGGCGAGTGATGTGCTCTGCGTAAGCACACCACCTTGCTTCGCCTTACAAAATACTCAACGGATAGCTGACGATTACCCGGTGCTCATCGCTGTCACGCTGAGTCGTCACTTCGGTGCGCAATGAGGCATGGCGCAAGGCGATGCTCAGGTTCTTCAGCGGCCCTTGCTGGATCACGTAGCTCACCGTCAGGTTGCGTTCCCACTCGCTTTTATCACCAGTGGGGGTACGGATGTTCGAGCCGCTTTCGTACATGCCCATAAAGCTCAGGCCCGGTACGCCGACCGTGGCGAAGTCATAGCCGTAACGCACCTGCCAGGTGGTTTCCCCGGCGCGCTGGAATTTGCCGATCATCGATTCGGTCATGAAATACGCAGTGGAGCCATCACCCTGGTTCAACCACACCGCATCGCTGTCGCCGCTGACTTGTTGCAGGCCGGCGGCAATCGTGTGGCCGTTGACCAGGTAAGTGAACTGGGCACTGCTCAGGCGGCTGTCGACCTTGCCTTTGGTCACGCCGTCGCCGTAGTAGCCGAAGGTGTAGAACGCCGGGTCGTTGCCGTTGGCGCCATCGGAGCGGTTGTCGAAGTGGCGCAGGTCAGTGCGCAGGGTGCCCGGGCCGATCTGCCAGTCGTACTTGAGGCCCAGGAAGTTCTGTTTGTAGAAGTCCTGCAGGTTGCCGTAGTAGTACTGCAAGGTCAGGTCTTTGGTGGGTTTGTAGTCGACGCCGCCGTAGTAGAACTTGTTGACGAACTCACCGGTGCGCGCGTTGTTGGCGCCGGGGATCGACATGCCCATCTGGTCGCTCGAACCACGGCCCTTCACGTGTTCCAGTTGGCCGAGGGTGAAGGTGAAGTGGTCCAGGTCCTTGGACTGCACCTGCCCGCCATTGAAGGTCTGTTGCAGCATGCGGTCGGTGGACATCACCACCGGCAGCATCGGCACCAGGGTGCCGTATTTGAGCTCGGTCTTGGCAAAACGCGCCTTGGCGGTCAGGCCCAGGCTGCCGAACTCATCCACTGCGCGGCCATCGCTGTCGGTGGGGAATACGTTGCCGTTAAACGCGGTGCTTTGTGGGTTGTAGTGGCGACCCTTGCCGGAGTCCAGGCGCACACCGAACATGCCGATGGCGTCGACGCCGAAGCCCACCGTGCCCTGGGTGTAGCCCGACTCGAAGTTGGCGATAAAGCCCTGGCCCCATTCCTGGGTGTAGTTGGGGTCGGCCGCGCCGCTGCGGTTATCGGCGTTACTGAAGAAGTTGCGGGCCAGCACGTTGAGTTTGCTGTCTTCCACCAGGCCGGCGGCGTAGCCCTGCTGAGCGATCATCAGACCGCAAAGGCCGGCGATTACTTTAGGTGCGCGATTGAAAAGCTCCATCGGTGTCATCCCCATAAGTGTTTGGTTTTTTTGAGGGCAGTCAAAAGCGGCAGTGAAATTTTCTATTTGTTTTCAGGAGCAGGTTTTTCAGGAGCAACGGTGGCGGGCCCGACATGCAGTCGCACCGGCGGCAAGCGGTACAGGATGAACAGGGCGAGTACGCCGATCCCGGCGCACAGCAACAGGCCGACGCCCACCGACTGGGCCAGCGCATCGCGGGCCAGGTTCAGCCAGGGCGAGGCGTCAAGGGATGAGTGCAACAGCGCTTGCGGGTCGGCATACAAGGCAATCCCCTCGGCGTGGTCCGCCGCGAGAAACACGCGCTGCACGTTGGCGCTGTACAGCAGGTTGACCAGCACCCCCATGCCCGCCGTGCCCAGCAGCCCGCCGACCAACCGCAGGGACTGGGTGAGTGCGGTGGCAATCCCCAGGAACTGCCGCTCGGCCAACGTCTGGGTGAATACCGTGAGGTTGAGCAGGATAAAGCCCAGCCCCACGCCGGCCAGCAGGATCAAGCCGAGCAACAGGTTGAACGAGGCCCCGCGCCCGACCACTGCCAGCCCCAGGCACGCCAGCAACAGCGCGACAAACCCCGCCAGCGGCAAGCGGTTGGGGTTGCGCAAGCGGGTGACGATCCGGCTGTTGACGATGGCCCCCAGGGTGATGCTCAACGCCAACGGTGTGATCAACAGGCCGGCGTCCTGGGGCGAGTAGCCATAGGCGCCTTGCAGCAATAGCGGCAAGTAGAACAACAGCGAAAACATGATTGCACCGGCGGCCACTGACAGGATGAACAGCACACGCAGGCTCGGCACGCTGAACAGTGCCGCAGGCAACAGGGCATGGGGGCAGCGCCGTTCCCAGTGCCACAACGCGATGATCGCGGCGATGCAGCCCAGGCCCAACGCGGTGCTCAGCGCCAGGCTCGAATGCCCCAGCCATTCCACAAACAATTGCAGGCTGCCCAGGGCCATGGCGATCAACATCGCGCCGGGCCAGTCCAGGCGAATGCCGCTGCGCTGTTGCGGGCGGTACCAGGGCAGAAAGCGCCAGGCGATCAGCAGCGCCAGGCAGCCCAGCGGCAGGTTGAGGTAAAACACTGAACGCCAGCCGAAGGCTCCGGTCAGGTAACCACCCAGGCCCGGACCGATGGCATTGACCACGCTGAACAGCGCACTCAGCAGCATCTGCCAGCGCAGACGTTGGCGGGTATCGGGAAACAATTCGGGGATACAGGCGAACGCGGTGCCGATCAGCATGCCGCCGCCTACCCCTTGCAGGGCGCGGCCAATCACCAACACCAGCATGTCGTTGGCCACGGCGCAGGCCAGGGACGCCAGGGTGAAAATCAGCGTGGCGGCGAGCACGAACGGCTTGCGCCCGTAGTAATCACCCAACCGACCAAAAATCGGGATAGTGACGATGGACGCCAACAGATAACCGGTGGCCACCCACGCATAGAGTTCAAAACCATCAAGCTCGGCGACGATGCTCGGCAAGGCATTGCCGATCACGGTCTGGTCCAATGCCGAAAGCATCAGCACCAGGGAGATGCCGAGCATGGCCAGCAAGGCTTGCTGGAAACTCAGGGGAGGGTGGGCTGCCACGGTCATCGTCGCTCCTCAGCGCAACGCGGCGACGGCGGCAGCAATACGCGCGCAGCCCTGGTCGAGGGTGGTGATCGCAGTTGCGATCGACATGCGGAAAAACGGCGCCAGCCCATACGCCGTGCCCGCCACCACCGCCACGCCCTGGCTTTCCAGCAGGTACATCACCACCTCGCCATCGCTGTCCAGGACCTTGCCCTCGGGCGTGGTTTTACCCAGCAGGCCACCGCAGTTCACATACAGGTAGAACGCGCCATCCGGCTTGCGGCAGCTGAGGCCGGGAATCGCATTGAGCAACTCCAGGCAGCGGTCGCGGCGTTGCTGGTAGACCTGCACGCTTTGCTTGACGAAGGCCTGGTCACCGTTGAGCGCTTCTACCGCCGCCGCCTGGCTGATTGAGCAGGCATTGCTGGTGGACTGCGATTGCAGGGTGGCCATGGCGCCGATCAGGTCGGCGGGGCCAGCGGCGTAACCGATGCGCCAGCCGGTCATGGCGTAGGTCTTGGACACACCGTTGACCACCAGGCTGCGTTCGCTCAAGGCCGGTTCGATGGCCAGGATGTGCGGGTTGTCCAGGCCGTCGAAACGGATGTGCTCGTAGATATCATCGGTCATCAGCAACACATGGGGACAGTCCAGCAGCACATCGGCCAGGGCACGCAATTCGCTGCGGCTGTAGCTGGCGCCGGTGGGGTTGCTCGGCGAATTGAGCAGCAGCCAGCGGGTGCGGGGGGTGATGGCGGCGCGCAGTTGTTCCGGGGTCAGTTTGAAACCGTTGTGTTCGGGGCAGGCGAGGGTGACGGGCTCGCCTTCGCATGCCAGCACCATGTCCGGGTACGACACCCAGTACGGTGCTGGGATCAACACCTCGTCGCCCGTGCCGAGGGTGGCGGCGAAGGCATTGAAGATCGCGCTCTTGGCGCCGCTGGTCACCAGTATTTGCTGGGGGGTGTAGGTCAGGGCGTTTTCGCGGGCCAGCTTGTCGACGATGGCCTGGCGCAGTTCCGGGGTGCCGGCGTTCTGGGTGTAGCGGGTTTCACCGCGCTCGATGGCGGCGCTGGCGGCCTGGCGAATGTGGGGGGGCGTATCGAAGTCCGGTTCGCCTACCACCAGGTTGATGATGGACTGGCCTTGGCGTCGCAGCTCGTTGGCGCGGTCGGACGCGGCGCTGCTGGGCGATGGTTTGATGCGTTGCACACGGGCGGCGATGCGGGAGGCAGTCACGGGCGTTCCTCGTTGATGGCGTTGACAGGGGCCACAGTACGAGGGGTGGGGGAGCGGGTCATAAGATGAGTTTGTTCTGGTTTGATAGGAAGTGCTTATGGCTGGGCGCGCACTGAATGGGTGCGTCCAGCCCTGGGTGCGCCGCGTGGGTGCCTGGGAGGGGGATTTTGGGGGAGCCATAGCGAAGGCTTATGGCTGGTTGTGGGGAGTGGCCTGGGTTTTGCAAAACATCGCAGGTCTCTGTGTGAGCTGGCTTGTCTGCGAAGGCGGGGCTGTGGGGCGGTCGGGCGGTGTGCATATCCGTTGCTGCGGTAACGGCGGCTTAGGGTTCCGCTCTTACAGCGGGTCACTTTTGGAAGAGCGCCAAAAGTAACCAAAAACGCTTCGCCCCACCACTCGGTGCCTCGCCTAGGCTCGGCATGCCCTCACTCCGGCTTGAATCCGTGGGCCGCCGTCATGGGCCATCCCTGGCCCAGGACGGCTAACCCGGCGTCCTGCCGGGTTACCCACGGATTCAAGCCTGCGTTCGGCCAGCGTGGTTGACGGGGCGCTTGAGATCAAGATCAAAAGCAGATCAAAAGCAGAGCAGAAACAAGCAAAAAACGTCCACCTCCAGCACAAGGGCATCGCCATTTTGAACCTGCGTCGATTGAAGTATTTCGTGAAACTGGTCGACATCGGCAGCATGACCCAGGCTGCCGATGTGCTGCACGTGGCGCAACCGGCGTTGAGTCAGCAGTTGGCAACGCTGGAAGCGGAGTTGCAGCAACAGTTGTTGATTCGCACCAAGCGTGGCGTCACGCCGACGGAGGCGGGCAAGGTGCTCTATGGCCATGCGCAGATCATTCTGCGCCAGTGCGAACAGGCGCAGAGCGATATCAACGCCACCGGCCAGGCGTTGTCCGGGCAGGTGTCGGTGGGGCTTGCGCCGGGAACTGCCGCTTCGGCGCTGTCGTTGCCGCTGCTGCGCACGGTGCGCGAGCGGCATCCCGGCATCCTGCTGTATCTCAATGAGAACTTCGGCACCACCTTGAGTGAGCTGATCATGAACGGCCGCATGGACATGGCGGTGCTCTACGGTGGTCGCGAGGTGCATGGCTTGAGTTTTGTCTCGCTGTTGCGCGAGCCGCTGTACCTGGTGAGTGCCGACCCGGCCATTGCTACCCGTGAAGACATCCCGCTGGCCGAACTGGCGGACATGGACATGCTGCTGCCGCGTCCCTACAACGTCATGCGCCGGCTGGTGGATGAAGCCTTTCTGCGTATCGGCCTCAGTGCTCGGGTGGTGGCCGAGATCGAGTCGTCTACCACCCTCACCGCCGCCGTGGCCGATCATTTCGGTTCGACCATCCTGCCGGAGTCGTCGGCGCGGGTGATGGTGGCCGCGACGTCGGTGCATATGTGTCGCATCGTCGAGCCCCAGGTGGAGGCGCCGCTGGCGCTGTGCCTGTCGGGGCATTTGCCGTTGTCGGTGCCGGCCCAGGCGGTCAAGGCGATCTTGCTGGAACTGGTGGCGCAGATGCGTGGCAGCCTGATTTGAAGGGTCATAAGGTCGGCTTATCACCCCAAAGCCAAAGCGTCTTGGCCGCTTTTCGAGGGGCTCGGTAGATTGGGCCCATCCACTCAAGACACGCTCGACAGGCAGGGGCCATACATGGATTCAGCACGTATCAAGGGGTTGATGGAATTGCTGGCCGAGTCCGATTTGCTGGAACTGAGCCTCACCGAAGGCGACAGCACGTTGCGGCTGTTCAAACAGCCCGGTGAGGTGGCCGTCAGCGTCGTGCCGACGGCGGTTGCAGCGCCGGCAGCGACACCGACACAGCCAACGGCGGCCGTGGACATCAAGGCCAGCCTCTACGGCGTGCTGCACCTGACGCCGGCCGTCGGTGAAGCGCCGTTTGTAGCGCTAGGGCAAGTCATCGAAGCCGGCCAGACCGTGGCGGTGATTGAGGCAATGAAGATGTTCCATCCGGTGAAGGCCAAGGCTGCCGGCAAAGTCCTCGAGATCCTGGCCCAGGGCGGGGTTGAAGTCGAAGCCGGCCAGGCCTTGTTCCGCCTGGGTTGACCCTCACGCGTATTCGTAATTCAGGTGAATTCAATGTTCGACAAAGTGCTGATCGCCAACCGTGGCGAAATCGCCCTGCGCATTCAGCGTGCCTGTCATGGCCTGGGCATCAAGACCGTGGCGGTGCACTCCGAAGCGGACCGCCAGGCGCAGTATGTGCAAAACGCCGATCAATCGCTGTGCATCGGCCCAGCCGCGCCCGGCCTGAGCTACCTGAACCAGACGGCGTTGCTGTTTGCCGCCAAGGTCAGCGGCGCCCAGGCGATCCACCCCGGTTATGGGTTCCTGTCGGAAAACGCCGGGTTTGCCGAGCGTATCGAAGCGGCGGGCCTGACCTTTATCGGCCCGAGCGCCGCGTGCATTCGCACCATGGGTGACAAGGTGGCGGCCAAACGGGCGATGCGCGAAGCCGGTGTGCCCTGCGTGCCGGGGCCGGACTCGACAATGCCGACCGACGACGCCAGCATCCTCGCGATTGCCGCTGAAATCGGCTACCCGGTGATCGTCAAGGCGGCCGGCGGTGGCGGTGGTCGCGGCATGCGCGTGGTGCAGGCCGAGGCCGACTTGCTGGCCGCCATCGGCCTCACCCGTGAAGAAGCGCGGCTGGCCTTCGGCAACCCTGAACTCTATATCGAGAAATTCCTCGGCCACCCCCGGCACGTGGAAATCCAGGTGCTGTGTGATGCCCATGGCCACGCGATCTGGCTGGGTTGCCGCGACTGTTCGCTGCAACGTCGCCACCAGAAGGTGTTGGAAGAAGCGCCGGCACCGGGCATTGATCCGGCGTTGATCGCCAAGGTTGGCGAACGCTGCGCCGAGGCTTGCCGCCGGATCGGCTATCGAGGCGTAGGCACCTTCGAGTTTCTGTACGAGGACGGCGAGTTCTTTTTTATCGAAATGAATACGCGCCTGCAGGTGGAGCACCCGGTCACCGAGATGACCACCGGCATCGATATCGTGCAACAGCAACTGCGCATGGCGCGCGGAGAAGCGTTGAGCGTGCGCCAGGAAGACGTACAACTGAACGGCCACTCCCTGGAGTGCCGCATCAACGCCGAAGACCCGATCACCTTTATGCCCACGCCTGGCCTGATCCAGCGCTGGGAAGTGCCCGGCGGCTTTGGCGTGCGGGTCGACTCACATGTCACCACCGGCTATCGCGTGCCGCCGTATTACGACTCGATGGTGGCCAAGGTCATCACCCATGGCGCCACGCGTGAAGAAGCCATGGCGCGCATGCGCCTGGCCCTGAGCGAGATGCGCGTGGAGGGCATCAGCACCAACATCGCGCTGCACCGCGACATTCTCGACGACCCGGCGTTCTGCGCTGGCGGCGTCGACATTCATCACTTGGAGCGCTGGTTGCAGCAAAGGAGTTCCACATGAGCACTGTCCCTGTCATCAGCCTGCTGGGCTCCAGCGCGTTGCTTTTCGAGGCCCCGGGCGAACTCGACTTGGCGCCGCAGCAGCGTATCTGGCGCCTGGCCCTGCAAGCCGGCGGATGGCCCGAGATCCACGAAGCCGTGCCCGGCATGAACAACTTGATGCTCACCTTTCTCACGCCGCCGCGTGAACTCAACGGGTTATACCAACGCCTGCTGGAGGCCTGGGAACAGAGCCAGCCGTTGCCCCTGGAAGGGCGCATCGTCGAGTTGCCGGTGGTGTATGGCGGCGAGTTCGGCCCGCACATGGCGGACGTGATCGCCCACACCGGGCTGGATATCGAGACCATCGCCAACCTGCATTGCGAACCGCTGTACCCGGTGTATGCCCTGGGCAGCCACCCCGGTTACTGCTACCTCGGCGGCATGGACCCACGCCTGGCCACGCCACGGCGGCAGGTGCCGGTGCTGAATATCGGCGCGGGCTCGGTGTCCATCGGGGGTGTGCAGACCGGGGTGTCCGCCTCGGCCGGCCCCAGCGGCTGGAACACCATCGGCCGCACCGAGATGGCGTTTTTCGACCCGGCCCAAACCCCGCCGGCCATCTTGCGGCCGGGGGATTTCCTGCGCTTGCGCATCGAGAGGATCATTCGATGATCGAGATTCTATCGGCCACCGCCCTGGCCACCGTGCAGGACTTCGGCCGCTTCGGCAGCCTGGGTTACGGCGTGGGCACGTCGGGCGCCATGGACCACTTGGCCCTGGCCTTGGGCAACCTGTTGCTGGGCAACCCCGAAGACGCTGCCGCGATTGAAATACCACTGTTTCCGTTTGAAGTACGCCTGCTGCAGGACTGCGCGTTCGCCGTGACCGGCGCCGCTTGCGACACCACGTTGGACGGCCAGCCGCTGCCACCGAACTGGGTGTACCAAGGCCGCGAAGGCCAGGTGCTGAGCCTGGGCTACCCCACCTCCGGCAGCCGCGCTTACTTATGCCTGGCAGGCGGTGTGGATGTGCCGGCCGTGCTCGGTTCACGCAGTACCCAGTTGCGCGGTGAGTTTGGCGGCCTGGACGGCCGTGCGCTGCAACAAGGTGATCGGCTGGGAGCGATGCGCCCAGGGATCAGCCCGTTGGCGCTGGATTTTGGCGTGTTGGCACCGAGCCTGGCCTTGCCGCTGCAGGTCGATGGGGTGTCCGCGATGCGCGTGTTGCCTGCTGCCGAGTACGAGCGTTTTCAGCCTGCGTCTCGCGCCGCGTTCTGGGCAGGTGAGTGGAAGGTCACGACCCAGAGCAATCGCTACGGCTACCGGCTGGAAGGCGAGCCGCTGCTGCCTGTCGCACCGATGGAAATTCGTTCCCATGGCATCGTGCCGGGCGTGATCCAGGTGCCCCACGGTGGCCAACCGATTATCCAGATGCGCGATGCCCAGCCGAGTGGCGGCTACCCCAAGTTCGGCAGTGTGATCGAGGCCGACCTGTGGCGCCTGGGCCAGGCGCCCATTGGCAGCAAGGTGCGCTTTATCGAGTGCAGCTATCTGGAAGCCGTCGAAGCCCTGGACACCAACCGCCGTTACCTGCGCGAAGTCAGCCGCCTGGTGGCACTGCACCGTGAAGGAGTAAACGCATGACCCTTTCGGACATTCGCCAACTGGCGCTGTGGCTCAAGGAACACCACTTGGCCGGCGCCGAGATGAGCCGCCCCGGTGTGCACTTGACGCTCAAGCGCGGTGTCCCGGCCGTCACTGTGGCTGCGCCTGCGGCCGTCACGGTTGAGGACAACGTGCTGCGCACCACGGGCCTGGGCCGCTTGCTGCTGACCCATCCCGAACTCAGCGAGCCGTTTGTCGCGGTGGGCGATCAGCTCAGCGCCGGCCAGTTGGTCGCACTGCTGCAAGTCGGGGAGTTGCTGTTGCCATTGCGCAGCCCCCAGGCCGCACGCGTGGTCGATGTACGTGTGCCCTGCGGCACCCACGTCGGTTATGGCGAAGCGTTCCTCGGTATGGAGAACCCAGTATGAAGATCGATTTGAACGCCGACCTGGGCGAGGGCTTCGGCCCGTGGCGCATGGGCGAGGACGACGCATTGATGCGCCTGATTTCATCGGCCAACGTCGCCTGCGGTTTCCACGCCGGCGACCCGCTGATCATGCACAACACGGTGCACCTGGCCAAAGCCGGTGGCATCGACCTGGGCGCCCACGTGGGCTTCCCGGACTTGATGGGCTTTGGCCGTCGGCAGATGAACATCGAGGTCAAGGAGCTCGCCACGTACGTGATCTACCAGCTCGGCGCGCTCGCCGGGATGGCCGCAGTGAACGGCCATCGCATGACCCACATGAGCTTCCATGGCGCCCTGGGCAACATGGTCGCGGCCGATACCGCGCTGGCCGAGCCGCTGGTGCGGGCGGTGGCGGCCTTTGACCCGACGCTGATCATCAGCTCTTCCAGCAGCCGAGCCATCGAGGGCGCGGCCGAGAAGTGCGGTCTGCGCGTCGCGACCACCTTTCTCGCCGACCGCGCCTATGACGATGACTGCCTGCTGGTGCCGCGCAAGGTCGAGGGCTCAGTGATCAAGGAACCGACGGCCGTGCTGCGTCGGGTGCGCCAGTTGCTGGAGGAGGGCACGGTGACAGCCCTCAGCGGCAAGGTGCTGCGGGTGCCGGCCCATTCAATCCTGCTGCACGGCGACACCCCCGGCGCGGTCGAACTGGCACGCACCCTGCGCGAGGAAATCGAGCGGATGGGCGGGTGCATTACACCGATTTCCCAGCTGTTGGCGGCGTCATAAGCAGGCCTTATTGCCACACAACCATTGCGTCTTGGTCCAGCGTCCGAACGCTGGATAGAGTCGAACCATAACCCGTCGCACAAGGACCACCCCCATGCCATTTTCCGACTACCAAACCGCGCTGGTCACCGGGGCTTCCTCAGGTATCGGCGCTGCCGTTGTCGAGCGCCTATGCCAGGAAGGCGTGCAGGTGCATGCCCTGGCTCGCAGCGCCGACAAGTTGCAGGAACTGGCGGCCAGGACCGGCTGCATCGCCCACGCCATCGACGTGACCGACCTCGCCGGGCTGACCACGCTGTTCGCCGAACACCGCTTCGACATCCTGGTGAACAACGCTGGCGTCGACAAACCTGGCTCCTTGCTCAAGGCCGACGCCGCGGGCATCGACCTGCTGATCGACGTCAACCTGCGCGCCGTGCTGCACCTGGCACGCCTGGCATTGCCGGGGATGGTCGAGCGCGATTGCGGGCACATCATCAACATCAGTTCGATTGCGGCGGCCTACAACTTTGGCGGCAACTCGACGTATCACGCGACCAAGGCGGCGGTGAGCATGCTCTCGCGCCAATTGCGTATCGACGCGTTCGGCAAGCGCGTGCGCGTCACCGAGATCTGCCCGGGCCGGGTCGCTACCGACATCTTTGCGCATGTGCACGGCGACTCCGAAGAGACCTACAAACGCTTTGTCGAGGGCTTTGAATTGCCCCAGGCGCAAGACATCGCCAACGCGATCGCCTTTGCGATTGCTGCGCCGATTGCAGTGAACATCGGGCATATGGAAATCACCCCGACCCTGCAAGTGCCGGGCGGGCTCTCCACCGCACGGCCCCAGGACTATCAGGGCTGAACACCCGCTACTTTCAAAAGAACGGACCGATCCGTCATCGCTGCACCCCCGCCACGGCCATGCCGGGTGATTTGATTCCTGCCCTAGCCCAATGCCGATAGGGATTGACCATGAAGCAAGACTTCGATTTGGCCGCGATTCTGCAAGGCGAATATGCCGAGCTGATCGTCAAGGGCATCGAAATGACCTTGCAGCTGGCGTTGTTCGCCTGGCTGCTGGCGATGGTGCTGGCGTTGACACTGGTCACGGTACGCCTGACCGGCAATAAGCTGGCCGACCGCCTGGTGGCGGGGTACGTGTCGTACCACCGTAATGTGCCGACTCTGGTGCAACTGATGCTGTGGTACTTCGGCGTGCCGACGCTGCTCAGCGAATCCGCGCAACTGTGGCTTGCCAACCACAACACCGAATACCTGTTCTCGGTGATCGCCCTGGGCCTGTGCCAGGCCGCGTATTTCTGTGAAGACATCCGCAGTGGCCTGCGCGCCATTCCCGCCGGGCAGACCGAAGCGTCCAGGGCCCTGGGCCTGGGTTACGTACGTTCGATGCGCTACGTGATTCTGCCGCAAGGTGTGCGCAACTGCCTGCCTTCGCTGATCAACCACACGGTGCTGCTGTTCAAGAACACCAGCCTGGCGATGGCCATCGGGGTCGTGGAACTGACCTACGCCAGCCGCGAAGTGGAGAACTACACGTTCCGCACCTTCGAGTCGTACCTGGTGGCCACGGTGTTCTACCTGGTGTTTTCACTGCTGCTGATGGGCGCCGGGGCATTGCTCGCCCGGCACTTCAGCAAAGCCCTGGCGAGGTAGACGACGATGTTCGATATGTTTTCGATCGTGCAACAGAACTGGACGCTGTTCCTTATCGGCCAATACCCCCACGGCCCGCTGGGGGGGCTGGCGAGCACGCTGATCCTGGCGGCGTTGGCGTTGCTGCTGGCGTTCCCGTTCGGCCTGCTCCTGGCCTTGGCGCGGGTATCGCCGTGGAAGGGCCTGTACCTGCTTGCCACGGTGTGGGTCTACGTGCTGCGCGGTATTCCGTTGCTGATGGTGATCTTCTGGACTTACTTCCTGGTGCCGTTGCTGATCGGCCATAACATCACCGGCTTTATGACCATGCTTTGCACCCTGGTGATCTACCAGAGCGCCTACCTGTGCGAAATCATTCGCGGCGGCATCCAGGCATTGCCGGCCGGGCAATACGAAGCGTCCCGCGCCCTGGGCCTGGGCTACGTGCGCACCACCGTGTGGGTGATCCTGCCCCAGGCGTTGTACAACGCGCTGCCGAGCCTGATCAGCCAGTTCATCTCGATCATCAAGGAAACCTCCCTGGGCTACGTGATCAACGTGCAGGAAGTGACCTTTGCCGCCAACCAGGTCAACAACCAGCTGCTGACCAAGCCGTTCCAGGTGTTTTTCATCCTGGCGATCATCTACTACCTGCTGTGTTTCGGCCTGACCCGCCTGGCCGGTTGGGTGGAGCAGCGCATTGCGCGCAAGCGCCTGGGCGACGGCGGGCAAACCGCGCCGGGCGATCCGTTGCTGGCCACCGATAATTGAAGAGGGCTGCGCTCATGCATCCAATGATCATGTTTTCGAAAATCAATAAATGGTACGGCGAGTACCAGGCGCTCACCGACATCACCGCCGAGGTGCAACCCGGCGAGGTGGTGGTGCTGTGCGGCCCCTCGGGCTCAGGCAAGTCGACCTTGATCCGCACGGTCAACCGCCTGGAAGACATCCAGGCCGGCCAGATCCTGTTCGATGGCCAGGACGTGCACGGCACCGATGCCCAGGTCAACCGGCTGCGCAGCCGCGTGGGGTTTGTGTTCCAGAGCTTCAACCTGTTCCCGCACCTGTCCGTGCTGGAAAACATCACCCTGGCACCGAACAAGCTGCGCAACCTCAAGGGCGCGGCGGCCAAGCAGAAGGCCATGGAACTGCTCGACCGCGTGGGCCTGGCCCACAAGGCCGGTGCCTACCCGGCGCAGTTGTCCGGCGGCCAACAACAACGCGTGGCGATTGCCCGGGCCTTGGCGATGGAGCCGCCGGTGATGCTGTTCGACGAGCCCACCAGTGCCCTCGACCCGGAAATGGTCGGTGAAGTGCTGAACGTGATGAAGGGCCTGGCCAAGGACGGCATGACCATGATGTGCGTGACCCACGAGATGAACTTCGCCCGCGAAGTGGCTGACACCATCTGGTTCATGGACGCGGGGCAGATTCTGGAAAAGAGCAGCCCCGAGGCCTTCTTCGCCCAGCCTTCGCACCCGCGAGCGCAACGTTTTATCGCCGACTTACGGGCCCATTGAGCTGCGGCGGCTTTGCTCCCCCTGCCATTTTTGCTGGTCCAACTTACTGGAGATTTCCCATGGGTATGAAGCATCTGTTTACTGCGCTGGCGTTGGGTCCACTGGCGGTTGCCATCGCGCAGGCCGACCAATTGAGCGACATCATGGCCAAGCAATCCCTGAGCTGCGGAGTGTACGCTGACGTGCCGCCATTCTCCGCGCCAGACCCAAAGACCCGCGAGCTGGTGGGCATGGACGTCGACCTGTGCAAGGCCCTGGCCAAGACCATGGGCGTGGCCCTGGAACTCAAGCCGCTGTCGGTTGAAGCGCGCATTCCCGAAGTGAAAATGGGCCGCGTCGATGTGATCTTCGCCAACCTGGCGTACACCAAGACCCGTGCCGAGCAAATCCAGTTCAGCGACCCGTACTACATCGCCAAGGAAACCCTGGTGGTGCGCGCGGCGAATGCCGACCAGCCGAAAAGCTTCTTCAAGGACAAGCGCATCAGCTCCACCAAGGGCTCGACGTCCGAGCAATCGATCCGCCTCGCCGGCGCTACCCCGGTGACCTTCCAGGACACCGGCTCGGCCTACATGGCCCTGCAACAGAACAAGGTAGTGGGCCTGGTCACCAACACCATGACCGCCCTCAAACTGGTCAACCAGGCCAAGGCCGGCGGCGTTGAACTGGCGTTGGCCAAAGAGCCGATGGCCCTGGAACCGATTGGTGCGGGCATGCGTCGCGACGAACCGGCGTTTCTGGCCAAAGTGAATGAGTCGTTGATGGCGATGGAGAAGGCCGGGGAGATTGACGCGATCTGGGACCGCTGGATCGGCCCGAACACCGAGTACAAGATGGTGCGCGAGGACAAGGTGCAGAGCTTGAGTGCGTTGAAGTTCGAACCGTTACCGTAAGCGGGGTGAGCGTGCGGGCGTTTGCCTGCACGCTGTTGGTTCAGCTTGGCGTTTGCTGATACGTGTCATACCCCAGCTGACCATTGCCCACGCCCTGTGCCCACTTCATAGCTGCGCGTCCGGCTGGCGATCAATCCAATGGGTCTTGATGCCCTTGGCCCACGCCACGGTGTAGAAGCAGCTCAGCAACACGATGCCCCATTGCTCGGCATTGATCGACGACCAGAACCAGAACGGCTGGCCGGCCATGCCGAACAGGCAGGCGTAGCGGCGCACCTTCAGGCGTTTGCTCTGGCTGAACCAGATGGCGACGACGCCGAGAGCGGCGATCATGATTTGGGCGATCAAGGGCAGGCTCCTTTGTTGTGGCTGTACTCGGACCCCATGTGGGAGGGAGTAAGACCCCTCCCGCAGGTTGAGTGGCGGTGTTCAGGGCTTATTTGTCCTTGCGCGCATCCAGGGTCTTCTGGTGCTCGGCCAAAAACGGCTGTTCCGCGGGATCAAAACGATCAATCCCGGCGGTAAAGCGATGCCAGTACGGGTACAACGGCTGGCGCCGCGTCACGGCTTCGATACGCGAAGACTGTTCCTCGGTCAGCTTCAGTTCAGTCGCGGCGAGGTTATCGTGCAAGTGTGCTTCGGTGCGGGCGCCGACGATCAGCGAGGTGATCCCCGGCCGGTCCTTGAGCCACGCCAGGCACGTGCGCGCGACCGAGACGCCATGCTCATCACCGACGGCGGCGAGGGTTTCGATGATGTCCAGCGCGCGCTCCTGGTCATGCACGTAGGGTTCCGGCCAGCCGCTGCCCTGGCGGGTGTTGGCCGGCGCGGGGTGCCCGCGTCGAGTGGAGCCGGTCAGCAGCCCTTCGCCCATCGGTCCCCACACCAGCGTGCCCACTGATTGGTCCAGTGCCAGGGGCAGTAATTCGTATTCGGCCTCGCGGGATTCCGGGGTGTAGTAGATCTGCTGGGTGATGGGTTTGAGCATGCCGTGCAGCTCAGCCTTACCCAGGGTTTTCATCATTTGCCAGGCGGTGAAATTACTGGTGCCGAAGTAGCGGATCTTGCCCGAGCCCACCAGCAGCCGCAGCGCTTCGAGGGTTTCCTCGATGGGCGTCATGCCGTCCCAATTGTGCAGTTGGTAGAGATCGATATGGTCGGTGCCCAGGCGTTTCAAACTGGCTTCGCAGGCGCGAATCAGGTGGTAGCGCGATGAGCCGGAATTGTTCGGGTTGTTGTCCACGGGGCTGCGGCCCTTGGTGGCCAGCAGGATATCGTTGCGCTTGGCGCCCAAGGCGTTGCCGACCACTTCTTCGGCCAGGCCGTGGGAGTAGAGGTCGGCGGTGTCGACCATGTTCACACCCGCGTCGAACGCGATGTCGAACATGCGCTTGGCCTGGGGCACGTCCACCGCGCCGCACTGCTCAAATTCGGCGCGACCGCCAAAAGGCACGGTGCCCAGGATGATTTCGGACACCAGCAGGCCGGAATGACCCAGTTGTCGGTATTGCATGTCGCCTCCTACTTAACGTTGCACGTGAAGGTGTGAACGACGTGGGGTGCGATAGTTTGAATTTTTTCATGAAAACTTCGTGCGCCTGCCTCACCATTACGCCCAACAGGATTTAACAGGAACCCGCGTCCATGAGCGCACTGATCGAAACCCGCGCCCTCACGCGCCTGGACGAGCGCCGCCAGGTGCCGTTGCTCCAGCCCACCGATTTCACCCTGCACGCCGGCGACCGCGTGTCGATCACGGGTGCGTCCGGCTCCGGCAAAAGTGTGTTCTTGCGCGCGCTGGCGCTATTGGATGCGCCCACGTCCGGGCAGATCCTGTGGAACAACCAGCCGATCGGCAACGCGCAGATTCCCCACTACCGCAGCCATATCAGCTACCTGTCCCAACGCCCGGCGCTGCTCGAGGGCTCGGTGCAAGACAACCTGTGCTTTCCCTTCAGCCTCAAGACCTTGCGCACGCGCCGCTTCGATCTGGCGGCCGTCACCACACTGCTCGGGCATGCCGGCAAGGCACCGGATTTTTTGGCCAAGCGCGCCGCCGACCTGTCGGGCGGCGAGTCCCAGGTGGTGTCGTTGATCCGCACCCTGCAACTCAACCCCGAAGTGCTGTTGCTGGACGAACCCACCGCCGCCCTCGACCCCACCTCATCCCGCGAGGTGGAAGCGCTGATCGATGCCTGGTTTGCCGCTGATCGATCCCGTGCCTGTATCTGGGTCTCTCACGACCTGGACCAGGCCCGGCGCATGAGCGACATCCACTGGCAAATGGATGCGGGTGTATTGAGCGGAGCGACCCAGGCATGAATTATCAGAACCTTACCGCGCTGGACATGGGCATCGCCGCGTCGCTGATCCTCATCAACGGCGCACTCTCGCTGCTGCTACGCCTGGGTCTGGGCCGCCAGTTGCTGTGGGCGGCGGTGCGCACCGTGGTGCAACTGTTGGCCATCGGTTATCTGCTGGGCTGGGTGTTCGAGTTCGGCTACTGGTACGTGGTGCTGCCGTTGATGTGTGCGATGACCCTGATCGCCGGCCTCTCGGCTGCAGGCCGTGGGCGGCGCATTTACCGGGGGCAGCGCGCCGACAGCGTGCTGTCGGTATGGGGCAGTTCGTGGCTGGTCACCGCTGTGGGGTTGTTTGCGGTGATCCGTATCCACCCGTGGTACGAGCCGCAATATGCGATCCCTATCCTCGGCATGATCCTTGGCAACACGCTGACCGGCGTCTCCCTGGGCATCGAACGCATGACCCAGGAGCTGACCTCGGGGCGCAACACCATCGAGATGATCCTGGCCCTCGGCGGCTCACGTTGGGAAGCGGCGCAGGAAGCCATCCGCCAGGCGGTGCGCGCGGGGATGATTCCGACGCTGAACCAGATGACCGTGGTGGGCATCGTCAGCCTGCCGGGCATGATGACCGGGCAAGTGCTGGCCGGGGAGAGCCCGGTGGATGCGGTGCGGTATCAGATCGTGATCATGTTTCTGATCGCCGCCTCATCGGCGCTGGGCACGGTGGGTGCGGTGTTGCTCACCTACCGGCGACTGTTTTCCAGCAGCCATCGATTCTTGCGGGACAGGCTTGAGGAGCGCTGAAGCGCACCACAGCTCCCCCAGGGTGGCCATTGTGCGGTCAGGGCGCTTGTTGTGGCGAGGGAGCTTGCTCCCGCTGGGCTGCGTAGCAGCCCCAATCAGGTCTCCGCGTTTTTTCAGACAATTCGCGTTGGCAGGTTTTGGGGGCGGCTTCGCCGCCCAGCGCGAGCAAGCTCGCTCGCCACAGGAAGCTAGCGTATCTGGCAGTTACGTCGTGTTTTGCTAGGCTACGAACTGCCGCCACGGCTGGCAGGGCGCAACATCGGTCTATCCCACATGAGGTACTCGCCATGAACCCGATCGAACAAACGCCCTGGCATGCCGGTGAGCGTCACCTGCAAGAGACTGTTGGCGTGGCCGACCGCATGGCCGTGGTCGGGCCCAAAGTGATTCGCGATCACCTGCCTGGGCAGCATCGGGATTTTTACCCCTTGTTGCCGTACCTGATGTTGGGCGTGGTGGATGAACGCGGCATTCCCTGGGCGACCATGATTGAAGGCGCCCCAGGCTTTGCCCACTCGCCGGACCCACAGACCTTGCAGATCGACAGTCTGCCGTCGGCCGGTGACCCGGCCCGCAGCGCACTGCGAGACGGCGTATCCGTCGGCCTGCTGGGCATCGACCTCAACACTCGCCGCCGCAACCGCCTGAACGGACGGATCGGCGCGCTCGATCACGAGGGCTTTTCGATTGATGTGGTGCAGAGCTTCGGCAACTGCCCCAAGTACATCCAGCTGCGGCCCGTCGACGCCGTCGCCCGCAAACCCGGCACGCTCGTCGAGCGTGCCGACAGCCTGGATGACGCCGCTCAAACGACAATCCGCAACGCCGACACCTTCTTCGTCGCCAGCTACGTCGAGGTCGACGGCCAACGCTCGGTGGACGTTTCTCATCGGGGTGGCAACACGGGTTTTGTGCGGGTTGAAGGCAACCTGCTGACCATTCCCGACTTCGCCGGCAACCTGTTCTTCAACACCCTGGGCAACCTGCAGGTGAACCCGGTGGCGGGGTTGCTGTTCATCGATTTTGAATCGGGGGACGTGCTGCACGTGGCCGGGCGCACCGCGCTGATCCTGGACGGCCCGCAAGTGGCCCTGTTCGCCGGCGCCCAGCGCTTGTGGACGGTGAGCGTGGAACACGTGGTGCGGCGCCCGGCGGCGCTGGCGTTGCGGTGGCAGTTCGCGGAGTTTTCGCCGTTCAGTCTGGCGATGGGGCAGTGGTAGCCTGGCTCGGACCGTAGGAGGCATTCGGGAACAGCTGGTTGGTCATCTCGATGATCTTGCTCTGTGCATCGATAAACTTGCCCATCCGGGCACCCCCCGAGGTCGAGTCGTACAACGCCTTGCCCACCTGCCGGCCGTTTTCAAATACCTGGATATCGGCATAGCTCATGTACAGCGCCAAGTCCCAGCTCCATTGGCCGATGTACGTGGTCGACAGTGCACAGCTGGCCGGTGGACTGCCGGGTCGCAACTCCCGGGTCTGAAACCCTTTGCTGCGCAGTTGCGCGGTGTAAGTCGTATTAAATCCTGCGCGCAGGCCTTCGGCGGGGATCATGCAAATCTCAGGGGCCTGGGCGGCGGAGAAGGCAACCGGGGTGACGGTTTGTTTGATGCTGCAGCCGCAGAGGCCAATGCAGGCAAGTGTAAAACCAGTAGCTGATATCAGGCGCATCACGACCTCCATGTCCAAGTGGTGGCCCAATGATAGCCTATCTTGTAGTGAGCGGGCTTGCCCCGCGCTGGGTGGCGAAGCCGCCCCAAAACCCGTCCCTGTAAATTCACCTGACACGCCGCAGTGGTCCGGTTGGGGCGGCTTCGCCACCCGGCGCGGGGCAAGCCCGCTCACTACACGATCCTGTGCAGTACAGTCAGAGCCGGGCAGCATCCCATAACGAATAATCCCCCACCCGTTTGACCAAGCCGGCTCGCAGCGGATTGGCGACGATATAGCGCGCCATCGTACGTATATCATCCTCTACACGCACAGCCCTGTCGTAATAGCCTGGCTGCCAGACACGCTCCTTGCTTGCGCGACGCCTGTTGGTCGTCAGCGTACTGCGTGACTTGATACGCCGAATGACGTAGGCCAACGTCTGTTGTTTCAACTCAAACAGCCAATGAATGTGGTCAGGCATGATTACCCAGGCCATAGAGTCAACCAAACCCGGTTCATGAACTTGGCGGAATTCGGCAACCAGCAGGCGGCCAAGGAACAGGTCGGTGAATAAACGCTGGCGGTGGTGGACGACGATGGTGATGAGATAACTTCGTCCGCGTTCCGAATAACGGCCGTGACGCAGTCGATGGGTTTGAGGCTTTGGGCGCAATCCGTTGTTCCTGAAAGAGTCCCTAAGCGTATTAACGCTAGCGCGTATTCCACCGCGACCCTCTACCACTTGGTTACCGAATATGTTTTTAGTGAGCGGGCTTGCCCCGCGCTGGGCTGCGCAGCAGCCCCAAACCCCCCCCTGTACATTCACCTGATACGCCGCAGTGGTCCGATTGGGGCGGCTTCGTCACCCCGCGCGCTCGCCATGGGCGCAGGCATGCCATCCCCCCACGCGCCCCCCAGCGCCGTATACAAATTCACCTCCGCCACCAACTGCGCCAGGCGGTCCACGATCAATGCCTGCTGCGAGCTGAACAACGCACGTTGCGCATCCAGGAAGGTGAGGTTGCTGTCGACGCCGCTGCGGTAGCGGTGTTCGGCCAGGTTGTAATACTGCTGGTTGGCCGCGACGAAATCCCGCTGCGCGTCCAACTGGTCGATAAAGGTCTGCCGCGCCGCCAGGCCGTCGGCGACTTCCTGGAAAGCGGTCTGGATGGATTTTTCGTATTGCGCCACGCTGATGTCTTTTTGCAACTTGGCATAGTCGAGGCTTGCGCGCAGGCTGCCGGCATTGAAGATCGGCAGGTTGATCTGCGGTTGGAACGTCCAGCTGCCCGAGCCTCCCTTGAACAGTCCCGACAGTTCGGTGCTGGCGCTGCCGGCATTCGCGGTGAGGCTCACCGAAGGGAAAAACGCCGCGCGTGCGGCGCCGATATTGGCGTTGGCGGCGCGCAGTTGGTATTCGGCCTGGAGGATATCCGGGCGGCGTTGCAGCAGGTCGGAGGGCAGGCCCGCCGGTACGCGCGCCACCCAGTCAGCCGCGAGTGGGCGCGCGGGCAGTTGTTCGTCCACCGGGCCGCCCACCAGCAGGACCAGGTTGTTGAGGTCCTGGGCCACTTGGCGCTCGTAGCGGGCCACGCTGGCGCGGGTGCTTTCGACGCTGGTACGGGCTTGGACCACGTCCAGAGCCGAGGCTTTGCCCGCGGTTTTACTGCGGCTGGTGAGGCGCAGGCTGTGGTCGTTGGCCACCAGGGTTTGCTGGGCGAGGGCCAGCAATTCCTGGTCGGCGCGCCAGGTCAGGTAGGCATTCGCGACGTTCGCCACCAGGCTCAGTTGCGCGCTGCGCCGGGCCTCCTCGGTGCCCAGGTAGGTGAGCATGGCCTGCTCGCTGAGGCTGCGCACGCGGCCAAAAAAATCCAGTTCGTAGGCACTGATACCCAGGGTCGCGGAGTAGCTGGAGGTGATGGCCGGCTTGCCCGTGCCATTCACATCGCCGGGCAAACGCCGACGCTGGCCGGCCCCGGTGGCGGACACGGCGGGGAAAAGATCCGCACGCTGGATACGGTACTGCGCCTGGAACGCCTCGACGTTCAGCGCCGCCACCCGCAGGTCGCGGTTGTTGACCAAGGCATCGCGAATCAGCTGCTGCAGCGCCGGGTCGTGGAACAGCTGTTGCCAGTCAGCGCTGCCGGCCTGCGCCTGTGCATACACACCCTGCTGCGGATACTGCACAGGCACCGGCGCTTGCGGCCGCTGGTAGTCCGGGATCAGCGAGCAACCGCTGAGCATCGATGCCATCGCCAAAGTGCTCAATGTGCGCATCAGGCCCCCACCATCCATTTGGCCAGGCCATGCCGGCCACTCACGCCCAGCTTGGCGGCGGCGCGCTTGAGGTAGGTTTCGATGGAGCTGTTCTTCACACTGAGTTTTTCCGCCATCTGCGGCACGGTACCGCCGGTCAGCAGGCCGAGGCACACCTCTTGCTCGCGTGCCGACAGGGTGATGTCGCCCAGGGACAGGCGCTTGTAGAACTCACGCTGCAATTGGGATTGCTCCAGCAGGGTATGGGCCGCTTCGGTCTCGGGGTGCGGTGCCTGGCGCAGGCTTTGGGCGTGGCACTCCATCAGCGGCAGCAGGGTGTCCGACAGGCATTTGAGAAACGACAGCTCGGGCAGGGAAAACCCGCGGTGGTTTGGCGGCCGGTAGAACGAAATCACACAGCGCCGGTTGCCCTGGCGCGACACCAGGTTGCACTGGTGCGAGGTGCCGCGAGGGTATGCACTCTTGGCCTTGGCCTTCAGTTGGATCAGCAGCGGGTCGTGCATGCCGAGCATTTCCCGCAGCAGCGGGTGATCGTCCATGGAGTTCAGGGCCAGGGGCGGTGGCAGGTCCTGCTTCTGGCCGGCGCTGCCCAGCAGCTTGATATCGAGCACGCGGTCGCGCAGCTCGTCGAGGGTCCATTCGCTGAGATCCACCAGGTGGATCGGTACCCATTTGTCCACCAGGTGCAGCATGTGCGCGGCGAAGTCCGGGTGACCGCTGTTGGCAATCAGTTCGCCCATTTCTGCATAAAAATTCGGGCTTTGCGTGTTGGCGGTAGTGCTGATCAAACTCATAGCCATCTCATCCTTGATGTCGAAAACCGTCAACAGATTCTCTGAGCCTCTGCGGGGGCGATCCGTTGCTCACCCACCAGAGTCGGTATTCGAAATTGTATTTAGCCAGGGGATTCGTCCTACGTATGTAGCGGAAACGAGGGACACAACGTGCCATAAAAACAACGTCATTAATTCGACGTTTCTGAGCGATGATTCCGGCCACGAAAAATCAGGAGATGCCTTTAGATTTATTTAACTGTTTGATAAATATTGAAAATAATTATTTTTTAAAAACCTCTATCCAACCTGACATCGGCCAGATATAGCCAATCTCCTACATCTCTTTAATCGTTTCAGCAATGAACCCTCAGCCAAGCCCGTTCCGTGCGTTTGGATGTCCGGGTTTAGGGTGACAGACAGCCCCGGGGCCCCATGCTCCAATCCGGCCCATTCGTCGTAATGGGCCTCCCTGCGCGGCCAGTGCCTGACCCCCATGAGAAGGATCTTATGAAGCATTCCTCCCGCCTGCCGGCCAGCTTCCCCCTTACCGCCGCCCAACAGGACATCTGGCTCGACCAACTGCGTGCAGGTGACTCACCGCTGTACAACATCGGCGGTTATGTGGACTTTGCCGGCGCCGTCGACCCGAACCTGATGCAGCGTGCCATCGAGCTGCTGGTGGCCAAGCACGATGCGTTGCGCACGCAATTGCACAGCGACGCCAACGGCCTGCCTCGGCAGACCTTCGCCGCCACGGTGGCCGTGGACCTGACGCTGCATGACGTGAGTGCAGCCTCCGACCCGCACGCCGCCTGCCACGCCCTGATGCAGGCGCAAATGGCCTTGCCGTACGCGCTGCAGGGCGCGCCACTGTTCCGCTTCTTGCTGGTCAAGCTGGATGCCGATCACTACCGCCTCGGCACCCAGGCCCACCATCTGATTCTCGACGGCTGGGGCTTCGGCCAAATGCTGCAATCCCTCGCGCGGCTGTACACCGCCCTGGCGCAAGGCCAACAGCCGGAGCCGCTGGCGCCGTCCTATATCGACTTTATCGAGGCGGACGAGCGCTACCGTGCCTCGGCCCGCTATGCCCGCGACCGCGCCTATTGGCTGGCCAAGTACCCAGTGCTGCCGGAACCGCTGCTGACCCCGCGGCACGCCGCCAAGGCGTCCAGCAACACCCTGGTGCAAGCGTTTCCGGCGGCCCTGCTCAACCGCATGGAGCAGGTGGCCAACCGTTACCAGGCGTCGGCATTTCATGTGCTGCTGGCGGCGATGTATGTGTATTTCACGCGCACCGCCCAGCGCCAGGAGTGGGTGGTGGGGCTGCCGATTCTCAACCGTTCCAATGCGCAGTTCCGTTCGACCGTCGGGCTGTTCACCCAGGTCAGCGCAGTACGGTTGCAGTTCGATGAGCAGTTGCCGTTCAGTGCCGTGGTGCGTGGCGTGCGCGACCAGCTCAAGCAGGATTTCCGCCACCAGCGTTTTCCCCTGAGTGAGATGAACCGTGAGTTGGGCGTGCGCCGCAGCGATCGCGGCCAGTTGTTCGACCTGTCGGTGTCTTACGAGCAGGACGACCATGCGCTGCGCTACGGCACCACCGAGGCGCGTGCGGTCAAAGTCTCCAACCACCATGAGCCGCTGCCGCTGGCGATCCACTTGCGCAGCAACCGCTACCAGGACACCGCGTGCCTGCATTGCGTGTACAACGAGGCGTACTTCGAGCACGACGAAGTGCTCGCCCTGGCGCAACGCTTTACCTGGCTGCTGGAGCAAGGGCTGGAAGACCCTGCGTTGAAGCTCAGTGATTTCTCGGTGGTGACGCCCGCCGAACAGGCCCGGTTGCACCAGTGGAACGCCACCGCCCAGCCCGGTACGCAGCCGCAGACCCTGCACGCGCGCATCGAAGGCCAGGCCGCGCGCACGCCGGACGCGGTGGCGGCGGTTTACCAGGGCCGGCAGCTGAGCTACGCCCAACTCAACCAGCAGGCCAACGCCCTGGCCCATCAACTGCTGGAGCGTGGCGTACAGCCGGACGACCGCGTGGTGATCCTGGCGCGGCGCGGGCTGGACACGCTGGTGGGGTTGCTGGCGATTCTCAAATCCGGCGCCTGCTACGTGCCGGTCGACCCGGCCCATCCGGCCGAACGCCTGAACTACTTGCTGCAAGACAGCGATCCGGTGGTGGTACTGACCCAGCATGACTTGCTGCACCGTCTGCCTGCGCTGGATGTGCCTGTGCTCCAACTGGACCGCCCGACCTTTCACTTGGGCACCAACCCCCGCGTAGCGGTCAGCCCCTCCCACCTTGCCTACGTGATCTACACCTCAGGCTCCACCGGCTTGCCCAAGGGCGTGATGGTCGAGCACCACACTGTCTCGAACCTGGTGGACTGGCATTGCCGGGCCTTTGACCTGCACGCCGGCAGCCACACCGCCAGTGTCGCCGGGTTTGGTTTTGATGCGATGGCCTGGGAAGTCTGGCCGGCACTGTGTGTGGGCGCCACGCTGCGCCTGCCGCCCGCCCATGACGGCGCCGAAGACATCGACGCGCTGCTCAGCTGGTGGCGCGCGCAGCCGCTGGACGTGTGCTTCCTGCCGACGCCTGTGGCCGAATACGCCTTCAGCCAGGGCCTGCAACACCCAACACTGCGCACCCTGCTGATCGGTGGCGACCGTCTGCGCGCTTTCCCCCAGGCGCAGTCCTTTGCCGTGATCAACAACTACGGCCCCACCGAAGCCACGGTGGTCGCCACCTCCGGCCGCATGGACGTGGGCAAGCCGCTGCATATCGGCGCGCCGATCGCGAATGCCACCGCGTACGTGCTCGACGAACAGCAACGCCCGGTGCCCATCGGCGTAGCAGGGGAGTTGTACGTAGGGGGCAAGGGTGTGGCGCGCGGCTACCTGAACCGCCCCGATCTCAGCGCCGAACGCTTTCTGGATGACCCGTTCACCCAGGGCCGGATGTACCGCACCGGTGACCTGGCGCGCTGGCTGCCGGACGGCAACCTGGAATACCTGGGGCGCAATGACGACCAGGTGAAAATCCGTGGCGTGCGCGTCGAGCTGGGCGAAATCGAATCCGCGCTGGCCGCCCACCCGCATATCCAAGCGGCCGTGGTGCAGTCGCGCGAAGGGCAATTGCTGGCCTGGTTCGTGCCGCGTGAAGCCGTGCCGATCGAGGCCTTACGCAGCCACCTGCAGGCGTCGCTGCCCGACTACATGTTACCGGCCGCCTACCAGCCAATGGACGCGTTGCCCCTGACCGCCAACGGCAAACTCGACCGCAAGGCGTTGCCGGCACCCAGCCAGGACGCCTTCGTCACACGCCGGTATGAAGCCCCGCACGCGGGCGTGGAAACCGTCTTGGCGCAGCTGTGGGCCGAGCTGTTGCACGTGCATCAGGTGGGCCGCCACGACCACTTTTTCGAACTCGGCGGGCATTCCTTACTGGCGGTGCAATTGGTGCAACGCATGCGCCAGGTCGGGCTGCGCGCCGATGTGCAGGTGTTGTTCGGCCAGCCGACCCTGGCGGCATTGGCGGCGGCCAGTGAATACAGCGAGGTGGATGAGGCGGACCTGGCCGAACCGGATCAGGCCAGCCTGGCGCTGATCGTCGCCGGCATCCCCGGTGGCGCGGCCAATGTGCAGGCGGTCTATCCGCTGGCGCCGTTGCAGGAAGGGTTGCTGTACCACCACCTCACCGATGAGCACGACCCCTACCAGCAGCAGGCGCTGTTCAGCTTTGCGCGACGTGAGCAATTGGACGCGTTTGCCCAGGCCTTGCAACAGGTGATCAACCGCCACGACATCCTGCGCACCAGCCTGGCGTGGGAAGCCCTGGAGCAACCGATGCAGGTGGTCTGGCGCCAGGCGCAGTTGCGCGTCGAACCGCTGCGCGAGGGGCATGAACCGCTGGATTTGCGCCAGGCGCCGCTGATGGCCCTGGACTATGCCGAAGAGCCGCAGCAGCAACGCTGGGTCGCGCGGCTGCGCTTCCATCACTTGGTCAACGATGCCACCTCGACCACGCTGTTGATGCAGGAAATCCGCGCCCACTTGCTCGGTCAACAGGCGCAACTGCCGGCGTCGGTGCCGTACCGCAATGTGGTGGTGCAAGCCCGTTCACCGGCGCGACAGGCAGGGCATGAAGCGTTTTTCCGTGAGCAGTTGGGGGATGTGGACGAGCCGACCCTGGCGTTCGGTCTACAGGCGCGCCAGGCGGATCGGGCGCAAACCGACGAAGCCGAACGCGCACTGGGCGAGCGTCTGCATCAGCGCGTGCGGGCACAGGCGCGTGGGCTGGGCGTGAGCGCCGCCAGCCTGTTCCATCTGGCTTGGGCCCAGGTGCTCAGCCGTGTCGCGGGCCGCGATGATGGGGTGTTCGGCACCGTGCTGCTCGGCCGTTTGCAGGCCGGTGAGGGCGCCGACCGCGCCTTGGGCATGTTCATCAACACCTTGCCGCTGCGGGTGCGCCTGGCCGGGCGGACGGTGGCCGATGCCCTCACGGACACCCACACCCAGCTCAGCGCCTTGCTCGCCCATGAACAAGCCTCCCTTGCACTGGCCCAACGCTGCAGCAGCGCGTCGCCGTTGTTCAACAGCCTGCTCAATTACCGGCACACCGACGCCGAGCGCGACCTGACCCTGGTGCCGGGCATCGCCTTGCTCAGCAGCGAAGACGTCCTCAGCTACCCGCTGATGCTGACCGTGGACGATACCGCCAGCGGCTTCCGAATCAAGGCCAAGGCCCCACGCACCGTGGGCGCCGGGCGCCTTTTGGATTACCTCGAAACCGTACTGGTCAACTTGGTGGACGCGTTGGAGCAGACGCCGCAAAGGCCATTGCGCGAGGTGCAGGTGCTGCCCGCCAGTGAGCTGAAAACCCTGCTGGTGGACTTCAACATGACGGCCACCGACTACCCCGACACCCTCACCGTGCAGGCGCTGTTCGAAGCCCATGCGCGGCAGATCCCCCACGCCGTGGCGGTGCAGGCCGGCACGTTGCAACTGACCTACCGCGAACTCAACGAACGCGCCAACCAGCTGGCCTTCCACTTGCGTGAACGTGGCGTTCAACCGGACTCTCGCGTGGCGCTGTGCGTCGAGCGCGGACTGGACCTGGTGGTGGGCCTGCTGGCCATCCTCAAGGCGGGCGGCGCCTATGTGCCGCTGGACCCCGGCTACCCGCGTGAGCGTCTGGCCTACATGCTTCACGACAGCCAACCGGTGGCGCTGCTGGTACACGCCGCGACGCGCGATTTGCCGGGCGAGGTGTCGATCCCGGTGATCGACTTCGATCACTGTGCCTGGCGCCAGGCGCCCATCGGCAACCCGCTGGTGCCGGGTTTGAGCGTCGCCAACCTGGCCTACGTCATGTACACCTCGGGCTCCACCGGCACGCCCAAAGGCGTGATGATCGAGCATCGCGGCCTCGGCAACCTGCTGCACTGGGGCTCGCAACTGTGCCCCAACGCTGAAGGCGGTGCGCTGTTGCAACGGGCGCCGTTCAGCTTCGACGGTTCGGTGTGGGAGCTGTTCTGGCCGCTCGCCAATGGTATGCGCCTGGTACTGGCACGCCCCGATGGGCATCGCGAGCCTGCCTACCTGGCGCAGGTGATTCGTGAGCAACAGATCACGGTGATCAAGTTCGTGCCGGCGATGTTGCAGCAGTTCCTTGAACTGGAAGAATCGGCCCTGTGCACCAGCCTCACCGACGTATTGTGTGGCGGCGGCGAGCTCACCGAAGCCCTGGCCCGTGGCGTGCAGGCGCGACTGCCCAAGGTGCGCCTGCATAACGTCTACGGCCCCACCGAGGCCACGGTCGACAGCAGCGCCTGGACGCTGGAACCGGGCGCACCGGTGCCCGCGCTGCAATTGCCGATCGGCCGGGCGATCAACAATACCCGCCTGTATGTGCTCGACGCGCAGGATTCGCCGGTGCCGATGGGCGTCAGCGGGCAGCTGCATATCGGTGGCGTCGGCGTGGCCCGTGGTTATCTGGGGCTTGAGCAGATGACCGCCGAGCGCTTTATCGACAGCCCGTTTGTGCAAGGGGATCGGCTGTACCGCACCGGCGACCTGGTGCGTTACCTGCCGGATGGCAATCTTGAGTTTCTCGGGCGCAATGACTTCCAGGTCAAACTGCGCGGCGTGCGCCTGGAACTGGGGGAAATCGAGTCACGGCTGGCGGCGCATCCGGCGTTGCGCGAAGTGGCGGTGTTGATTCGGGAAGAGCGGCTGGTGGCGTATTTCACTGTGCGTGCCGACGCGCCGAGCCTGGAAGCGTTGCGCGCTCATGTGCTGGAGCAATTGCCGGAGTACATGGTGCCGGCGGCGTTTGTGCGGCTTGATGAAATGCCCCTCAACCCTGCGGGCAAACTCGACCGCAAGGCATTGCCGGCGCCGGGGTTGGAGGCGGTGGTGAGCCGAGCGTATGCCGCACCGATCGGGGAAGTGGAGGCCGTGATGGCCGGGATCTGGGCGGAGGTCTTGAAGCTGGAGCGGGTAGGGCGGCATGACCATTTCTTTGAACTGGGCGGGCATTCGTTGCTGGCGGTGAACCTGGTGGCGCGAATGCGCAAGGCCGGGTTGGAGGTGGATGCGCGGAGCGTGTTCAGCCAGCCGACGTTGGCGCAACTGGCGGCGTGTACCTTGACGCAGGTAAAGCGTGTGGAGATCCCGCAAACCGCCATTCCTCAACTCAATCGCCGTCGCAGGATCTGAAGTGGCGGGCGGGCCCTGAAGGCGCTGGCTGAAGCATTCAATACACTGCGGGCAAGGGCCTTATAACTCGAATGTTTTCGGCTATGCGATTCAGCTATTGGATTGTTCATGAGGTAATGCCTTTAATTCGGGACCTAACTCATTGTTGTTCGGAATAAATCAGCGCCGTCTGGCGTTGTAATGAGTCATCGTTGCGCCTTAGAGATTAGCCATGAGCAACCCCGTTGCCCCCGAGCCTTTGATCCGTCTGGTTGGCCTGTGCAAGACGTATGGTGCCCAGCAGGCGCTGGATCAAGTCACCCTGGATATTTACCCGGGTGAGGGTGTGGCCTTGCTCGGTGCCACGGGAGCGGGCAAATCGACCTTGGTCAAGGTCCTCAGCGGCAGCCTGGCGCCGGATAGCGGCGAACTGTGGGTCGAGGGCCAGCGCCAACGCTTTACCTCGCCGTTGTCGGCACGCCGGCTCGGCATCGTCGCCGTGCATCAACGGCCCGACGATGCCATCGCCCCCGGCCTGAGCGTGGCCGAGAACCTGTTGCTCGATGAGCTGGGGCAGCCCGACGCGGATTTTCTGCTCAACCGCAAAAGCCTCCTGCAACGTGCCGAAGCCATCGCCGTCGGGCTGGGCCTGGACCTGCCGCTGCAACACCCGGTCGAACGCCTCGGCCAGGCGGACCGTCAACTGCTGGTACTGGCGCGTGCCTTTGCCCAGCAACCCAAACTGCTGATCCTCGACGAACCGACGGCGGCCTTGTCGGAAACCGACGCCGAACGCCTGCTCGGCCTGATCGACAGCCAGCGCGCACGCGGTGTGGCCATCCTCTACATCTCCCAGCGCTTGTCCGATCTGCAACGCGTCACCAACCGCGCGCTCGTGTTGCAAGCCGGACGCCTGACCGGCGACCTCAATACCCGGCACTTGCCGAGCGCGGCGTACACCCTGTTCGGGGAGGTGGCCGAGCATCCTGCGGTACGCCCTGACAAGGCCTTGCCGGTGCCGTTTCTGGAGCGGTTTACCCGCGCCGGGTTTATCCGCAACCGGGCGGAGGGGCGGGCGGTACAGGAGCACGTGGCCGGGTTGGGGGGTAGCCTGGGGCCTATCGGCACCGTGGACCCCGGCAAGGCTCGCAAGACCTGATCAGCGCGGCGATGGGATAAACGCCACGCTGCCTCCCTCGCGCTTCGCAAACCACCGCTCGCCGTTGTCCGGCTGGGTGGTAATCACGTGATGATTCGCACCCAGGTAGGCCAGTGGCGTTGGGTCGTCCTTGGAGAATTGCGCAACGATAATCGTGAGTTGCGGGTCGAAATCCTGGCCGCTGGTGTTGGCCAGCCAGGCCATGAACGCGGCGCTGTCGCCCTGGCGCGGGAAGTCCTGGGTTTCGGCTACGTAGTAGAAGGGTTTGCCGTGGTTTTGCAGGTACAGAGGGAGTTTGTTGTCGACTTCCACCAGCACCATCTGCCATTGGTTCCACGGTGCTGTTTGGGTCGCCTGGGTTTCCACGTCCTCGGCGAAACGCGTCACGCCGCCATTGCCGTTGGTCCAGGGATACAGCACCCCGAGCACCAGTAGCATCAGCACGGCGGCGCTTGCGAAACCTTTCTGCCAGCGCGGCCAACTCGCCGGGTTTTTCGCCAGCCGTTCACTCACCCACCAGGCCCCCAGCAACTGCGCGAACGGCACCAACGGCAGCACGTAGTAACTGCGTCGGCTCCCACTTGCGGTGAAGAACACGAACAGCAACCCCAGGCCCCACACCAGCCAACGTACGTTGGGCGGGGTCTGGCGCCAATGCCGCAGCGCCAGCCACAGGCCAAGCAGCCAGCACGGCACCCATGGCAGGGTGTAGGCGGGCAGGTAGATCAGGTACGTGTGGATCGGGCCCATGTGGTCGAACGGGTCGAAAAAGCGCACCACGTTTTCGCGGAACACCAGCGCCAGGCCACTTTCGCCGTAGCTGGGTGCGCCGTAGACATGGGACAGCACGAACGGCACGGCATACACCGCGCCCGCCATCAGCAGGGCGAGTGGCAGGCGCAGGTTGAGATGGCGTTTGTAGCGATGCTCACTGAGCAGGTGCGGCAGCAGCACCAGGCCGGGTAGCACAAAGCCGATCAAGCCCTTGAACAGGGAGGTCACCGCCAACAACAGAAAGAACACGGTGTAGCGCCCAAGCCGTGTGTCCTGCGGCCCGCGCCAATACCACCACACGGCCGCCAGTACGCCGCACACCGTGAGCACGTCCGCCGTGGCGACGCGCGCCCAGAACAGAAAGTAGAAGGTGGTGGCGAGCATCCAGCCGGCAATCAGCCCGGTGCCCTTGCGCAACAGTTGTTCGCCGATCAGGTAGATCAGCCACACGCTCAGCCAGGCGCCGATCACGGACGGCAAACGTAACGACCACGGGCCGAGGCCGCCCATCGCGTGGGCGGTCGCGGTGATCAGCCAGTAGGAAGGCAGGGGCTTGTCGTAATAGGGCACGCCTTTGAGATACGGGTCGAAGTAGTCGCCGCTTTGCAGCATCTGCAAGGCAATGTTGGCCCAGCGGGTTTCGGGGCCCCACAGGTCGCGTGCGCTGAGGCCGGCGAGCAGCAGCACGGCCGTGACACCCAGCAATACCACCAGGGCGCCGCGTTCGGTTTTCCAGAAGGCCGCCATCAGGGCGATTTCGCGTAGATGATCAGTTCGAGGGCGCCCTTGTAGTAGCGTTTGCCCCCCGGCGGCAGTTGCCCCGCCTCGCGCATCTCGCTGGTGCTTCTGACCCGCATCAGCACGCCCACCGAGCCGCGCTGGCGCGCGTCCTTGAGCCACGTCTGCACCTGTTCCAGTGCGACTTTGCGCTGCACCGAACCCGCGTACTGCAAGCCGTAGCGCAACTCGCCCTCGGTGTCATACAGCGCCACTGCCGGGCGTTGCAGGCGCCAGGCCAGGGCGCTGGCACTCTCCAGTTCGTTGCTCAGCAGTGCCTGGGTCTGTTGCAGCTCTTCCAGGTGCTCGAGCACAAACTGGTCGGGCATTTCGTTGTCGGCGATCCACGCCGGCATGCTCGCCGGCAACAGGATCACCAGCAGGCCGATGCCCAGCGTCGGCGTGGCCCATAGCGTCAACGGGCGGAACGCTTGCAGCAGGTTAGTGAGGATCCATGCCAGCAGCACGATAAAGGCCAGCGACAGGCTGAACATTTCGGCGTGGCTGTTGCTGTACAGCGGCCGGGCGATCTGCAGGTAGATCAGGCCGATCATGGCGACCATGCCGATCACGAAGTTGAGCAGGCCGTTGAGGCAGATTGTGCGGGCACGGCCGGTGCTGATCAGACCGACCAGGGTATGCCCCATCAACAATGCCAGGGGCAGCAGGCACGGCATGATGTAGGTCGGCAGCTTGCCGTTGCTCAGGCTGAAAAAACCCAGCGGCAGTAGCAGCCACAGGGCCAGGAAGGTAATTGCCGGCTGGCGTTTGTGCTGCCAGGTGGTGCGCAGGGTGGCGGGCAACAGCCCGGCCCAGGGCAGGCAAGACGCTGCGATGATCGGTAGGAAGAACCACCACGGCCGCACGTGTTGCGCGTTGTCGGCGCTGAAGCGGCGAATGTGTTCATTCCAGAAAAAGAAGCGCCAGAAGTCAGGTTCCTGATGATGGATCGCCAGCGCCCACGGCAGGCAGACCACTGCGGCGACTGCGATAGCCAGCGGGCCGTAGCGCAGCAATTCTCCCAGGCGCCGTTGCCAGAGCATGTAGGGCACGGCAATCAGCACCGGCAGCACCCAGGCCAGGAAACCTTTGGTCAGGAAACCCAGGGCGCAGGCCAGGCCCACCACGGCCCACGCCCCTAGACGGCGCCGCAGTGTGGTGCTGTCGAGGGCAAACCACAGGGCCACCAGGCTCAGGTTGACCCACAGGGTGAATTGCGGATCGAGGTTGGAATAACCCGCTTGCCCGGCCACCAGGCCGAAGCTCAGGTAGAGCAGGGCGCAGGCGAAGCTTTTACGTGGGTCATTCCACAGGCGACGGGCGATCAGGTAGGCCAGCAGCACACTTAAGCCGGTGGTCAAGGCCGAGGCAATGCGTACACCGAACAGGTTCTGGCCAAACACGGCCTGGCCGAGGGCGATCAACCAGTAGCCGCCGGCGGGCTTTTCGAAGTAGCGGATACCCATGAAATGTGGCGTGACCCAATTGCCGCTCAGGAGCATTTCCTGGCTGATCTGGGCGTAGCGGGTCTCGTCGGGGATCCACAAACCGTGCAGGCCCAGCGGCAATAGGTAAAACGCGACAAAGGCCAGCAACAATATCGGCAGCGGTTTTAATCGGGTCATGAAAACGTCGCTCCCTGACGTTTAGTGATGGATGTTTGAAGTAATGAAGTAGCGGAGACAGTCACGACGTTCACTGAATTACACAAAATATTCATGAGGTCCTTAATTAAAAGGCGCAACTAAACATGCCAGAACCGGGCTGTCTTTTTGCTGAACAGGCAGGAGGGGAAGTTATTAAAGTTGTTTCAGTGCGGCGGGCCAGTCCGGGTTATTGACGATACCCAATGTCTTGAACTTGCCGTTGGGCAATACCTGCACGAACAGGGCGCTGCCGTACTGGGGGAATGTGGCGTGGGGGAAACCCAGGGTGCTTTCGAAGTCGGCAATGCAGCCGCTGTGGGTGACGAATACCAGGTTGCGCCCCGGGGTTTTGTGGCTGAGCAGTTCTTCGCCCATGGCCGCGCCGCAGACGGCTTGCTGGCCGGAGGTCAACTCGTTTTTGCCGAACATGAAGCGCAAGGTCTGGGCGGTGCGGATGGTCGGGCTGGCAAGCGCGTCACTGCCTTCCATGCCCAATGATTTAAAGGCTTTGCCCAGGTTTTCGGCGTGCTGGCTGCCAGTGATTGTCAGGCCTTCGACAGGCCCCAGGCAGGGGTTGGTGGAGCGGTCGCAGCGTTCTTCGTGACGCACCAGCACGATCAGGTCGCCATCACGCCAAAGGGGCAGTACATGGGAGTTCAACAGGCGGTTGCCGACGCCCAGGTCGCGTGGCGAGGCGTGCCAGAACAGGCTGCCGGCGAGCAGCAGGCCGACCACGAAAAGCCCCAGCCACAGCGGTTGCAAGCGCTTGAAAAACGCTCGCCGCGAGCGTGGTTTGGTCAGGGTAAGGTCAACCACTTCTTTCACCATGGGCACTGTTGGCAGCGTTGTAATTAGTTAGGCGCAACGTGTGGGCGAATGCCTCAGTGACGCAGGAGGCTGTCACAGGGCGGCTGTCTTTTCGCTGAACATGTTGCGGTTAAAAGTTGTCAGGCAGGGCAACTAACAAGTTGCCGACGAATGACCGATGGCCGGTAATCTAAACAGCCATGGGTGGGCAGTCGGTGAAATCCATGTGAAAAATTTGCATGGCCTTGGGCGGCAGCCGTTATTCTCGATGGCCACCCATCAAACGAGAGTTGTCATGTTGCAGGTGCACGCCGTGTTTAAAAGCTATGTCACTCCGCAAGGGCCGCTGGCGGTGTTGGCCGGTGTGGACCTGCACTTGGCCGAGCGCAGCAGCCTGGCGTTGATGGGCGAGTCGGGCAGCGGCAAGAGCACCCTGTTGCACCTGGTGGCCGGGCTCGACCGGCTGGACGGCGGTAGCATCCAAGTGGGCGAGCAACGCCTCGACCAGCTCAGCGAAGCGCAATTGGCCCATTGGCGGCGCACCGAAATTGGCCTGGTGTTCCAGCAGTTCAACCTGATCGGCAGTTTGCGGGTCGAGGACAACCTGGCGTTCCAGGCGCGGTTGTCGGGGCGGTTTGACCCGCAGTGGCAAGCGCAATTGGTTGAACGCCTGGGCCTGGGCGATCTGCTCAAGCGTTACCCGGAACAACTCTCCGGGGGCCAGCAGCAACGGGTCGCGGTCGGGCGCGCATTAGCTTCAAAACCGGGCCTGTTGTTGGCCGACGAACCCACCGGCAACCTTGACGAAGCCACCAGTGACGAAGTCTTGCAACTGCTGCTGGACCTGCTGCGCGACAGCCCCACCAGCCTGTTGATGGTCACTCACAGCCCGCGCATTGCCGCACGGCTGGACCGGCAGGTGGTGCTGCAGCGTGGGCGTGTCGTCCCTGCAGGCGCCGCTTGAGATGGCGGTGTTTTACTGGACATTACGCGCGCTGCTCAGCCACTGGCGACGGCATCCCGTGCAATTTTTCAGCGTGCTCACCGGCCTGTGGCTGGCCACGGCGCTGCTGATTGGCGTGCAGGCACTCAACGGCCAGGCGCGCGACAGCTACGCCCGCGCCAGCCAGTTGATCGGCGGTGAACCCCAGGCCAGTCTCAATGCGCCGGACGACGCGAGTTTCCCCCAAGCCGTGTTTGCCCAATTGCGCCGTGCCGGCTGGCCGGTGTCGCCGGTGGTGCAGGGGCGGGTGCAGCTCCAGGGGCATGAGGCAGTACGCTTGCAATTGATGGGCATCGACCCGGTGTCGTTGCCCGGTAGTGGCGCGGTGGCGGGGCAGCGTTTGAGCCAGGCGCAGATGCTGGCGTTCTTTTCGCCGCCGGGGCGCACCTGGATCGCGCCGCAGACCTTGCAGGCCTTGGGGCTGCGCGCAGGGCAGCGGCCGACCACGCTGAATGGGCACACCTTGCCGCCGCTGCAAGCCCAGGCGGATATGGCGCCCGGCCTGTTGCTCACCGATATCGGGTTTGCCCAAGCCGTGCTGGAGATGCCCGAGCGCCTGTCGCGCCTGTTGGTGGACAAAGCCTTCGCCGCCGGTCATCCCACGCCGCCCGCCGGGTTGCAGCTTAAGCAGGGCGAGGACAATAACCTCGCGCGTCTCACCGAGAGCTTTCACCTGAACCTCGACGCGCTGGGCTTTCTGTCCTTTGTGGTGGGGCTGTTTATCGTGCACGCGGCCATCGGCCTGGCCCTGGAGCAACGGCGCGGGTTGCTGCGTACGTTGCGGGCCTGCGGGGTCAGCGTGCGGATGTTGATTGTCAGCCTGAGTGTGGAACTGGGCGTGCTCTCGTTGTTGGGGGGCGTGCTCGGTGTCGCCAGCGGTTACCTGTTGGCCAGCCTGTTGCTGCCGGATGTGGCCGCCAGCCTGCGCGGGTTGTATGGCGCCGAGGTGCCGGGGCAGTTGAGCCTGAGCCCGTGGTGGTGGGTGGCGGGACTTGGCTTGAGCTTGCTCGGTGCCTTGCTCGCCGGTGCCGGCAGCCTCTGGCGGGCGGCGCGCCTGCCACTGCTGGCGCTGGCCAATGCCCAGGCCTGGCATGAGGCTCATGGGCGCTGGTTGCGCCGTCAAGGTTGGGTGGCCGGTGCCGCGTTGCTGGTTGCGGTTCTGGCGCTGTGGTTGGGCAACAGCCTGGCCGCCGGTTTTGTGCTGATGGCCGCGCTGTTGCTCGGTGCCGCCCTCGGTTTACCCGTGGTGCTCAATGGCCTGCTCAAGGCCGTGCTGGGGCGCAGCCGTTCGGTGCTCGGCCAATGGTTTCTCGCGGACTGCCGCCAGCAATTGCCGGCCTTGAGCCTGGCGCTGATGGCGCTGCTATTGGCCTTGGCCGCAAATATCGGCGCGGGCTCCATGACCTCCGGCTTTCGGCACACCTTCAATAACTGGCTGGAACAACGCCTCACGGCCGAGCTGTACCTCAACCCGCAAAACCCGGCCCAGGCGCAGCAACTCAGCACTTGGCTGGCCCGGCAACCGTTGGTGCAAACCGTGCTGCCCACCTGGCAGGTCGCCGTGCAATTGCAGGGCTGGCCGGCGGACCTGTTTGGCGTGATCGACGACCCGACCTATCGTCAGCACTGGCCGCTGCTGGACGCAGCGAGCGAGCCGTGGGACCAGTTGCAACAAGGCGACACCCTGATGCTCAGCGAGCAACTGGCGCGCCGGCTCGACGTGAGGCTGGGCGATAGCGTGAGCATTCCCACGCCACACGGTGAGTGGGCGCCGACAGTGGTCGGGATCTACGCCGACTACGGCAACCCCAAGGGCCATGTGCTGGTCAATGCCCAGCACCTGCTGGCCCACTGGCCGACGCTGTCACCGGCCCGTTTCAACCTGCGGGTAGCGCCGGCGGATGTGGCGCCGTTGGTGCGCGAGGTGCAATGCGCCTTTGCCCTGGAAGACAGCCGTATCGTCGATCAACAACAACTCAAAGGCTGGTCGAGCCAGGTGTTCGAACGCACCTTTGCCGCCACGGCCGCGCTGAATAGCCTGACGCTGGGCGTGGCCGGTGTCGCGCTGTTTATCAGCCTGTTGACCCAAAGCCAGAGCCGCCTTGGGCAACTGGCGCCGCTGTGGGCACTGGGCGTCACGCGTCGGCAATTGATGCTGCTTAACCTGGGCCAGACCTGGCTGCTGGCGGTGCTTACACTGGTGCTGGCGTTGCCGCTTGGGCTGCTGCTGGCCTGGTGCCTGGATGCGGTGATCAATGTGCAGGCGTTTGGTTGGCGCCTGCCGTTGCAGGTGTTCCCGTGGCAGCTCGCGCAGTTGCTCGGGTTGGCGATGCTGGCGACCTTGCTGGCTTCGGCTTGGCCCCTGTGGCAGTTGTATCGCAGCCGTCCTGCGGACTTGTTGAGGACGTTTGCCCATGAAGATTAAGGGCCTGCTGCTGTGTGTGTGCTTGTTACTGGCCGCTTGCGACAAAGTCCCCGCGCCGCAGGAGAGCTTCGCCGGTCTGGGCAGTGACGCGGCCGACTTTGCCCAAGTGCTGCCTGGCAAGGTGTTCAGTTTCCCTGAGGATCATGGCCCCCATGAGGGTTTTCGTATCGAGTGGTGGTACGTCACCGCCAACCTCAAGGACGCGCAGGGCAATGTATTCGGCGTGCAATGGACGCTGTTTCGCAACGCCCTCAAGGCGGGGCCGACGCAAGCGGGCTGGCACGACTCGACCCTTTGGCTTGGCCATGCGGCCGTCACCTCCGCCACCCACCACTACGCCGCCGAACGTTACGCGCGCGGTGGCGTCGGCCAAGCCGGTGCCGAGGCGGTGCCGTTCAACGCCTGGATCGACGACTGGAATTTCGCCACCCGCGCCGGTGCCACCAGCCCCTTGGCGGACATGCAACTCAAGGCCAGCGGCGCGCAGTTCGCCTACGACTTGCACCTGACGTCCAGCCGCCCAGTGGTGCTGCAGGGCGACAACGGCTACAGCCGCAAATCCGACCAGGGTCAGGCGTCCTATTACTACAGCCAGCCCTTTTTCAACGCCAGCGGCAGCGTCAGCATTGACGGCAAGGTGTATCAAGTCACCGGCCCGGCCTGGCTCGACCGCGAGTGGAGCAGCCAACCCCTGACCGCCAGCCAGACCGGTTGGGACTGGTTCTCCCTGCACTTGGACCGTGGCGAGCAGTTGATGCTGTTCCGAGTGCGGCAAACCGACGGCGCGTCTTACCTGACCGGCACCTGGATTGATCGCGAGGGCCAGACACAAACGTTGCACAACGCGGATATCCAGCTGACACCCCTGGAAACCACCACCATTGACGGGCGCAAGATGCCTACACGCTGGTCGCTGAAAATTCCCGGCAAACAGCTGGACATCACCCCCCAGGCGGTCAACCCGAACGCCTGGATGAACCTGAGTATTCCGTACTGGGAAGGGCCGGTGCGGTTTGAGGGGGGAGTGGGGTACCTCGAGATGACCGGGTATTAGTTCGGAAAATTTCCTGTAAAAATACTGGACATGCATACAGTGATTGGCTAGATTCCATCCCAGGTGACCGGATGTCACCTGAGCTTCACTTTTTAACTATGGATGGATAAAAAATGAAATCGAAAAAAGCCTTTATGCTGGGCGCGGCCATGGCGGCCTCCTGCTTCGTTTCGGCCTTTGCCCTGGCCGAGCAATACTCTCACCTGGCTGCGCAAGCCGTTAAACCTGACATCAAGCAAAGCCTGAAAGCCGCTGGCAAAGTCCCGGCCACCAAGGCGTCGGCGGCGCTGAAAAAGCAACTGAACGCAGGCGCCCAACTGAAAAAGCCAGTGTTCGCCGCGAAGGCCAAGGCCGACTCGGTGGTGGAAGACCACAGCGCACCTGCCCCGGTAACCCAAGTCAAGAAAGCCGGCGCTCAGCCAGCCACTGCCGTGCAAGCGGCGCTGGTCCAAGGCTGTGAAACCACGCTGGACGTGAATGAGTTGTACACGGTCAATGGTGTGCAAACCGGTGACCTGCTGTGCTACCACTTCAACCTGCCGCAGACGGCCCGGATCAATGCGCTGCTGGTCGGCCAGACGGCCGGTACCGACATGTCCTTGACCCTGTTCCAGGACGATGGCCAAGGCAATCCGATCCCGCTGGGCACTTCCAATAACCCCGGTACCGGTGACGAAAGCCTCAGCGGCGTATTGCCGGCGGGTGACTACTACTGGTTCATGGAGGCCAATGCGGCGGTCTCGGGTTCGAGCTTCCAGTTCGGTGTGGCGGTCAATGCCAATATCGATGCCTTCGAACCGAATGACACGCCGGACACGGCCTTCCAACTGCCGGACACCCTGAACTACATCAGCGGCAACGCCGACAGCCTCGATGATGTCGATTACTTCGACTTCACCGCCGTGCGTGGCCAGAGCGTGGGCATTGCCCTGTCGGCCGATGCCGTCAGCGGCAGCACCCGTGGCAAATGGATCCTTGAGCGCTTCGATGGCAGCCAGTGGGTCACCGTAGGTGCCAATATCGTCTCGACGTCGATCCCGAGTCCGGGTGTGGGCGGTGTGGTCAAGGTGCGGGTGCGCCCGAACCAGCACCCGAACGAGCCGTGGAGCGCGACGGGCAAATACACCCTGTCCTTTGGTTCCAACCCACGTGTCGACAACCCGGATATGAAAGGCGAGGCCAACGTGTTGCGCATCCCGTATTCCGCGTCTGATGTGGGCTACGGCTACATGACCACCCAGGCTTATCGAAACCTGACCTGGAAAATGAACCTGTCCGACAGCACCGGCGCGCCACTGGTGGGGCTGCACCCGATTGTTTATCTCGACCAGCACATCAACCCGGACACCGGCAATATCGTCTACAAGGCGTATTCGGCGGCGACCGACAGCTCCGGCCAAGCCGGTGGCACGATCAACGTGGGCACGTGCTTCGGTGACTTCCAGACCACCTTTGTCGATTACTCCCAGGGCTACAACAACACCTGGCGTACCGACTTCAACTATGGCGTGTGGCGCATGGAGGTGCTGGAGTATCCAGGCATTGGCGTCGGCGGTGAAAACACCGAGTTCGTCAGCTTTGGTCACCTGTGCAACCAAACCCTGCTCAGCAGCACCAAGAGCTAAACGCGTGTAACCGCAAGCAATGAGGGCATACAGGCCGAGCGCCTGTGTGCCCTTTTTGCGTCAGGGCGCCAACGCCAGCGCCAACGGCACGCGCGCCATGCTCGTGCTTTTCAACGAACCCAGGTACAACCAGTTGCCATACTCCCGGGCCGTGGTGATGGGCGAGTAATTCCCCGCGCTGCCGTCCTGCAAATTGGCGATGACCTTGCCCTCGGTATCCAGCCCCAGCACAAAGGCTTTGCGCTCGATCGGCTTGGGCACCACCATCAGCGCGCGCACCATCACCTTGCGCAGCAGCGGGTAGCCGGCAAAGCTGTCCAGCAGTGGATTGCGCGGTGAGTAGAGCGCCACCCAGAAGCGGTCCTGGCCGTTGAAGCTGAGGTTGTCCGGCAGGCCGGGCAGGTTGTCGATGAACAAGTCATGAGTGCCCGCGCGCTCACCTTTGAGCCAGTAACGGCTGATGCGATAGGCGCCGGTTTCATTCACCAGCACGTAGTTTTCATCGGGGCCCAGGGCTACGCCGTTGGCGAATTGCAGCTGGTCCAGCAGTACCTCGGTGGTGCCTTTGCTGAAGTCATAGCGCAGCAGTCGGCCATCACCACCATGCTCGATCACCGCTTCACCGTCTTGCCCATAACCCCAGCGGCTCGATGCATCGCTGAAGTAGGCGTAACGCCCGCTGGCGTCCACGGTGACGTCATTGGCGAACCCCAAGGGAAGGTCATGGGCGCCGGTGCTCAGGGTGGTCAGTTGGCGATTCTTAGCCAGTGCGAGCAGGCCCTTGATCCCATCGGCAATGATCAAGCGCCCGTCCGGGTGCAGCGCCATGCCCAGGGGGCGTCCGCCGGTGTTGGCCAGCACTTCCAGGCTACGGCTGTCGGGCGAGGTGCGGATGATGCGACCGTCATGCAAGCCGCTGATCAGATAGCCCTGGGCGTCCAACAGCAAGGCCTCTGGCCCGGCGATGTCTTGGGCGCCGATTTTCTGCACGCCCTTGAGGCGCTGGTTTTCGGCGTAAGGGCCGTCTTTCATCGACGGCGCTTTGGGCGGTACCCAATTCACCGGTTGTACTTTGGTCGGCATCAGCAGCAAAAAGGCGATCACCACCAGAAACAACACAAACAGCCAATGACGCAGTTTTTTTGCACGGGTACTCATGACGGTTCCTGCTTGTCGTGGGCGCTCGGCTCCCAGTGCAGGGTGCCGAACAGGTAATCCATCAGGGGGAGGACAATATTGAAGTTACGCCCCTGCATCAGCTCACGACGGTGATGCAGGGCGTGCAAGCGGTGCATCTGGCGCAGCCACGGCAGGCGCGCCACCGGGTGGCCGACAGGCAAGTGCTCGCAGGCGTGAAACAATTCGTAGAGCAAATACCCGAGGATCATGCACCCGGCGAACAGCCCGGCGACGTTGGGGCTCCATTGCTTGAGCAACCACCAGGCGGGCAGGGTGATAGCCAGGCTGTGCAGCACGATCAGCCAGGCTGGAAACAGGATCACCCGCCAATCCCGAGGGCTGTCGTAGGTCATATGGCCGGGGGTGAAGAAGCTGTGATGGTCGCCGGTGTGGCGCGCATAAAACAGCCGGGCCAACCCATGTTTATGGTGGCCGAGGTGGCGGTGGACCAGGTAGATGCAGAGGTTGAAGAACACCAGGGTCGCGGGCACGCTCAGCCATTGCAGTGCGGTAATTTGATGCGTCGATGACCAGGCCAGGGTGATGCAGACGATGCCGTAGCCGAACACAAAACTGGCGTGAAGCCAGGGGTTGTAGTGTGGCGCGACGCTGGCGCGGTAGCGGGCGCGAAAGGTCTCGGTGGGGTGGGACATGGCGGGCAGCTCGGATTTTTTTGTTGGAGGCTGAGCTTAGTTGGTGGTGGGGAATGTGCGAGTTTTAACGCGCCAATGTGGGCTTGCTGTGGCGAGGGCGCTTGCTCCCGCTGGGGTGCGGAGCGCCGCCAAAAAGCCGACTCCAGCTGCGCTGTCGAACGGGAGCAAGCGCCCTCGCCACAGCAAGCCCCCTCCCACATTTTGACGGCAGTCGACCAGCGGCCCCTTGCGCCTGCCGAATTTACTTGCTAGCTTCTCGCAAAATGTTAACGATAACATTTGCTCTAAAAATAAAAACAAAACAGAGAACCACGCCATGAAAATGCTCCCGAAAACCCTGTGTTTATTGGCTGTAAGCATCACCCTCGGCACCGCTGCCCCTGTTTTTGCCGACGCTGCAAAACCCATCCGCATCGGCGCGTCCTTCCAGGAAATCAACAACCCTTATTTCGTCACCATGAAAAACGCCCTGGAAGAAGCCGGGGCGACCATCGGCGCGAAATTGATCATCACCGACGCCCGTCACGATGTGTCCAAGCAGGTCAGTGACGTCGAAGACATGCTGCAAAAAGGCATCGATATCCTGCTGATCAACCCCACCGACTCGGTGGGCGTGCAATCGGCGGTCAAATCCGCCCACGCCGCCGGTGTCGTGGTCGTCGCGGTGGACGCCCAGGCGGACGGCCCGCTGGATTCCTTCGTCGGCTCGAAGAACTTCGACGCCGGTTTCCAGGCCTGCGAGTACCTGGCCAAGCACATCGGCGACAAAGGCAATATCGCCATCCTCGACGGCATTGCCGTGGTGCCGATCCTGGAACGCGTACGCGGCTGCAAAGAGGCCGTGGCGAAGCACCCGGACATCAAGATTGTCAGCATCCAGAATGGCAAGCAGGAACGTGACCAGGCGCTGACCGTCACCGAGAACATGTTGCAGGCCCAGCCCACCCTCAAGGGCATTTTCAGCGTGAATGACAACGGCTCGCTCGGTGCGCTCTCGGCCATCGAAGCCAGCGGCCTGGACGTGAAGCTGGTCAGCGTCGATGGCGCGCCGGAAGCGATCAAGGCGATCCAGAAGCCCGGCAGCAAATTCATCGCCACCTCGGCCCAATACCCGCGTGACCAGATTCGCCTTGCGCTGGGTATCGCCCTGGCCAAGAAGTGGGGCTCGCAAGTGCCCGCCACGATCCCGGTGGACATCACCCTGATCGACCAGGCCAAGGCCAAGGATTTCAGCTGGTAAATCACCCAGGCCCCACGTAACCCGTGGGGCTTGAGGTCTCCTTCTGAATACGAGGTCGGCGGTATGAGCAGTCTTCTGAAGCTGGAAAACATCTGTAAGCGTTACCCGGGCGTACAGGCCCTCAAGTCCATCAACCTGCAGGTCGAGCGCGGCGAGATCCATGCCTTGCTCGGGGAGAATGGCGCGGGCAAATCGACGCTGATGAAGATCCTCGGCGGCGTCGAGCATCAAGACGAAGGCCAGATCCTGATCGATGGCCAGGCGCAGCATTTCGCGACCTACCGTGATGCGATTGCTGCCGGTATCGGCATCGTGTTCCAGGAGTTCAGCCTGATTCCCTACCTCACGGCGGTGGAAAACATCTTCCTCGGCCATGAGCTGAGCAACCGCTTCGGCCTGCTGCGCAAACGCGACATGGTCGAGGCCAGCGAGGCGTTGTTCAAGCGCCTGGGCGTGACCCTCGACCTGCAATGCGCGGTCAAGCACCTGAGCGTGGCCGAACAGCAGTTCGTCGAAATCGCTAAGGCCCTGGCCCTGGATGCGCGTCTGTTGGTGCTGGATGAACCCACCGCCACCCTCACGCCCAGCGAGGCCGAGCTGCTGTTCGAGATCATGCGCGAACTCAAGCGCCAGGGCGTGGCGGTGATTTTCATCTCTCATCATCTGGAGGAGATTTTCCAGGTGTGTGACCGCATCAGCGTGCTGCGCGACGGCGGCAATGTGGGCGTCACCGATGTGGCTGACAGCGACATCGACCGGCTGGTCGAGATGATGGTCGGGCGCCGCCTGGAATGCAGTTTCCCGCCCAAGCCGAGCAGCGCACGCGGCCCGCTGTTGTTGGAGGTCAAGGACATCCAATTGGTGCGCAACGGCCCCCACAACAGCTTCCAGCTGCACAAGGGCGAGATCCTCGGCTTTGCCGGCTTGGTCGGGTCCGGTCGCACCGAACTGGCGTTGGGCATGATGGGCGCGCTGCCGTCGGTGAGCAAAGACGTGTGGTTGCGCGGTAAAAAAATCACCCTCGACGACCCGGCCCAGGCGCTGGCCCACGGCATCGGCCTACTGCCGGAAAGCCGCAAGAGCGAAGGGCTGATCACCGATTTCAGCATCCGCGAAAACATCTCCCTGAATAACCTGCCCAAGTACCAGAACGCCTCGGGCCTGATCGACAAAAGTCGTGAATGCGCCAGCGTTGAAAGCCTGATGAAGCAACTGTCGATCAAAGCCCCGAGCAGCGAAAGCCGGGTGTTCAACCTCAGCGGCGGCAACCAGCAAAAGGTCGTGATCGCACGCTGGATCAACCACCACTGCGACGTGCTGGTGTTCGACGAACCCACCCGTGGCATCGACGTGGGCGCCAAGGCGCAGATCTACGCGCTGATGCGCAGCCTCACCGAACAGGGCTACGCAATCATCATGATTTCCTCCGAACTGCCCGAAGTCATCGGCATGTGCGACCGGGTCGCCGTGTTCCACAAGGGCGCCATCGTCAAGCTGCTGGAAGCGTCCGCCGTCAATCCTCAAGAGGTCATGCGCCATGCAACAGGGGGCTCAAGTGAATACGTCCATTAATACCGTCGACAGCAGCCGGCTGCGCCTCAACCTGGCGCGGCTGGTGCGCTCGCCGGCGTTTTACCCCTTTGTCGGGTTGGTGGTGGTCACCGTGGTGATGATCCTCGCCAGCGACACCTTCCTCACCGCCAGCAACCTGTCGAACATCGCCCGCCAAGTGTCGATCAACGCGATTATCGCGGTGGGCATGACCTGCGTGATCCTTACGGGCGGCATCGACTTGTCGGTGGGGCCGGTGATGGCGTTGTCCGGCACGCTCACGGCCGGCTTGATGGTCGCGGGCCTGCCGCCCGGCCTGGCGATTGGCGCCGGGATGCTGATCGGCGTGGCCTTCGGCATCGGCAATGGCCTCTTCGTCGCTTACCTGCACATGCCGCCGATCATCGTCACCCTGGCGACCATGGGCATCGCCCGTGGCCTGGGCCTGATGTACACCGACGGCTACCCGATTTCCGGGTTACCGGACTGGTTTGCGTTTTTCGGCCGCGAAAGCCTGTTCGGCATCCAGGTGCCGATCCTGATCATGCTGCTCACCTACCTGGCCGCCTATGTGCTGCTGCAACACACGCGCATCGGTCGCTACATCTACGCCATCGGCGGCAATGAAGAAGCGGTGCGCTTGTCCGGCGTGCGCGCCGCGCGCTTCAAGCTTCTGGTGTACGGCATCAGTGGCCTGACGGCGGCGATTGCCGGGCTGGTATTGACCTCACGCCTGATGAGCGGCCAGCCGAATGCCGGCGTGTCGTTCGAGCTGGATGCGATTGCCGCCGTGGTACTCGGCGGCGCGTCGATTGCCGGCGGGCGCGGCGTGATCGTCGGCACCTTGCTCGGCGCCATGCTGCTCGGCGTATTGAACAACGGACTGAACATGCTCGGCGTTTCGCCCTACGTCCAGAGCGTGATCAAGGGCGGGATCATTTTGCTGGCGATTTTCATCAGCCGTCAGCGCCATAAATAAACTCAAGACAGGACCGAACACCATGGACAAGCACACCGAAATGCAAGCCGTCGTCTGCCACGGCCCTAAAGACTACCGCCTGGAACGCATCGGCAAACCCCAGGCGCGCGCCAATGAGCTGGTGATCCGCATCGCCGCCTGCGGCATCTGCGCCAGTGACTGCAAGTGCCACTCCGGCGCGGCGATGTTCTGGGGCGGCGACAACCCGTGGGTCAAGGCACCGGTGGTGCCGGGGCATGAGTTTTTCGGCTATGTGGTGGAAGCGGGCGAGGGCGCCGAAGAGCACTTTGAAGTCGCGGTGGGCGACAAGGTGATCGCCGAGCAGATCGTGCCCTGCGGCAAGTGCCGCTTCTGCAAATCCGGCAAGTACTGGATGTGCGAGGTGCACAACATTTTCGGCTTCCAGCGTGAAGTGGCCGAAGGCGGCATGGCCCAGTACATGCGCATCCCCAAGACCGCCATCGTGCACAAGATTCCCGAGTCGGTGTCGCTGGAAGACTCGGCGCTGGTGGAGCCGATGGCGTGTTCGATCCACACCGTCAACCGTGGCGATGTCCAGCTCGACGACGTGGTGGTGATTGCCGGTGCCGGGACCCTCGGCCTGTGCATGGTCCAGGTCGCCGCGTTGAAGACCCCGAAGAAACTGGTGGTGATCGACATGGTCGACGAGCGCCTGGAACTGGCGAAGCACTTCGGCGCCGACGTGGTGATCAACCCGTCACGCGACAACGCCCGCGAGATTATCAACGGCCTCACCGATAACTATGGCTGCGACGTCTACATCGAAACCACCGGCGTACCGGCCGGCGTGACCCAAGGCCTGGACCTGATCCGCAAGCTCGGGCGTTTTGTCGAGTTCAGCGTGTTCGGTGCCGAGACCAGCGTCGACTGGTCGATCATCGGCGACCGCAAGGAGTTGGACGTGCGCGGCGCCCACCTCGGCCCGTATTGCTACCCGATCGCCATCGACCTGTTCGAACGCGGCCTGGTCACCTCCAAGGGCATCGTCACCCACGATTTCCCGCTGGATGACTACGCCGAAGCGTTTGAGCTGGCCAACTCGACCCAGTCAATCAAGGTACTGCTGAAGCCGGTGGTCTGAAGATGAACTACGTGATGGGTGTCGACATAGGGACCCAGAGCACCAAGGCGCTGCTGGTGGATGCTCAAGGTAAGATTATCGCGCAGCACAGCCAGGGGTATCGCGTGGATACCCCGAAAGTGCGCTGGGCCGAACAATGGCCGCAGGTCTGGCTCGATGCGGTCGAGACGTGCGTGGCGCAGTGCATGACCAAGGCCGGCGTGGCCAAGGAACACGTGAAAGCCCTGTGCATCAGCAGCCTGTACGGCGGCTCGGGGATTGCGGTGGATGCAGCGCTCACACCGTTGCACCCGTGCCTGATCTGGATGGACCGCCGCGCCGGTGAGCAGGTCGCCTGGGTGCGTGAGCACGTGGACCTGGAGCGGCTGTTCGCGGTGACCGGTAACTCGGTGGACAGCTACTACGGCTTCACCAAGATGCTCTGGCTCAAGCAGCACCAGCCGCAAGTGTGGGCCAAGACCCGTTATCTGCTGCCGCCCAACAGCTATATCAACGCGTGCCTCACCGGTGAGCTGGCGGTGGACCATAGCAGCGCCGGCAATATCGGCGGGGTGTATGACGTGGCGGCGCGCGGCTGGTCGGGCGAGATGCTCGACGCGCTGGGTATACCGCAAGCGATGATGCCGGAGCGCCTGGTGTATTCCGGTGAGGTGGTGGGCGGCCTGCTGGAGGAGTGGGCGGCGCGCCTGGGCCTGCAGACCGGCACGCCGATCCTGGCCGGGGGTGTCGACGCGGCCATGGCCACGTTGGCCGCAGGCGTTACGCAACCGGGCAACCATGTGGCGATGATCGGCACCAGCATGTGCTGGGGTTACCTGAACCAGCAGGTGGACGCGCACCATGGGTTGGTGAGCATGCCCCACGTCTACAACGGCCACCGCGACCTGTACATCTTCGGCGGTGCGATCACGGCGGGTGCGTCGGTGAGCTGGTTTCGCGAGCAATTCTGCCAGGCCGAGGAACAGCAAGCCAAGGCCACCGGCCAGGACAGCCTGGTACTGCTGGAACAGCGTGCGATGAACATCCCGGCGGGCAGCGAAGGTCTGTTGTTCCAGCCGTACCTGATGGGCGAACGCAGCCCGGTGTGGGATGACCGTGCCAGTGGCAGCTTTGTCGGCTTGAACCTCTACCACAGCCGCATTCACCTGTACCGCGCGGTGCTGGAGGGGGTGAGTTTCGCCCTGCGTCACAACATCGAAGCGGGCACGCGCGGCGCGCATTCGCTGGATTCACACTTGATTGTGGTGGGTGGGGCGAGCCATTCGGACCTGTGGATGCAGATCATCGCGGACGTTACGCGCTACCCGGTCTACACCATCGTGCAAGAGGTGGAAGCGGCATTGGGCGCGGCGTTGCTGGCGGCGCATACGGTGGGGTTGGTGAGTGATGAGGAGATGGACAAGGGGTGGGTGCAGCTGGCGTTGCGGGCTGAGCCAAATGCGGAAAATGTCGAGGCGTATGAGCGGGCGTTTGCCGAGTACCTGAAACTGTATCCGGCGCTGAAACCGATCATGCATAACCTGCAAACCAACTGATTCAACACAGTCCAAATGTGGGAGCTGGCTTGCCTGCGATAGCGGTGTATCAGTCGCAAATGTACTAGCTGAACCACCGCCATCGCAGGCAAGCCAGCTCCCACATTGGATCTTCATTGTTTTTGAGATCTCTATTCATGAACGCAGCCTTCAACTTCACCCACCACCGCATCCTCGTCACCGGCGCCAGCAGCGGCATCGGCCGGGAAATCGCCCTGCAACTGATCGCCAGCGGTGCTGAAGTCTTCGCCCTCGGTCGCGACGCGCAGGCCCTGGCTCAACTCGGCTGCCACGCCTTGTGCCTGGATATCGCCGACAGCACCGCCCTCGACAATGCGCTGCAAGCCCTTCCGCCGCTGCACGGCCTGGTCAACTGCGCCGGTATCTCGCGCCTGGAGCCCGCCGCCGCGATCAGCGCCGACGCCTTCGACCAGGTGATGCAGGTCAATGCTCGCGCCGCCGCCCAGGTCGGCAGCCGCGTGGCGGCGAAAATGATCGAGGCGAACATTGCCGGCAGCATCGTCAATGTCTCCAGCCAGGCCTCATTGGTAGCCCTGGACGATCACCTCGGCTACTGCGCTTCCAAGGCGGCGCTGGATGCGATCACCCGCGTGCAATGCGCCGAGTGGGGCCGCTTCGGCATTCGCGTTAATAGCGTCAACCCCACCGTCACGCTCACGCCGATGGCGGCCATGGCGTGGTCCGACCCGTCCAAGCGTGATCCCGCGCTGGCGGCCATTCCACTGGGGCGTTTTGCTGAAACCGTAGAAGTGGCTTTGCCGGTGCTGTTCCTGCTGAGCAGCGCCGCGAGCATGATCAGCGGCGTCAGCCTGCCCATCGACGGCGGCTACACCAGCCGCTAGCCGTTTTCCAGTTGGCCGGCGATCACCACCTTGTCCCGTGGTTTGTACGGGTCCTCCAGGCGGTCGAGCAGCAGGCGGACCGCGCTGCTGCCGGCCAGGGACGCATCGTGGGCTACACACGCGATGGGCACGCCGAAGATATCGGCGAAGGGCAGGCGGTCGATGCCGCAGATGGTCAGGCTGTCGTGGGGAATGTTGTGCATGCGCAGCGCGCGCAGGGCGCCGAGGGTGATCAACTGGTTGAAGCCCATGATCGCGTCCGGCGCCGAGTGTTCGGCCAGGTAGTCGAGGGTGTGCAGGTAGGAGGGCATCAGCGTGTAGTCGCCGGCCTGGACTTCGACGTGCACCTGCGGGTGTTCGGCCAGCACTTCGCGCAGGCCCTTGAGGCGCTCAACGGTGATGCGTGAATGCTCGGGGCCGGTCAGCACCAGCAGGCGCTTGAGGTCGGGCGTCTGGCGCAACAGATAATGCGCGGCCTGGATGCCGCTGTGGTAGTTGTCGAGCACCACGCGGCTGAACGGGCTGTCATGGATCGTGCGGTCGAGCAGCACCACCGGCGTCTTGCCGTTGCCCAGGCGCTCGAGATAGTCGGGCTGGTAGCTCGGCTCATCCGAGACCGGCGACAGGATGATCCCGGCCACGCGGTAGCCCAGCAGCGTATCCACAGCTTTGCTTTCCAGCTCTTCGAGCTCATCGGTGTCCACCAGCATGATGGTGTAGCCGTGTTGTTTGGCCTCGCGGGAAATCGCCTTGATCATTTCGCTGTAGAACGGGTTGTCCACCGAGGCGGTAATCACGCCGATGATCAGGCTTTCACTGCGCTTGAGGCCACGGGCGAAGGCGTTGGGCACGTAGTCCAGCTCCCGCGCCACTTCGAGGATGCGCGCCAGGGTGGCCGGCTTGACCAGGTCGGGTTTGCTCAGCGCGCGGGACACCGTGATGGTGGTCATGCCGACTTGTTTGGCGATGTCGCTGATGGTGACGGACTTTTTCTTGTTCATCGGTAAGGCTGCGAAAGGAAACACCCGCAGGCTAGCATGCGCGCAGGCGGAGGGTGATTCAAATCAGCGGGTCCCAGCGCTGCGACCAGTCACTTTCAGCCTTGACCACTTCGCGCAGCAACCCCAGTGCCTGTTGCAACACCGCCGAATCCCGCGCCCGTGAATACACCAGGAACGTGGGGAAGCTGAACTCCGGCGCCTTGGGCACACGTTGCATCACGCCGCTGTCCAGGTAGCTTTGCACCACGCGCGTGCGGAAATACCCGGCGCCGCCGTTTTCGAGGATGTACTGCAACGCCAGCGGGCCGAGGTTGAAACTCAGCGCGGCACGCGCCTTGTCGGGCAGGGCGGCGTCATGCTGCTGGCGAAAGCCTGGGCCCCAGTCGATATACACGTAGGGGGCCGGGTTGCTCACCAGTTGCACCAGGATCAGTTTTTCTTCCAGCACTTGCTCCACCTGCAAGCCCGGCCAGTATTGCGGCTGGAACACCAGCGCGGCGTCGAGTACGCCGAGTTCCAGTTGGCGCAGCAGGTATTCGCCTTCACGGATTTCGGTGCGCAGGGCGTGGCCGGGGATGTGCTGGCGCAGGGCCTGGGCCCAGCCGAGCATCAATGGGTTGCACAGGCTGACCTCACCGCCGATGTGCAGCACATTGCGATAGCCATCCGGCAGCGGCAGGTCGCGGCGCGCAGCTTCCCAGGTTTGCAGCAATTGGTTGGCGTATACCACGAAGGCTTCGCCGTCGGCGGTCAGGCGTGCGCCGGCGCGGTTGCGGATGAACAGCGTGCTGCCGAGCTGGCTTTCCAGGTTTTTCACCCGCGCGGTGATGGCGGTCTGGGTAACGTGCAGTTTCTCGGCTGCGGCGGCCAGGCTGCCGCAGCGGGAGATTTCGAGGAAGGTGCGTGCCAGTTCGATGTCCATGAAGCCCCCGGGGATGAATGGGGGACAGTGTAATGGAATGCGGTTGAAACTGTGGGAGGGGGCTTGCTCCCGTTGACGGCCTGACAGCTGGCCTGGATGTTGGATCAGACTGGGTACATATCCGTTATTTGGGTAACGGCTGGTATGGGTTCCGCCCTTACGGCGGGTCACTTTGGAAAAGAGCCCCAAAGTAACCAAAAGGCTCTTGCCCCAACACTCGGCACCTCGCCTAGGCTCGGTGTGCCCTCACTCCGGCTTGAATCCGTGGGCCGCCGTCATGGGCCATCCTTGGCCCAGGACGGCTAACCCGGCGTCCTGCCGGGTTACCCACGGATTCAAGCCTGCGTTCGGCCAGCGTGTTTGATGGGGCGCCTAAGATCAAGATCAAAAGCCAGAGCACAGCGGCCTGACAGCCGGCTTGAGTGGTGTAGAGCAAAGGCAAACGCGGCGGCCTTAAAGCCGACCGGAGTTGCGTCTGTCGATCGCGGTCCAAATGTGGGAGGGGGCTTGCTCCCGATGGCGGTGGGTCAGTTACAGATGTATTAACTGACACACTGCTATTGGGAGCAAGCCCCCTCCCACATTGGGTTCTACCGTGTTCTGGTGATTGGGGCTTGCAAGTGCTCGGTGGGGAATGCCTTTGCATACACCTGGCACACCCTCAGCACCTGTTCATCGGCAAACCGCGCGCCCACTACATGCAGGCCCACCGGCAAGCCATTCGCCGCCAATCCACACGGCACCGAGGCCGCGGGCTGTTGGGTCAGGTTGAAGGGGTAGGTGAACGGCGTCCACTGTGTCCATTCCTGCAAGCCGGAACCCGGTGGCACGTCATGCCCGGCCTCGAACGCGGTGATCGGCATCATCGGTGACACCAGTACATCGTAGTACTCATGGAACGCGGCCATGCGTGCCACCAGTGCGGCGCGGGCTTCGAGGGCTGAGTTGAAGTCATTCAGGCTCAGCCGCTCGCCGCGTTGGGCGATGCGCAGCAGGCCAGGGTCCAGCAGTTGTTTTTGCGCTTCGCTCATGGGCCCGGTCAGGCGGGCCGCGCCGGCTGCCCATAAGGTGCTGAACACCTCCAGGGGGTCGCTGAAGCCCGGGTCGATTTGCTCGACATGCGCGCCCAGCTGCTCCAGGCCTCGAACCGCTTGGGCGACCACCTTGGCCACCTGCGGGTCGACATCCACGTAACCGAAGTTGGGACTGTAGGCCACGCGCAACCCTTTCAAATCCGCTGCGCCCGACAACCACGGTGTGGTCCGTGGCGCACCGATCAAGCCATCCCGCGTGTCCGGCTGGGCGATGGTTTGCAGCATCAACACGCTGTCTTCCACCGTGCGGGTCATCGGCCCCAGGTGCGAGAGGAGGGTCATGGCGCTGGCCGGCCATTGCGGCACATAACCGAAGGTCGGCTTGATCCCGAAGGTGCCGGTAAACGCACAGGGAATCCGGATCGAACCGCCCGCATCGCTGCCCTGGTGCAACACGCCGAGGTTCAAGGCGGCCGCTGCCCCTGCGCCGCCGGAGGATCCGCCCGCCGTGGTGCATGTGTCCCAGGGGTTGCGGGTGATGCCGTACAGCGGGTTGTCGGTAACGCCTTTCCAGCCGAATTCCGGTGTGGTGGTCTTGCCCAGCAGCACCGCGCCGGCCTTGCGCATAAAGGCGGTGAAGGGCGCGTCGATGTCCCATGGGCCCTCGGCGGATGTGGTGCGCGAGCCCTTGCGGGTGGGCATGCCGACGGTCAGCGTCAGGTCTTTGATCGACGCCGGCACACCGTCCAGCGCGCCGCAGGGTTGGCCGTTGAGCCAGCGTTGCTCCGAGGCGCGCGCGGCCTTCAGCGCGCCTTCCGGGTCCACGTGGCAGTAGGCGTTCACCACCGGGTTATAGCGTTCGATACGCAGCAAGGCGTCTTCGGTGACGTCCACCGGCGACAAGGTCTTGTTGCGAAAATGCTGCAGCAGTTGCACTGCCGTCAGTTGCCCGATCTCGCTCATGCGATTTCCCCCTGGGCGGCATTGACCATGGCCCGCAGCAATACCGCGCAGCCCGCCGCCAGGTCGTCCGGCGCGGCGTTTTCGATTTCGTTATGGCTGATGCCGCCTTCGCACGGCACGAAGATCATCCCGGCGGGGCCCAGTTCGGCGACGAAAATCGCGTCGTGCCCGGCACCGCTGACGATGTCCATATGGCTCAAGCCCAAGGCCTCGGCGCCTTCACGCACGGCGTTGACGCAGACCGGGGCGAAGTCCAGGGGTGGGAAGTCGGCGGTGGGGGTCAATTCAAACGCCAACCCGTGCCGGGTGGCAGTGGCTTCGATCACGCCGCGCACTTCATCGACCATGGCTTGCAGCGTGTCCGCATGCAGGTGACGCAGGTCGAGGGTCATGTGCACCTGACCGGGAATCACGTTGCGTGAGCCGGGGTGCAGGCTCAGGCAACCGACCGTGCCACACGCGTGGGGTTGTTGTTGATGGGCGATGCGGTTGACCGCGCTGACCACCTCGGCGGCGCCGACCAGGGCGTCCTTGCGCAGGTGCATCGGCGTCGGGCCGGCGTGGGCTTCGACGCCGGTGAAGGTCAGGTCGAACCACTTCTGGCCCAGGCAACCCATCACCACGCCAATCGTCGTGGCCTGGTCTTCCAGAACGGGACCCTGTTCGATATGCGCTTCGAAATACGCACCCACCGGGTGGCCGAGGGCTGCGCGGGAGCCGGCATACCCGATGCGTTGCAGTTCGGCGCCCACCGACAGGCCCTGGTCATCGACTTTGTCGAGGGTGTCCTGCAAGTCGAACTTACCGGCAAACACCCCGGAGCCCATCATGCAGGGCGGAAAACGCGAGCCCTCTTCGTTGGTCCACACCACCACTTCAATCGGCGCTTCGGTCTCGATGTTCAGGTCATTCAGGGTGCGGATCACTTCCAGCCCGGCCATCACTCCGTAGCAACCGTCGAACTTACCGCCGGTGGGCTGGGTGTCGATATGGCTGCCGGTCATCACCGGGGGCAGGGCGGGGTTGCGCCCGGCACGGCGCGCAAAGATATTGCCGATGGCGTCGACACTGACGCTGCAGCCGGCGGCCTCGCACCATTGCACAAACAGGTCGCGGGCCTGGCGGTCGAGGTCGGTCAGCGCCAGGCGACACACGCCGCCCTTGGCGGTGGCGCCGAGTCGGGCCAGGTCCATCAGCGATTGCCACAAGCGGTCGCGGTTGATCAGCGGGGCGTTGCTCTTGAGCGGTTGCGCGAAACTATTCATCTGCAATCTCCGGTCAGGCACTCAGGGCCAGATAGCGGTTTTTGATGGTTGGGTCGGCGCGGAAAGCTTCGGCGCTGCCTTCGTACACCACGCGGCCTTGTTCGAGCACGTAGTGGCGGTCGGCGAGCTTGTCGCAGACCATCAGGTTCTGTTCCACCAGCAGCACGGGCAGGCCGTCGTCCTTGACCTTGCGCAGGATCTTCACCAGTTCGTCGACGATCACCGGGGCCAAGCCCTCAGTGGGCTCATCGAGGATCAGCAGCTTGGGGTCGTTGAGCAGGGCGCGGGCGATGGCGAGCATCTGTTGCTCGCCGCCGGACAGCGCGTGGCCGGCGTTTTTGCGCCGCTCCTTGAGGCGCGGGAACATCGTGTAGACGTCTTCAAGCTGCCAGCGGCTGGTTTTGCGCGCGGCGATGCGCAGGTTTTCCTCGACGGTGAGCAGGCGGAAAATGCCGCGATTCTCCGGCACCAATGCCAGGCCCTGGCGGGCGATTTCGAAGATCTTCTGGCCCACCAGCGCCTGGCCGTTGAAGTGGATCTGGCCCTGGCGCGGGCAGATGATGCCGAGGATGCTGCGCAGGGTGGTGGTCTTACCGGCGCCGTTACGGCCGAGCAGCGTGACCAGTTCGCCGGGGTTGACGGTCAGCGACACGCCTTCCAGCACGTGGCTTTTGTCGTAGTAGGAATGGATATTCTCGACGATCAGCATCAGGCAGCCTCCCCAAGGTATGCAGTGCGCACACGTTCATCGGCGCGCACGAATTCCGGCGTGCCTTCCACCAGGATCTGCCCGTGGCTCATCACCGTGATGCGTTGGCTGATGGACATGACAATGCTCATGTTGTGTTCGATCAGCAGCACCGTGTGGTCGCGGCCGAGGTCGCTGATCAGCTGGGTCATGATCGGGATGTCGTCGATGCCCATGCCCGAGGTGGGCTCGTCGAGCATCAACAGTTTCGGTTTGGAGCAGATCGACATGCCCACCTCCAGCACCCGTTGCTGGCCGTGGGACAACTCGCCGGCCAGCGTGTCGGCGCGGGCGCTGAGTTGCAGGCGCTCCAGCACTTGGTCGGCCATCTCCAGGTGTTCGCGCTTGCTGTCCACGCGGCGCCAGAAATTCAGTGCGCGGGCACCGTCACGGCCTTGGGCGGCGAGGCGCAGGTTCTCGCGCACGCTGAGGTTCTGGAACAGGCTGGTGAGTTGGAACGAGCGCGCCATGCCCAGGCCGACACGGCCGTGGGCCGGCTTGCGCATCAGGTTCTTGCCGTCGAAATGAATCGCCCCAGCGGTGGCCTGGCGCTCGCCGGTGAGGCAGTGGAACAGGCTGGTCTTGCCGGCGCCGTTGGGGCCGATGATGGTGTGGATGGTGCCGGCCTCGACTTTGAGGTTGACGCCATTCACCGCGTGGAACGCGCCATAGGCCAGTTCCAGGTCTTTGGTTTCCAGCAGGATGCTCATAGCCCTTCCTCCTTGGCGACGACGGCGGGTTTGCGGCTGCCGCGCACCTTCTCGAACAGCGACGCCAGGCCGCCCCACAAACCACCGCGCATGAAGATCACCACCAGGATCAGGATCACTCCCAGCAGCATCAGCCAGCGTGGCCACAGGTCGGAGAGGAAATCGCCGAGCAACACGATGGAACCAGCGCCCAGCAGCGAGCCGAACAGCGAGCCGGTGCCGCCGACGATGGTCATGATCAGGATGTTCTCGGACATCGCCAGGTCGATATTCGACAGCGGCACAAAGTGCAGCAGCATCGCGTACAACGCACCAGCGATGCCGGTGACGGCGCCGGACAATACAAACACCAGGATCTTGAAGTGGCGTGTGTCGTAGCCGATGGCCGAAGCGCGGGTTTCGTTTTCGCGGATCGCCATCAAGGTGCTGCCGAACGGCGAGGCGATGACTCGGCGGGCGCCGATGAAGATCAGCAGGAACAACACCGCGACAAAACCGTAGAAGGCGCGGGCGTCGGCCAGGGACAGCAGCACCGTGTCGCCCAGGCGAATCTCCGGGCGCGGCACGCTGAGCAGGCCGTTGTCGCCGCCGGTCCAGTCGCTGAGGGTGTAGGCGACGAAGTAGGCCATCTGGCTGAACGCCAGGGTCAACATCACGAAGTAGATGCCGGTGCGGCGGATCGCCAGAGCGCCGACCAGCAAGGCCAGGAAACCACCCGCGATGGCGGCGCCGAGCAACGCGGTGAACAGGCCCAGTTGCAGGTGGATCATCAGCAACGCCGCGCAGTAAGCGCCGGCCCCGAAGAAGATACCTTGGCCGAACGACAGCAGCCCGGTGTAGCCCAGCAACAGGTTGCAGGCCAGGGCCGCCATGGCAAAGATCAGGATCTCGGTGGCCAGGGTCGCCGAGGGCAGTATCAACGGCAGGCCGATCAGCACCGCCAGCACCCACAGCAACATCGCGCGCGATTGCGTCTTGGCAAACGGCAGGGGATTTTTCTCGCTCATGTCAGGCTCTCCCAAACAGGCCGTAAGGACGTACCAGAATCACCACGGCCATGGCGCCATAGATCATCAGGCTCGCCCCCTGGGGCCAGAGTGTGGTCATCAGGCTTTGCACCACGCCCACCAGCAAACCGCCGACCAGCGCACCGCTGAACGAGCCCATGCCGCCGATTACCACCACCACGAAGGCCACGCCGAGAATCTCCGGGCCGACAAACGGCTGGGCGCCGCGCAACGGTGCAAACAGCACGCCCGCGACGCCGGCCAGGGCCACGCCGAGGGCGAAGGTCATGGAGAACAGGCGGAAAATATTGGTGCCCAGCAGCGACACGGTCTCGGTGCTTTCACTGCCGGCCCGCACCAGGGCGCCGAAGCGCGTGCGTTCCAGCAGCAACCACAGGCCCAGGCCGACCAGCCCGGAGAACACGATGAGGAACAGGCGGTAGTAGGGGTAGACGAAGTCACCCACCACCAGCACGCCGCGCAGCAGTTCCGGCACGGCCACGCTCTTGCCCACTGGGCCCCAGATCATCACGCTGGCTTCCTGGATGATCAGCGCGATGCCGAGGGTCACCAGGATCTGGAACATGTGCGGCAAGTGATAGATCCGCTGGATCAATAATCGCTCGATGACCCAGGCCAACGCAGCCACCACCAGCGGCGCGATCAGCAGCGCCAGCCAGAAGTTGCCGGTGAGGCTCACGGCGGTGTAGCAGATGTAGGCGCCGAGCAAAAAGAACGCGCCGTGGGCGAAGTTGACGAAGTTGAGCAGGCCGAAAATGATCGTCAGCCCGACCGCGATCAGAAAGTAGATCATCCCCAGCCCAAGGCCGTTGAGGATCTGGAACAGGTAAAGATTAAGCATGCAGGAACCCTCTGCAGGACGCCGCTCGCGCGGCCCTGCGCTACCTATTTCAGGGGATCAGCCGAGTGTGCAGCCCGTGGCTTCCACTGGCGGGAACGACTGGCCGGCGCTGAGCACCTTGGCCAGGTCATCCTTGTCGGCCATCTCGCTGCTGGCCTTGCCGATCAGCAGGTAGTAATCCTTGATCACCTGGTGGTCGCCGGCGCGGATCGATTCCTTGCCGGTAGGGCCTTCGAAACTCAGGCCCTGCATGGCCTTGGCCACGGTCGGCCCGTCGAAGCTGCCGGTGGCAATGATGGTGTCGAGCATGACCTTGGTGCTGATGTAATCGGCGGCCAGCGGGTAGGTCGGGTTGATGCCGTATTTGGCCTGGGTGAGCTTGACCAGCTCACGGTTGAGCGGGGTGTCGACCTGGTGCCAGTACTGCGCGCCGAGGTACACGCCCGCGAGAATGTCGCTGCCCAGTTCCTGGAACTGGTCGAGGCCGGCGGACCACACCAGCAGCACCTTCATGCGCTCCTTGATGCCGAAGTTGACCGCCTGGCGCAGGGTGTTGGACGACTGGCTGCCGAAGTTGAGCAGCACCAGCACATCGGGCTTGGCGGCGATGGCGTTGGTCAGGTAGCCGGAGAATTCCTGTTCCTGCAACGAGTGGTAGCTGTTGCCGATGTGTTCCAGGCCGTTGTCCTTGAGCACGGTTTTCGCACCTTCCAACAGCGCTTCGCCGAACACGTATTGCGGGGTGATGGTGTACCAGCGCTTGGCGTCCGGCAGCAACTTGATCAGCGGCACCAGGGTTTCGCGGATCGCGCCGTAGGTGGGCACCGACCAGCGGAAGGTCGCGGGGTTGCAGTCCTTGCCGGTGACTTCATCGGCGCCCACCGGGGTCATGAACACGCCACCGACCTTGTCCACTTCCTTGGCCACCGCCAATGCCGACGACGACAAGGTGCAGCCCTGGAAGAACCGCGCGCCGTCCTGCTGGATAGCCTCCTGCACCTTGCGCACGGCCTTGCCGGCGTTGCCTTCGGTGTCGATGACCTTGTAGTTCAGCGGGCGGCCGAGCAGTTCGGGGTGTTGCTCCACCGCCAGGCGCGAACCCATGTCGGCAAACTTGCCATAGCTGGCAAAGGCGCCGGACATGGACTTGAGGCCGTAAAAGGTAAAGGGCTCGGCGGCGAATGCCGACCGTATGCTCAGCGGTAGGCTGAGGGCGGCGGCTGCGGTGAGGCTGGCTTTCAACAACGTACGACGCTGCATGGGGGTGACTCCCTGGTTTAGTTATTGGCAGGAGTGGCAATGGCGATACGATGGAGCAAGGGCCTGTGGGCAGGCCTGTTATTGAATTGGGTGAAACGGTCTGAGGGTTGGAACCCGGTCAACTGTGGGAGCTGGCTTGCCTGCGATGGCATCGACTCGGTGTAACGGGAATACCGAGGTGCCTGCATCGCAGGCAAGCCAGCTCCCACATTGATTGGGTTTCCACCTCCAGGTTTGGGGCGTCTTCAGGGGCGGTGATCGAACTCCAATAGAAAATGCGGGCTGACTTCACCTTCCAGCGCGGTCATGTGGTGCTCGGCATCGCACATGTGTTCGTGCATCAGGCTGCGCACGGCGCTTTCATCCCCGGCCCGAAAGGCGATCAGCAACTGCTTGTGATAGTCCAGGTTGGCGGCATCGAACTGCTTGCGCTTGGGCTTGTATGCTTTTTTCAGCACCACCAGGTCGCGCAACAGGTCGTTGAGGAACTGCGCCATGAAACTCAGCAGCGGGTTGGGGCAGGCCTTGGCCAGCAGGTTATGGAACTCCAGCTCCGCCAGGCGTTGTTCGCGTTGGCCGGCTTCGCTGTCTTCCGGCGCGCTGCAAAAATCCACGTTGTCTTGCAGGGCCTGGTAGTCGTCTTCGCTGAGGCGCCCGAGCACCGACACCGCCAGTTCCACTTCGATGACTTTGCGCAGTTGGTACACCTGCTCGCCGTCCAGATGCTGGAAGTGCAGGTAGTTGCGCAAGGCGCGGCTGGCCGGCTCGGTGCCGGCCTGGTTCAGGTAGGCACCGCCGCTGGGGCCCGTGCGCGTGCTCACCAGGCCTTCTACTTCCAGCGCCTTGAGCGCTTCGCGGGCCGAGCCCTTGGAGCATTGGAAGCTTTCCATCAGCTCGCGTTCGGTGGGCAAGCGGTCGCCGGGCTTCAAGGCGTCGGTGACGATGGACCGCTTGACCGACTCGACAATCACGTCGGACAGCTTCTGGCGTTTGCGTCGTAGCGGGCGGCTTAGCATGGGTTCGATTTATCGTATTAATGCGGATAAATAGCACTTAATAACGATCGAGGAGCAGCGTCAACGCCGGGTGTCGTTTTCGAGGGCAACAGGTCGCAAACGGCTCGCTACTGCGCGTTGACCGAATCCAGGCAGCGAGTGGACTGCGGTGGTTGCTTGCCGTAGACCAGGAAGTCGCCGACCCAGCGGTTGATACACCCGCTGGCGTCCTGCTTGGCGGGGTCTTTAAGGCGCAGTTGTTCGACCTGGGGCGCGGCCGTCTCGGCCTGTTGCGCATTGACCAGCACCATGCGCGCCACCCGCTCGGGGAACAGCGCGGCGTAACGGTTGCCCAGGCGGGCTGCATCGGCGTTGCCCAGGTAGAGCAGTTGGGCATCGCCGAGTTGGGTGCGCACGTACTCCAGGTCTTGAGCGGCCTGTTCGACGCCGTTTTCATTGCTGAGGTCGCGGGGGCTGAGTTCGATGACGTCGTAACGGTTGATCAGCGTGCGATAGGCCGGGTTGGCGTAGGTCCCCCAGAGACTCGTGAGGTGAATGACGAAGGTGCCGCCCTGATCACTGCGGGGCGCATCGCCGGCCAGCGCAAACAGCACGCCTTCACGGTTCAGCGGATCGCGTGCGCCGACGCGGGTGAGGTAAAGGCGCAGGTTGCCTTGCCGGGGGGACGCGTGGTTGCGCGGTACGGTCACGATGCCGCATTGGGTGCGTTGCATCACCTCGGGGTCCAGGCGTTCAACGGTGGGGAGCGGGCAGTCCAGCAGCCAGTCGATGGCGGTGGGAGGGATCAGCGGTTGAGCGTGGGCCAGGCCCGCTATCAGCCACAGGCAGGCGCACGTCAGGTGTTTTGCAGCAGTCATCGAGAGATCCCGGGCAACCGTGTGATAACGGCTTTTTTACCAAGGACCTTGGGTCGAGGAATGTAGGGTGAAAAGACGGAATGTGTACGAATTCGGAGTTTTGTTTATCGGATCTCCGTCTGCCAGCCGCCGCCCAGTGCTTTGTATAGCGCGATGCTGGCCTGCAGGCGCGCCAGCCGCAGTTGCACGTTCTGGTCCTGGGCCGCGTACAGGGTGCGCTGGGTTTCCAGGACCGTGAGCAAATCCTCGGCGCCTGCCTGGTAGCGGCTTTCAGCGATCTGGAACGCGCTCTGCGCCTGTTGCAGTTCTTCACTTTGCCATTGGCGCTGCTGGTCGAGGCGGGTGATGCTGCTGAGGGCTTTTTCCACGTCGGCAAAGCCGTTGATGATCGCGCCGCGATAGGTGTGCAGCAGTTCATCCTGGCGGGCGCGGGCCTTGTCGCGTTCAGCGCTTAAACGGCCGTTGTTGAAGATCGGGCCGACCAGGCCGGCGGTCAGCGTGTAGTAGGGGCTGCGCAGGATATCCATGGCCTTGTAGGCATCCGAGCCCAGGGTTGCGCCGAGGGTGACGGCGGGCAGCATGGCGGCGCGGGCCACGGTGACGTCGGCTTGCGCCGCGGCCAATTGCGCCTCGGCCTTGGCGATATCGGGCCGGCGGCTGAGCAATTGGCTGGGCATGCCGGCACCGATGGTTGGCCAGGTCAGCGCCTGGAAGGGCTCGGCCCGCAGATTCAGGGCCTGCACCGGCTGGCCGAGCAGGGCGGCGAGGGTGATGCGGGATTCTTCGGCCAGTTGCTGTATCAGGGGCAACTGGCGTTGCTGGCTGGCTACCAGGCTTTTTTGCTGGGCCAGTTCGAGGGCGGTGGCGGAGCCGGCATCGTAGCGGGTCTGCACCAGGTCGAGCACGTTGCGGGCGTTGGCCAGGTTAAGCGCGGCGATTTGCTCGCGCTGGTGGGCGGCGAGGGTCTGGGCGTAGCGGTCGGCCACGCTGCTGAGCAGGGTCAGTTCCACGGTAGCCTGGTCAAACTCGCTGGCGCGCAGGCTGTGCAGGGCGCTGTCACGGGCGGCGGCGCGGCCACCCCAGAAGTCCACTTCGTAACTGGCCGTGAGGTTGGCGCCGAAGTTGTCGACGGCGTCATCGCTTTGTGACACGTCCAGGTCCGGCCCGCCCTGGCCACGCAGCAATTTCTGATGGCTGGTGGCGAGGTTGAACTTCACCTCCGGCAACAACGGTGCCCCGGCGATCACTGCACTGGCCTGGGCCTGGCGCACGCGGGCCGTGGCGGCGGCCACGTTAAAACTGTCACGGCGGGCTTGCTCGACCAGACGGTTCAACTGCGCACTGCCGAACTGTGTCCACCAGTGCTGGTTGGTGGCCTGCGCCGCGTCACGCTCGGCATATTGCCAGCTGGCGGGCGCAGCGATGCCGCTGTCGAGGGCGGGAGGGTGGCCGGCGCAGGCGCTGAGTAACACGCACAGGCCGGGCATGCACAGGGATCGTTTATTCACTGGTCAACGCCTTAACCGGATCGAGCCGGGCAGCTTTACGGGCCGGCATGAAGCCGAATACGACACCGGTGACCAGCGCGCAACCAAATGCGCCCATTACGGCCACCAGGGAAAACTGCACCGCCACCTTGGCCAGCACCAGCACGCCACCCACCAGCAGCGCCAGGGCAATGCCGCACAGGCCGCCGACGACCGAGAGCATCACCGCTTCGGTGAGGAACTGGCGCAGGATGTCGCGCTGGCGTGCGCCGGTGGCCATGCGGATGCCGATTTCGCGGGTCCGCTCGCGCACGGTCATCAGCATGATATTCATTACGCCAATGCCGCCCACCAGCAGGGAAATCGCGGCAATCGAACCGAGCATCAGCGACAGGGTGTTCTGCGTGCGCGCCTCGGCCTGGATCATGGCGGCGTTGTTGGTCAGCTCGTAATCGCGCTTACCGTTGTGCAGCGTTTGCATCAACTGGTCGATCGCCAACTCGGCCTCGCGCACCTTGCGCGCATCGGCCGCGGCGATCACCACGTACTCGGGGTTGTAGCTGCCGAACAGGCGCACGCTGGCGGCGGTGTAAGGGATGGCGATACGGTCGTCACTGTCCTTGTTACCGGAGCTGGCGCCTTTTTCCGCGAGCACGCCGATGACCTGGAACGGCACGTTCTCAATCAGGATGTACTGGCCGATGGGGTCGACCTCGCCCTTGAACAGCTTTTCACGCACGCGATGACCGATCACCGCCACGGTGGCAGCGGCACGCTCGTCGGCGGCCGTGAAGTAATTGCCCTCGACCACCGGCCAATTGAAAATCGCCGGGAAGTTGGTGTCGTTGCCACCCACATAGGCCATGTAATCGACGTTGCCGAAACGCACGCCGGCTTCGCTGCCGTTGACCGGCATGATGCGTTGCACCTGGGGCAAGGCCGCCAGTGCATGGACATCGTTGAGGGTCACGATCCCCAGCGGCGTACGCGGGTTAGGCGACGACCCGCTGAGGTAGATAATGTTGGAGCCGAACGCGCCCATCTGCGCCATGACCTGGCGCTTGCTGCCTTCACCCACCGCCAGCATCACCACCACCGACGCCACGCCGATGATGATGCCCAACAGGGTCAGCGCGGTGCGGAATCGGTTGATCCACATCACCCGCCAGGCGGCCTGCACCGCGTCCACCAGTTCGGCTTTCCACGCGCCATTGTGTTCGGCGCCGTCGGCCAGGCGTTGGCGCAGGTCCACGGCTTGCAGGGCGCCCGTTGAGGCGCCTGGGACTGCGTCGCTGTCCTGGGCCGAGTCACTGATGATCAAGCCATCGCGAATCTCGATGATGCGGTTGGCCCGCGCCGCGACTTCGCGGTCGTGGGTGATCAGGATCACCACGTGGCCCTGGCTGGCCAGTTCGTCGAGCAGGGTCATGACCTCGGCGCCGCTGTGGCTGTCGAGGGCGCCGGTAGGTTCGTCGGCGAGGATGATGTGCCCGCCGTTCATCAACGCACGGGCGATGGACACCCGTTGTTGCTGGCCACCGGAGAGCTGATGCGGGCGGTTGCCGGTGCGCTCGGCCAGGCCCAGGCGGGTGAGCAGGGCGCTGGCGCGGGCATGGCGCTCGGCGGCGCTGATACCGGCGTAGATCGCCGGCATCTCGACGTTTTCCTGGGCTGAACCCGAGGGAATCAAGTGGTAGCCCTGGAACACAAAACCAAAGGCTTCGCGGCGCAGCCAGGCGAGTTCGTCACTGTCCAGGTGCGCGACGTTCTCGCCGGCGAACAGGTAGTCGCCGACGCTGGGACGGTCGAGGCAGCCGAGGATATTCATCAACGTGGACTTGCCGGAGCCGGAGGCGCCGACGATGGCGACGAATTCCCCGGCATGGATCGACAGGTCGATGCCGCGCAACACGTCGACCTGCGGGCTGTCGCCGCCGCCGTAGGATTTGCGGATGTTCTTGAGTTCGATCAGGGGCGTGCTCACCTCAACCCCCATTGCCGTCGGCCGGACCGATCAGCAGGCGGTCGCCTTCGTTCAGGCCGTCGAGCACCTGTACGCGCAGGCGGTCGCTGATGCCCAGCCGCACGTGGCGCTCCTCGATACGACCGTTGTCGGTCACGACCCGGGCGATCTGCCTGTCGGCACTGGACGTGCCTTGCAGTGCGGCGACCGGTGCGGTGAGGGCATCCTTGACTTGGCCGGCGACGAAAAACACCTGGGTGGTCATTTCGGCCATCAACGCGTTGTCGCTGTTGTCCACGTCCAGCAGCACGGTGTACAGCACCACGCGGCCGCTGCCGCTTTTACTCGAGCTGTTGGGGCTGCCGCTGCCCTGGGTTTCATTCAATGGCTTGGGCGGGATCGGCAGGATTTGCCGCACCGTGCTGCTCCAGCGCCGGTTGCCGCCGCTGAGGGTGGTGAAATACGCGGTCATGCCAGGTTTGACGTGGCCGATATCGGCTTCCGAGACTTCCGCCCACACGGTCATCGGCGACAATTTGGCGATGCGCAGGATCAGCGGCGTCTGCTGCTGGGCGTTGAGGGTCTGGCCGACCCGCGCGTCCACCGCCACCACCGTGCCGGTCATCGGCGCGTAGATGCGCGTGTAGCCCAACTCGGCCTCATCGCTGCGCAGGCTGGCCTGGGCTTGCAGGATCTGCGCCTGGAACATGTCGACTCGGGCCTGGGTGGCGCTCAATTCAGCCTTGGCGGTTTGCACATCTTCTTCACGGGTGGCGTTGCCGGCAGCCAGGCGTTGCTGGCGCTGGTACTTCTGGCGTGCCAGTTCATGCTGGGCCTTTTGTTCCTGCAGCTGGGCCTTGAGGTTTTCGATGGCGTAGCGGCTGGCGTCGAGCTTGGCTTTTTGCGTGGACGGGTCGATCTCCACCAGCAATTGGCCTTCCTGGACGTGGTCGCCGGCCTCGACGTGGATCTTGCGGATCTGCCCCGATGCCTGGGCGCCCACGTCCACGTAGCGGCGAGGTTGCAGGGTGCCCAGGGCAGTCACGCTGTTTTCGATATTGCCGCGGGTGACGGCGACGGTGGTGAGGGCGTCACGCCCGGGCGGCAGCACCTGCCAGGCGGCGACGGCGATGATGGGGATCAGGCACGCGATAGCGAGCAAGGCGCGTCGGGCAGGTCGAGGGCGTTTCATGCTTGGGTTTCCAGCCAGGAAAGTTCGGACCGCAGTTGCGGGGAGCTGACAAGTAAACGAGAGAAAGGCGCGGGGATTTAGGCGGTTACACAAGCAGTTACATCAGCCCTCGAAGAAAAAAAACCTCCGTTGATGCAAGTCTGCTTTAAAAGTAGATGAGAATTACTATAAATTGCACACATCCAAACTGCCATTACGTAAACGCCGTCTTTTTTTGTACTCAGGGACCTAATGCCGCCACCCGGCGGTCGGGAGTCATGTTGGAAAACTACTATCGCGAGCTGGTGTGTTTCCTCAACGCCAAGCTGGGCAACCGTCAGGTGGCCGAGGATGTGGTGCATGACGCTTATGTCCGGGTGCTGGAACGTTCCAGCGACACGCCGATCGAACAACCCCGCGCCTTTTTGTACCGCACCGCGCTCAATCTGGTGATCGATGGCCACCGGCGCAACGCCTTGCGCCAGGTTGAGCCCTTGGATGTGCTGGACAGCGAAGAGCGTTTCGCCGCCTGTTCACCTCACACCACCCATGACCACAGCCAGCGCCTGGAACTGCTCGAGCGCGCCCTGGCCGAGCTGCCCCCTGCCTGTCGCGACAGCTTCCTGCTGCGCAAACTCGAGGGTTTGACCCATGTGCAAATTGCCGAACGTCTGTGCATTTCCCGCGCGCTGGTGGAAAAACACATCGTCAATGCCATGAAGCATTGCCGGGTGCGGATGCGCGAGTGGGAAGCCCACTGATCAATGATCAGTTAAATTTTATTTCATTGTCCTCGTTTCCTATCAACACATGACCTGTTGTGCAGGTCTTGAAGGTATTCCCGCCCCACCGCCAAGGGGCTTATCCAGAGGACACTGGAATGACACAGGCAATTGCTTCGCCCGCGGTTCACGACCTGATCGGTATCGGATTCGGCCCTTCGAACCTGGCGCTGGCCATCGCCCTGCAGGAGCGCGAAAAGGCCCAGGGCAAACTGGACGTGCTGTTTCTCGACAAACAGGCCGACTACCGCTGGCACGGCAATACCCTGGTGACCCAGAGCGAATTGCAGATTTCGTTCCTCAAGGACCTGGTGACCCTGCGCAACCCCACCAGCCCGTATTCGTTCGTTAATTACCTGAAAGCCCACGACCGCTTGGTGGACTTTATCAACCTCGGCACCTTTTACCCCTGCCGCATGGAGTACAACGACTACCTGCGCTGGGTCGCCGGGCAGTTCCAGGCCCAGGCGCGCTATGGCGAGGAAGTGCTGGCCATCGAGCCGATCCTGCATCAGCAGCAGGTCGAAGCCCTGCGCGTGATCTCCCGCGATGCCCTCGGCGAGCAGCATGTGCGCACCACCCGCTCGGTGGTGGTCAGCGCCGGCGGCACGCCGCGGATTCCCGAAGCGTTCAAGGCGCTCAAGGGTGACAGCCGGGTGTTCCACCACTCCCAGTACCTGGAGCGCATGGCCTCGCAGCCGTGTGTCGAGGGCAAGGCCATGCGCATCGCCATTATCGGCGGCGGCCAGAGTGCGGCCGAAGCCTTTATCGACCTGAACGACAGCTTCCCGTCGGTGCAGGTCGACATGATCCTGCGCGGCTCGGCACTCAAGCCCGCCGATGACAGCCCGTTCGTCAATGAAGTGTTTTCGCCGGCCTTTACCGACTTGGTGTTCCAGCAGGAGGGCGCCGAACGTGAACGCCTGGTGGCCGAGTACCAGAACACCAACTATTCGGTGGTCGACCTGGACCTGATCGAGCGCATCTACGGCATCTTCTACCGCCAGAAAGTCTCCGGCATCGCCCGCCAGGCGTTCCGCACCATGACCGTGGTCGAGAAGGCCACGCCAGGCCCGCTGGGCATTGAACTGGTGCTGCGCAACAACGCCAACGGGGAAACCAGCGTCAACCATTACGACGCGGTGATCCTGGCCACCGGCTACGAGCGCCAGACACACCGCGCCTTGTTGGCGCCGCTGGAAGGCTACCTGGGCGACTTTGACGTGGCGCGCGACTACCGCATCGTCACCGACGAGCGTTGCAACGCCGGCATCTACATCCAGGGTTTCAGCCAGGCCAGCCATGGGTTGAGCGACACCTTGCTGTCGGTGCTGCCGATTCGGGCGGATGAGATTGCGGCGTCGTTGTATGCGCTGGACCGTGGGCGCGGCAAGGGGCGGTCGGTGCAGGACTTGCTACTCGCTACCGCCAGCTGATCGTTGTGGCGAGGGAGCTTGCTCCCGCTCGACAGCGCAGCTGGAGCCGGCTTTTTTGGGGCCGCTCCGCAGCCCAGCGGGAGCAAGCTCCCTCGCCACAAACACACGGTCCTACAGACGGCACTGGCGTGATGGTTGAGCTACTGGTACTGTACAAAAAACCAGTATCGGTAGCCCTCCATGCAGTTGATCGAAAAACTCAGCATCCTCGCCGACGCCGCCAAGTACGACGCGTCCTGCGCCAGCAGTGGCGCGCCCAAGCGCAGCTCCGAGGGCAAGGCGGGGCTGGGTTCCACCGATGGCATGGGCATCTGTCACAGCTACACCCCCGACGGGCGTTGTGTGTCGTTGCTCAAGGTGTTGCTCACCAATTTCTGTCTCTATGACTGCCAGTACTGCGTCAACCGCCGCTCCAGCGACGTGCCCCGCGCGCGTTTCAGCCCGGAGGAGGTGGTCACCCTGACCCTGGATTTCTACCGGCGCAATTGCGTCAGCGGGCTGTTTCTCAGCTCCGGTATCATCCGTTCGTCCGACTACACCATGGAGCAATTGGTGCGCGTGGCCAAACTGCTGCGCGAAGAACACGATTTTCGCGGCTATATCCACCTCAAGACCATCCCCGATGCAGATCCGGCGCTCATCGCCGAAGCGGGGCGGTATGCCGATCGGTTGAGCGTGAACATCGAACTGCCCACCGAGGCCAGCCTGCACACCCTGGCGCCGGAAAAACAGATCGTTTCGATCAAGCAGGCCATGCAGACCATCTACACCGGCGAGCAGACCGTGCTCAACGAACCGCGCGCCCCGCGCTTTGCCCCGGCCGGGCAGAGCACGCAGATGATCGTGGGCGCCGACGACACCGACGACAGCACCATTCTTCACGGGGCCGAGGCGTTGTACGGCAACTTCAAATTGCGCCGTGTGTATTACTCGGCCTTCAGCCCCATCCCCAACAGCCCTAAAAGCGTGCCCCTGGCCGCGCCGCCGCTGATGCGTGAACACCGTTTGTACCAGGCTGACTTCCTGCTGCGCAGCTACGGTTTCAGTGCGAACGAATTATTCGAAGGCCCCGGCCACCTGGCCCTGGACATCGACCCCAAGCTGGCCTGGGCCCTGGATAACCGCGACGTGTTCCCCCTGGACCTGAACCGCGCCGAACCGACCTTGATTGCACGCATTCCGGGCATTGGCTTGCGTACCACCCAGCGCCTGGTGGACCTGCGTCGTGAACGCAAGATCCGCTTCGAAGACCTGGCGCGCATGCGCTGCGTGCTGGCGAAAGCCAAGCCGTTTTTCATCACCAGTGACTACCACCCGCAACAGGCCGACAGCACCAGCGTGTTGCTGCGCGAGCAATTGCGCGACCGCCCGCAACCGCAGCAAATGGGGTTGTGGGGATGATCAGCCTGGAATGCGACAACCTGTTCAGCACCTGGCGCGAACAGGCGCGCTGGCTGCTCAGCCATCAGGTCGACCCCAGCCAGGTGAGCTGGGGGGAGGCGGAGGTGGCGGACCTGTTTGCCACTGACCAGTCGATTCCCGAGGCACCGGGGCCTTTCCAGACGCGGGTGCCCAAGGCCCTGCTGCAGCTGCTGGAGTCGGCCGCTTGTTACCACGGCGACCAGCGCTGGAGCTTGTTATACGAAGTGTTGTGGCGAGTCAGCCACGGCGACCGCACCGCAATGCTGGCCGGGGACAAGCTGGGCAGCGAGTTGCAGCGGCGGATCAAGCAGGTCAGTCGCGAGGCGCACCACCTGCATGCATTTGTGCGGTTTATCGCGTTGCCGGCCGGGGCTGGGCCGGAATTGCCCGAGTACGTGGCCTGGCATGAACCGGCCCATGACATCCTGAAATCAGCCAGCCAGCACTTTATCGGGCGCATGGGTCGTCATCGCTGGATGATCGCCACGCCGTTGGATGGGGTTTACTACGATGGCGAACAGTTGATCCATCAGCGCGAGTGCCCCGAAGCGTGGCGGCAGCTGGCGCAGAATGTCGAGGATCCCCACAGTGCGATGTGGCTGACCTACTACAGCCATATCTTCAACCCGGCGCGGTTGAACCCCAAGGTCATGGAAGGGCATTTGCCGAGCCGGTTCTGGAAGAATCTGCCGGAGGGCAAGTTGATACCGGGGTTGATCAGTGAAGCGCGGACGGGGAAGCAGAAGGATGGGCAGGCCAGGCTGATTGGGGCCAGGCCCGGCAAGAAAATCTTAATCGGGCAAGGTTGAAAATGCAGGAGGGGCTGGTGTGGGAGGGGGCTTGCCCGCTCCCACATTAGATCTGCATCGTTTTGGAGCGATAGGTTCAGGCCAGCTCGGTGGCGGTGTTCTTGACCACCGCCAACTCCGGATGCGCCACCAGCTTATCAATGTGTAACTCATCATTGTTCAACCAAGTCTCCGTCAGCACCCGGTAGTGCTCCATGTCCCGGCAACGCATGCGCAGGCTGTAGTCAAACGGCCCGCTGATCAGTTGGCATTCGAATACCTGGGGGCAGGCCTTCACGCAGGCTTCGAAGGCCTTTTGCGCCGAGCGCCCGCTCTGGTTGGACAAAGCCACCAACACCAGCAGCGACAGCCCTGGCGAGACCATCTGCACATCGATGATCGCCCCATAGCCACGGATCACCCCGCGTCGCTCCAACTTGCGCACCCGCTCCAGGCAGGGCCTGGGGGTGAGGTGCACCAGCGACGAAAGCTTTTCGTAGGTGATACGGCCCTGGTGGCGCAGCACTTCGATGATGGCTTCATCGATGCGGTCCAGTACGGGGGCGGAATGGGGTCCGGAGGCCTTGGTATCCATGGGGTTCACTTCAAACGGTTGGAATAAATGGCGGCAAACCTTGCGTGTTTGCCTGACCCTTCACATGGTACGGCCTTCCTCCGTCAACGTCTGTATGCGCTCGGGGACGTGCCTGCACACTTCAGGCGCGCTTTTGCTGTTGCACGCGAGGCTGCTGGGCGAGTCGGGCAAACAAGTCTTTCGGGTCGGCGAGGTCCGGCACCAGCTCAAGTTCGCTGCCCACGTCCAGTGCCTTGGCCACATCCAGTACGTAACGCAGCGCCGAGTAGTCTTCGATGGCAAAGCCCACGGAGTCGAACAGGGTGATCTGGTGCGCGTTCTCACGGCCGGGCTGCTGGCCGTTGATCACTTGCCACAGTTCAGTCACCGGTGAGTCGTGCGGCATCTGCTGGATTTCACCTTCGATGCGGCTTTGTGGCTCGTACTCGACGATCACGCGGGCGCGCTCGACGATGCGTCGGTCCAGCTCGGTTTTGCCTGGACAATCGCCGCCCACCGCGTTGAGGTGCATGCCGGGTTCGATCATTTCGTCTGTGAGGATGGTGGCGTAGGCCTTGTCGGCCGTGACGGTGGTGACGATATCCGCGCCTTTGACCGCTTCGGCGACGCTGCCGGCCAGGATCACCTTGATGGCCGGAAAAGCCTTGAGGTTGTCGGCCAGTTTGGCGGTGGCTTTGGCATCGATGTCGAACAGACGGATTTCCGTGATGCCGAGCATGGCGTGGAAGGCCAGGGCTTGGAATTCACTCTGCGAGCCATTACCGATCAACGCCATGCTGCGGCTGTTCTCGCGCGCCAGGTAGCGGGCGACCAGGGCTGAGGTGGCGGCTGTACGAATGGCAGTGGTCAGGGTCATTTCCGCCAGCAGCACCGGCTTGCCTGTGTCGACATCGCCCAGCGCGCCAAAGGCCATCACGGTGAGCATGCCGGCCAGGGTGTTTTTCGGGTGACCGTTGACGTACTTGAAGGCATACAGCGACGCGTCGGACACCGGCATCAGCTCGATCACGCCATCCGGGGAGTGGTTGGCCAGGCGTGCGCATTTCTCGAAATCCTGCCAGCGCAGGTAGTCGGCGCGAATGTATTCGGCCATTTCGGTCAGGCAGGTTTGCAGGCCTTTTTGCGCGACCAGATAGCTGAGGTCATTGACGTCGATATAGCGGGTCATGGAAATGCTCCTTGTTATTGGAAGGCGGCCAGCGGTTTCTGCTGCGCACAGAGCGCCGTCATGGAGTGGGCCAGTGCGGTTATTGTGGCGGTTGTTGCGCAAGGATCTCGGCTGAAACTGGGGGGTGGCTCAGCCGGTAAAGCTGAAAAGTGGGGTCGGGCAGCCGAATCGGCTGTCGAGCCTGAGAGGCGATCAAATAAGGGAGGGAGCGTGCTCCTTCCCACATTGCTACAGTGGCGACTCTGATAGCGCGGTCAGCCAGGAGGAGCCATGTCTACCGTTGTTCGTATTGCCCAGCCCGCCGATGCCGAGGGGATTAGCCAAGTGATTCTGGCGGCATTGCACAGCAGTAATGCGCGGGATTATCCGGCGGATGTGATTGCCCGGGTCGCCAGTAACTTCACGCCGGATGCGGTACTGGCATTGCTTGAGCGCCGCGTGGTGCTGGTGGCGATTCAGGATCGGGTGATCGTGGCCACCGCCGCACTCGACGGCAGTGTGGTGCGCTCGGTGTTCGTCAATCCGGTGCTGCAAGGGCAGGGCATTGGGCGGTTGTTGTTGATTGAAATCGAGTTACGCGCCCGCGAGGCCGGGGTCACGGTACTGAGCGTGCCGTCTTCGCTGACCGCCGAACCGTTCTATGCCAAGTTGGGGTTCCATACTGTGCGCGACGTCTACCACGGCAACGAGCGTACGTTGGTGATGGAAAAGGCGCTGCTGTCCAGGCATCCCATCGGGCCCTATCGCGACCGTCAGCATCGTGCGCAAGTGGTTGCGCTATGGCAGGAGGCTTTTGGCTACGAAACCGCCCATAACCTGCCGACCCTGGCGATTGATAAAAAGCTGGCCGTCAACGATGGGTTGTTTTTTGTGGCGACCGACAAAAAAACTGTGATCGGGACGATTCTGGCGGGCTACGACGGCCATCGTGGCTGGCTGTATTCGGTGGCGGTGCACGTTGACTATCGGCGTCATGGCCTGGGTTCGTCACTGGTGCGGCATGCGGAACAGGCATTGACGGCGCTGGGCTGCATGAAGATCAACCTGCAGATCACCAGTGGCAATGAGGCGGTGGCGGGGTTTTACGAGGCGTTGGGGTATGGGGTGGAGCCGAGGATCAGTATGGGGAAGAAAATTGTTGGGAATATTCCGACTCGATCCTGAGAACACCTGAGCTCAAATGTGGGAGCTGGCAAGCCAGCTCCCACATGGGGTTGGGGCGTAGCTTGGTGTGGCTTAGACCTTGACGATCCAGCCCGCTGGCGCTTCAACGTCGCCGGTCTGCACGCCGGTCAGCTCTTTGTAGAGCTTCTGGGTGATCGGGCCGACTTCGGTCTCGCTGTGGAACACGTGCAGCTTGCCGTTGTACTGGATACCGCCGATCGGCGAGATCACCGCAGCGGTACCGCAGGCACCGGCTTCCTTGAATTGGTCCAGTTTGTCGATGAACACTTCGCCCTCGACCACTTCCAGGCCCAGGCGGGTCTTGGCCAGTTCGATCAGCGACAGGCGGGTGATGCCTGGCAGCACCGAAGGCGACTTCGGTGTGATGAACTTATTGTCGTGGGTGATCCCGAAGAAGTTGGCCGAGCCGACTTCTTCGATTTTCGAGTGAGTCATCGGGTCCAGGTAGATCGCATCGGCGAAACCGGATTTCTTCGCTTCGGCGCCCGGCATCAGGCTGGCGGCGTAGTTGCCACCGACCTTGGCGGCACCGGTGCCCTGGGGGGCGGCGCGGTCGAAGGTGGAGATCTGGAAGTTGTGTGGCACCAGGCCGCCTTTGAAGTAGGCGCCAACCGGGATGGCGAACACCGAGAAGATGAACTCCGGCGCGGTACGCACACCGATGTTGTCACCGGTGCCGATCACGAACGGGCGCAGGTACAGCGCGCCGCCACTGCCATACGGCGGGATGAAGCGCTCGTTGGCCTTGACCACTTGTTTGCAGGCGTCGATGAAGTCTTCGGTCGACACATGCGGCATCAGCAGGCGCGCGCAGCTGCGCTGCATGCGGGCGGCGTTCTGGTCCGGGCGGAACAGGTTGATCGAGCCGTCCTTGCAGCGGTAGGCCTTGAGGCCTTCAAAGCATTGCTGGCCATAGTGCAGGGCGGTGGAGCCCTCGCTGATGTGCAGCACGTTGTCGTCGGTCAGGGTGCCAGCTTGCCATTCGCCGTTTTTCCAGACCTGGAGAAACCGCTTGTCGGTCTTGATGTAGTCAAAACCCAGCTTGTCCCAATTGATGCTTTCGTTACCCATGACACCCTCTATCTTTGGTCAAGTCGGTTTTTTTTCTGAATGGGCGCAACAATACTGCATTCTTGGCTTGTGTGGGAGCCACTGGGTGGACGCCTTCAGCCTCTGTATTGACCGATCCACCGCTATCGGGGGCAAGCCCCCACCCCCATTTGGCATGCATTCCCCTGTGGGAGGGGGCTTGCCCCCGATGGCCTCCCCGCGGTTTTACAGGTGCAGCGCGTGGCCCAGCGCCCGCAGCGCAGCCTCCTGCACCGCCTCGCCGAGGGTCGGATGGGCGTGGATGGTGCCGGCCACGTCTTCCAGGCGCGCGCCCATTTCCAGGCTCAGGCCGAAGGCGGTGGACAGCTCCGAGACGCCGGCGCCAACTGCTTGCCAGCCGACGATCAGATGATTGTCGCGGCGTGCCACCACCCGTACGAAGCCGGTTTTCGACTCCAGGGTCATTGCGCGGCCGTTGGCGGCAAACGGGAAACTCGACACGATGCAGTCCAGGCCGGCGGCCTTGGCTTCATCGGGTGTCTTGCCGACCACCACCAGTTCCGGGTCGGTAAAGCACACGGCCGGGATTGCCGCCGGGTTGAATTCGCGGGATTTACCGCTGATCAGTTCGGCAACCATTTCACCTTGGGCCATGGCCCGATGGGCCAGCATCGGCTCGCCGCTCAGGTCGCCGATGGCCCACACGTTGCGCATGCTGGTCTGGCAGCGGCTGTCGATTTTGACCGCCGCGCCGTTCATCTCCAGGTTCAGCGCCTCAAGGTTCCAGCCCTGGGTGTTGGGGGTGCGACCCACGGCGACCAGCACCTGGTCGGTTTCCAGCGAGAGGGTGTCACCCTTCGGGTCACGTACCTGCAACTGGTTGTCGGCAAAACCGCTGACGCTGTGCTTGAGGAACAGCTTCACCCCCAAGTGCTTGAGGGACTCGTTCACCGGTTGGGTCAATTCGGCGTCGTAGGCCGGCAGGATGCGATCCTGCGCCTCGACCACGCTGACCTCGGCGCCAAGCTTACGGTAGGCAATCCCCAGTTCCAGGCCGATGTAGCCGCCACCCACCACGATCAGGCGCTTGGGCACCCGCGTGGGCGTCAGCGCCTCGGTGGACGAGATGATCGGCCCGCCAATCGGCAGCATCGGCAGGTTGACGCTTTTCGAACCGGTGGCCAGCAACAGGTGTTCGCACTGGATGCGCTGGTCGCCGACGTCGACGGTCTTGCCGTCCACCACCTTGGCCCAGCCGTAGATCACTTGCACCTTGTGCTTCTTCAGCAGCGCGGCGACGCCGGTGGTCAGGCGGTCAACGATGCCGTCTTTCCATTCCACGCTCTTGCGGATGTCCAGGGTTGGCACATCCACTTCGATGCCCAGGTGTGAACCCTGGCTGTGCTGGACTGTTTGCTGGAATTGCTCGGCCACATGGATCAACGCCTTGGACGGGATGCAGCCGATATTCAGGCAGGTGCCGCCCAGCGCCTGGCCTTCCACCAGGAGGGTCGGGATGCCCAGTTGGCCGGCACGGATCGCCGCCACATAACCGCCAGGGCCGCCGCCGATAATCAGCAGCGTGGTATTCAATGTCTGCGTCATGCCTTACTCCAGGAACAGGCTGGCGGGTTGTTCGAGCAGGCCGCGAATGGCCTGGATGAATTGCGCTGCATCCATGCCATCGACCACGCGGTGATCGAAGGAACTGGAGAGGTTCATCATCTTGCGCACCACGATCTGGCCCTTGATCACCATCGGCCGCTCGACGATGCGGTTGACGCCGACGATGGCCACTTCCGGCAGGTTGAGCACCGGCGTGCTGACGATGCCGCCCAAGGCGCCGAGGCTGGTCAGGGTGATGGTCGAACCGGACAGCTCGTCACGGCTGGCCTTGCCATTGCGTGCAGCAGTGGCCAAACGTGCGATTTCCTCGGCATTGCCCCACAGGCTGCGGGCCTCGGCGTGACGCACCACCGGTACCATCAGGCCCACGTCGCTTTGGGTGGCGACACCTACGTGAACCGCGCCAAGGCGGGTGATGACCTGGGCTTCGTCGTCGTAACGCGCATTGATCTGTGGAAAGTCCCGCAGCGCCACGACCATGGCTCGCACGATGAACGGCAGCAGGGTCAGCTTGCCACGCGTGTCTCCGTGCTTCTCATTGAGGTGCACGCGCAGTTCGTCGAGAGCGGTGACGTCGATTTCTTCCACGTAGCTGAAATGCGCGGCCCGCCGGGTGGCGTCCTGCATGCGCTGGGCGATCTTGCGGCGCATGCCGATCACCGGGATCTGTTCTTCGTCGTTGCGTTCGGCGTAGGGGTTGGCTGCGGTTTGGGTTTGCGTCGGACGCTGCTGCAAGTAAGCGTCCAGATCTTCGTGCAGAATCCGGCCCGCCGGGCCTGAGCCCTGGACCAGGCGCAGTTGAATCCCCGCATCCAGCGCATGTTTGCGCACGGCAGGGGAGGCCAATGGGCGTTCGTCGGCGGTACGGGCCACCGGGGCCTGGGCTGCGACAACCGGAGCGGGTTGGCTTTCAACCACCACCGGTGCAGGCTTGGCTTGCACCACCGGGGCGGCCTTCGGCGCCTCCTTCACGACCGGCGCGTCCTTGGCGTTGCCCGCACCCTCCACTTCAATGCTGATCAAAATACTGCCCACGGCCATGACTTCACCCGGCTCGCCGCCGAGGGAAATCACCTTGCCATGCACCGGCGAGGGAATGTCCACCATCGCCTTGTCGGTCATCACATCCGCCAGCACCTGGTCTTCGACCACCATGTCGCCGACCTTCACATGCCACACCGACAGTTCAACTTCCGCGATGCCTTCGCCAATGTCCGGCATCTTGATAACGTGCGTGCCCATTCAGACCTCCATGACCCGTTTCAACGCCGCGCCCACTCGGGACGGGCCTGGGAAATACGCCCACTCCTGCGCGTGCGGGTAGGGGGTGTCCCAACCGGTGACGCGTTCGATCGGCGCTTCCAGGTGGTGGAAGCAATGCTCCTGCACCAGTGCGACCAACTCGGCGCCAAAGCCGCAGGTGCGAGTGGCTTCGTGCACCACCACGCAGCGGCCGGTCTTCTTGACGGAGTTGACGATGGTTTCCAAGTCCAGCGGCCACAGGCTGCGCAGGTCGATGACTTCGGCGTCGATGCCGGTTTCTTCGGCGGCGACTTGCGACACATACACCGTGGTGCCGTAGGTCAGCACGGTCACGGCCGAGCCCGGACGCACGATGGCGGCCACGTCCAGCGGCACGGTGTAGTAACCGTCCGGCACTTGGGCTTGCGGGTGCTTCGACCATGGGGTGACGGGCCGGTCGTGATGGCCATCGAACGGACCGTTGTACAGGCGTTTGGGCTCAAGGAAGATCACCGGGTCATCGTTTTCGATGGAGGCGATCAACAGGCCCTTGGCGTCATAGGGGTTGGACGGCATCACCGTGCGCAGGCCGCACACCTGGGTGAACACCGCTTCGATACTCTGGCTGTGGGTCTGGCCGCCGTAGATGCCGCCGCCGCAAGGCATGCGCATGGTCAGCGGCGCGGTGAACTGGCCGGCCGAGCGATAACGCAGGCGTGCCGCTTCGGAGATGATCTGGTCGGTGGCAGGGTAGACGTAGTCGGCGAACTGGATTTCGGCGACCGGGCGCAGGCCGTAGGCGCCCATGCCCACGGCCACGCCGATAATGCCGCTTTCGGAGATCGGCGCGTCAAACACCCGCGAACTGCCGTACTTGGTCTGCAAGCCTTCGGTGCAACGGAATACGCCGCCGAAATAGCCGACGTCCTGGCCGAATACCACCACGTTATCGTCACGTTCGAGCATCACATCCATGGCCGAGCGCAGGGCCTGGATCATGGTCATGGTGGTGGTGGTCATGGCGGTTTCCACTTCAATGCTGTTGTTGTGATCGTTCATGTCAGATCCCCAACGCTTGACGCTGGCGCTTCAAGTGCTCCGGCATCTCTTTGTAGACGTCTTCGAACATGGTCGCGGCGCTTGGAATCTGGCCGCCGGCAAGGGTGCCGTACTGTTCGGCTTGTTTTTGCGCCGCAATTACTTCGGCTTCAAGTTCGGCACTGACCGCCGCGTGTTCCTCTTCGGACCACTGGCCAATCTTGATCAGGTGCTGCTTGAGGCGGGCAATCGGGTCGCCGAGGGGGAAGTGGCTCCAGTCATCGGCGGGGCGGTATTTGGATGGATCGTCCGACGTGGAGTGCGGGCCGGCACGGTAGGTGACCCATTCGATCAGCGTGGGTCCGAGGTTGCGGCGCGCACGTTCGGCAGCCCAGGCGGAAGCGGCGTATACCGCGATGAAGTCGTTGCCGTCCACACGCAGGGAGGCGATACCACAACCCACGCCGCGTCCGGCAAAGGTGGTGGCTTCGCCGCCGGCGATGGCTTGGAAGGTGGAGATGGCCCACTGGTTGTTGACCACGTTGAGGATCACCGGCGCGCGGTACACGTGGGCAAAGGTGAGGGCCGTGTGGAAGTCGGATTCGGCGGTGGCGCCGTCGCCGATCCAGGCGGAGGCGATCTTGGTATCGCCCTTGATCGCCGAGGCCATGCCCCAGCCCACGCCTTGTACGAATTGGGTGGCGAGGTTGCCGGAGATCGTGAAGAAGCCAGCGTCTTTCACCGAATACATGATCGGCAACTGGCGGCCCTTGAGCGGATCACGCTCGTTGGACAGCAACTGGCAGATCAGGTCCACCAAGGGCACGTCGCGAGCCATCAGGATGCTTTGCTGGCGGTAGGTGGGGAAGCACATGTCGTCGATGTTCAAGGCCAGGGCCTGGGCGCTGCCGATGGCTTCTTCGCCAAGGCTTTGCATGTAGAACGACATTTTTTTCTGACGCTGGGCGACGACCATGCGGTTATCGAAAATCCGCGTCTTGAGCATCGCGCGCATGCCTTTGCGCAGGATCTCGACGGGAACACCCTCAGCCCAGGGGCCGAGGGCCTGGCCCTGGTCGTCGAGCACGCGGATCAGGCCCTTGGCGAGGTCGGCGGTGTCGGCGGGTTCTACGTCGATGGCGGGTTTGCGCACCAGGCCGGCGTCGGTCAGGCGCAGGTAGGTGAAGTCGGTCTTGCAGCCTGGGCGTCCCGAGGGTTCAGGGACGTGCAGGCGCAGCGGTTCGTACGGCTGATTCATGGCTTCTACGCTCGATCTTGTGAATTTCTTGTAGTGGGCGCGCTAGCTGACAGTCAGTCTCCGGATAGGAGAAATCTTGTCCTACAACAATCATAGGCGGGGCGTAGAAGAATATTTATCTGTGTTTCATTGCGCTCACGATCATTTGCGGATAAAAAAACTGCATAAACATAATAAACAGGTGATTTTGTCTCATGCGCAAACTGGACCGTACCGATATCGGCATTCTCAACGCCCTGCAGGAGAACGCCCGCATCACCAACGCCGACCTGGCCCGCTCGGTCAACCTGTCGCCCACGCCGTGTTTCAACCGGGTGAAGGCAATGGAGGAATTGGGCCTGATTCGCGAGCAGGTCACCTTGCTGGACGCCGATCTACTGGGGCTGCACGTCAATGTGTTCATCCACGTAAGCCTGGAAAAACAGAATGAGTTGGCGTTGCAGCAGTTCGAAGGCGCGATTTCCGACCGGCCCGAGGTCATGGAGTGCTACCTGATGGCTGGCGACCCGGACTACCTCATCCGGGTGCTGGTACCGACGATCCAGTCGCTTGAGCGTTTCATGATGGATTTTCTGACCAAGGTGCCGGGCGTGGCCAACATCCGCTCAAGCTTTGCCCTCAAGCAAGTGCGTTACAAAACCGCACTGCCACTGCCAAGGGACGGACTGATGGTTTGATAACGGCGCGCTATTACATTGGGTACTTTGATCGTTAGCTGGGTAACTAACTTCATCGTATTTTATTTTTTCGGCTAATAAAAAAATGCGTAATCAGTCACGTATTTTTCACATGTGTTTTAACACATTAACCCCCATCAGGCCGTGAAGTTCGCGGTCCAGGAAAGGGGTGAGCCGCGATGTCCATGAGAGCCTTGAAGTTAAACTTTCGTACCACACTTTGTTTTGGTGTGGTGTGCCTCCTGCTGTTAGTACAAGGAGCCATGACGCTGATAAAAGTCGATAAAGTTTATTCGTCGACAGTTGAAATCGAAAACAATTGGCTCCCCAGTATCCGTTTGGCCGGTGAGATAGATTCTGCATTTTATAAACTTCGTCTTGACCTGCGTCGTTATGCCATGGAAACCACCCGCCAGGATCCGGCCTCCCTTGAAAAGCTTAAGGCGACGCGTACGGAAGTGCTCGACATTGCCGAGCGTTATGTGCCGTTTGTGTCGAGCCCCGAGGAGCAATCCACCTACAACGGGGCATTAGCCAGCATCAAGAACTACAGCCAGAAGATGGATGAGTTTCTCGCGCAGGCCTCCAGCCTGTCCGTTGAACAGATGTCGACCTACTTGCGGGATGTAAACGGACCTATCGCCCTGGATGTGCAGCGTGCCATCCGTGAGCTGATCGCGTTGAATGAGAAGGGCTCTAAGGCGGCGGTACAAGTTGCCTCCGGCGAGTATGAAACAGCACGCTTGTTTACCTGGATACTGATGGTCGGCTCCTTGCTGATCACCGTCGTGGTCGCACGCTTGTTTACCCGCAGCATCATTGCTCCGGTACGTGAATTGCTGGTGTCGACCGGCAAAATTGCCGACGGTGATTTACGTGTAGCCATTGCGATCAATGGCAATGATGAGCTGACGGCGTTGCAACGGTCTACCGCGTCCATGCAAATGAATCTGAAAAGTACCCTGCAGCACATCTCGGAAGCGTCCGGGCAGTTGGCGTCGGCGGCGGAGGAGATGAGTGCCATTACCCGCGAATCCAGTGCGGGGATCGAGCGCCAAAGCCTGGAGACGGACCAGGCCGCCACGGCCGTAAACGAGATGACGGCGGCAGTGGAGGAGGTCGCCCGCAATGCGGTGTCGGCGTCCCAATCGACGCAAGATTCCCAGCGCTCGGCCAAAATGGGTCAGGAGCGTGTGACGCAAACCATCGCCTCAATCGAGAAACTCAGCGCCACGGTGCAACAGACCGGCGTGGAAGTTGAAGGCCTGGCCAAGCAGGCTCAGGATATTGCACGGGTGGTTGAAGTGATCCGCTCGATTGCCGAGCAAACCAACCTGCTGGCGTTGAACGCCGCCATTGAGGCGGCCAGGGCAGGAGAACAGGGCAGGGGGTTTGCGGTGGTGGCCGACGAAGTGAGGGCACTGGCGCATAGAACGCAGACATCGACGCAGGAAATCGAGCAGATGATTGCCAAAATCCAGAGCTGCTCCAGCGAAGCGGTGTCCTCCATGGCGCTTAACCGCAACGAGGCGGTGGATTCCTTGAAGATCGCCCATGAAGCGGGCCTGGCCATTACACAGATCACCGAAGCCATCACGGATATCAATGAGCGCAACCTGTTGATTGCGACAGCGTCCGAGGAGCAGGCCCATGTAGCCCGCTCCGTGGACCAGAACCTGATCAGTATCCGTGACCTGTCCATCCAGAGTTCTTCGGCGGCCGGCCAGACTTCGATTGCCAGTCAAGAGCTGTCAAGGCTGGCGGTGGACCTCAAGCAGATCGTGTCGAAGTTCTCCGTCGCCTGATAAAACCCGCGCAACCCGCGCAACCCGCGCAACATGGCGCGGCACGTAGGCCGCGCCTGCCCGCTTTCACAGTTGGTTCAAGGGGATCTTCAGGTAAGTCACCCCATTTTCCTCTGCAGGCGGCATATTCCCCGCCCGCACATTCACCTGGATCGCCGGCAGCAACAGCGTCGGCATCCCCAGCCCGGCATCACGCTGGGTGCGCATCGCGACAAACGCCGCTTCATCCACTCCGTCATGCACATGGATATTCCCCGCGCGCTGCTCGGCCACCGTGGTCAGGCACTTTGCTTCACGGCCTTCGGGCGGGTAGTCATGGCACACGTACAGCTCGGTCTCCAAAGGAAACGCCAGCAGCTTGCGCATCGATGCATACAACTGCCGCGCATCACCGCCGGGGAAGTCGCAGCGCGCCGTGCCAACGTCGGGCATGAACAGCGTATCGCCCACCAGGATCAGCCGATCGTCGATCAGGTAGGCCATGTCCGCCGGGGTATGCCCGGGTACATGCAGGGCCTGGGCCTTGATAGAGCCGATATGAAACACCTCATCCGGCGCAAACAAGTGATCGAACTGCGAGCCGTCCACGCGAAATTCCGGCTCCAGGTTGAACAGGTTCTTGAACACGTCCTGCACTTTGCTGATGGACTGGCCAATCGCGATCTTGCCGCCCAGCGTCCGGCGCAGGTAAGGCGCGGCGGAGAGGTGGTCGGCATGGGCGTGGGTTTCGAGCAACCACAGCACCTGCAGGCGATGTTCGCGCACGTAGGCGATCACCTTGTCGGCCTGGCGGGTGTCGGTGCGCCCGGAGGCCGGGTCGTAGTTGAGCACCGAGTCGACGATGGCACAGGGGCCATCATCTGCCTCGTGTAGGACGTAGGTGTAGGTCGACGACGCCTCGTCCAGAAAGGCTTGTATCAACGCGGGCATGGCGGCGGTCCTTGTAGTGGATTGCGGCTTACATTCGAGATGTTTTCCACATAGGCTTGCGAGCTTAAGGGAAAAAAACGGTCCGAGGCAAAGGATCGACCTGTAACGGGACGTGACGCCATACGGCAACGCTCCTTGTGTGCATCGAATTCAAAAGGCGATAGACCATGACCGAACAACACTGGGGCCCTACCATCAGTGGCGATATCGTAGTCATCGGCGGCGGCTCGGCGGGGATCGGCCTGCTGGCCAGCCTGCTCAAGCGCGACCCCCACCTGAATATCACCCTGATCGAGCCGAGCGACCACCACTGCTACCAGCCCGCCTGGACCCTGGTGGGCGGCGGCGCCTACGACCTGGAAAAGACCCGCCGCCGGCTGGCCGACGTACTGCCCAATGGCGTCACCTGGGTACAGGCCGCCGTCACCGAACTGCTGCCGGACGAGCAGACGCTGGTCCTCGACAGCGGCCAACGCGTCACCTGGAACAACCTCATCGTGTGCCCTGGCCTGCGCCTGGCCTGGGAGAAGATCGAAGGGCTGCAAGACACCCTTGGCCAGCATGGCGTCACCTCCAACTATAGTTACCAGCACGCGGCCTATACGTGGCAGTTGGTGCAGCAACTCAAGGGCGGCAAGGCGATCTTTACCCAGCCGGCCATGCCGATCAAATGCGCGGGGGCGCCGCAAAAAGCCCTGTACCTGTCGTGCGACCACTGGCTCAAACAGGGCGCTCTGAAAAACATCGACGTCGAATTCAACCTGGCCGGCGCCGCGCTGTTCGGCGTGGCGACGTTTGTGCCGCCGCTGATGAAGTACATCGAAAAATACGCTGCCCGCCTGGCGTTCAATTCCAACCTGGTGAAGGTTGATGGCCCGGCACGCAAGGCCTGGTTCGAAGTGAAGGACGCCGCAGGCAATGCGACGGTTGAAGAGAAATCCTTCGATATGCTTCACGTGGTCCCACCCCAAGTCTCCCCGGAGTTCATCCGCCAGAGCCCGTTGGCTGACGCCGCCGGCTGGTGCGAAGTCAACCCCCACAGCCTGCAACACCTGCGTTACCCGCATATCTTCGGCCTGGGCGACGTGTGCGGCACCACCAATGCCAAGACCGCCGCTGCGGCGCGCAAGCAAATCGTGGTGGTCGCCGAAAACCTGCTGGCCCTGCGCAAACAGGCGCCGCTGCCGCTCAAGTACGACGGCTACGGTTCCTGCCCGCTGACGGTGGAGAAGGGCAAGGTGGTGCTGGCCGAGTTCGGCTATGGCGGCAAATTGCTGCCGACCTTTCCCCTGGACCCGACCCAGGCGCGCCGCTCAATGTGGTTCCTCAAGGCCACCTTGCTGCCGTGGTTCTACTGGAACGGCATGCTCAAGGGCCGCGAATGGCTGACCCGCCTGAGCAAGGTGGACTGAATGCTGCTGGCCAGTGTGTTGGGATTATTGATGGGCCTGGTCATGGGCCTGACCGGCGCGGGCGGCGGCATCCTCGGGGTGCCGGCGCTGGTGCTGGGCCTGGGGTTGAGCATGACCCAGGCGGCGCCGGTGTCGCTGCTCGCCGTGGGCGCGGCGGCAGCGGTGGGGGCGATTGACGGTTTGCGCCATGGCCTGGTGCGCTACCGTGCTGCGTTGCTGATCGCGTTGCTTGGCGCGTTGTTTTCGCCAGTGGGCGTGTTCTTTGCCCACCAGTTGCCGGAGCCCGTGCTGATGGGCCTGTTCAGCGCGTTGATGGTGCTGGTGGCCTGGCGCATGTTGCAGCGCGAAAAACGCGAGGCCGGGCCGAGTGACCATGGCACCGCCTCCTGGGCCCAGAAAAACTGCATGCTCGACCAGCAAACCGGGCGCTTCGCCTGGACCGCCAAGTGCAGCGCAACCCTGGCCGCCCTCGGTGCGGTGACGGGAGCGGTGTCCGGCCTGCTGGGCGTCGGCGGCGGGTTCCTGATCGTGCCGGCGTTCAAGCAGCTCACCGATGTGCAGATGCGCGGCATCGTCGCCACCTCCTTGATGGTGATCAGCCTGCTCTCGCTGATCGGTGTGGCCGGTGCGTTCCATGCCGGTGTCCGCATTGAACCGATAGGCTGGGTATTTATCGGCGCAAGCATCGTCGGCATGCTGGCCGGCCGACGCCTGTGCTCGGTGATTCCCGCGCGTACCTTGCAGGTGGGTTTTGCCAGTTTGTGTGTACTGGTTGCTATTGGCATGGTGGTTAAAGCGGCCATCTGATCGGCTCATCCTCTCGTGTCCTCCACCCAGTGCCCAGCACCGTTGTTGAACAAACCGGTCACGCCCGGCGAGTGGCGGGCCGTATTGAGCCCGCTTTTGGCTTGAGGCGTTGATACCTGTCAACGCAGCCTGTGGCAATCCAGGGCATGCTTGCGGCCTGATTTGAAGGCTGATGGAGCCCGCCATGAACGCCCCCGCCACAACCGCCGCATCATTCAAGTTTCCCCTGGGCCTGGTAGTCGCCGTGCTGGTGATGGCCGGGGTGCTGCTGTTGCCCCTGCCCGCCGACCTGCCGGTGGCTGGGCACCGCATGCTGGCGATCCTCGCGTTTGCCGTGGTGGTGTGGATCACCGAGGCGGTGTCCTATGAGGCCAGTGCGATCATGATCACCTCGCTGATGGCTTTTCTGCTCGGCACGGCGCCGTCGGTGCAAGACCCTGTCCATCTGATCGGCACCAGCCCGGCCATCAGCATGGCGCTTACCGGTTTTTCCAACCCGGCATTGGCGCTGGTGGCGGGCGCGTTGTTCATCGCCGCCGCGATGACGCATACCGGTCTGGACCGGCGCATCGCCCTGGTGACGCTGAGCCGGATCGGCACGAGTACCCGGCGCATCCTGCTCGGAGCGGTTGCGGTGACCATTCTGCTCAGCCTCGTTGTGCCCAGCGCCACGGCGCGCAGTGCCTGCGTGGTGCCGATCATGATGGGCGTGATCGCCGCGTTTGGCGTGGACAGACGCTCGAACATCGCGGCCGGCATCATGATCGTGGTGGCCCAGGGCACCAGCATCTGGAACGTCGGCATCCAGACCGCCGCCGCGCAGAACCTGCTGACCGTCGGCTTCATGGACAAGATGCTCGGCCAGCGCGTGTCGTGGATCGACTGGCTGATTGCGGGGGCACCGTGGGCGTTGATCATGTCGGCGGTGTTGCTGTTCCTGGTGCTCAAATTGTTGCCGCCGGAGACCGACAGCATCCCGGGCGGTAAAGAGGCGGTGGCGCAATCGCTGGTGGACATCGGGCCGATGACGGGGCCGCAGAAGCGCCTGTTGACGGTGTCGGTGTTGTTGCTGCTGGCCTGGGCCACGGAAGGGCGTTTGCACAGTTTTGACACCACCTCGACCACGTATGCGGGGTTGGTGTTTCTGTTGCTGCCAGGCATCGGCGTGATGACGTGGAAGGATGTGCAGTCGCGGATTCCTTGGGGCACGGTGATTGTGTTTGGGGTGGGCATCAGCCTGGGTACGGCGCTGCTGACCACCCAGGCGGGGCAGTGGTTGGGGGCTGCCGTGGTGGCTCACACGGGGTTGGATCAGGTTGGGCCGCTGGGGGTGTTTGCGATTCTTGGGGCGTTTTTGATCGTGATTCATTTGGGGTTTGCCAGTGCCACGGCGTTGACCTCGGCGTTGCTGCCGATCCTGATTGCGGTGTTGCAGACGTTACCGGGGGAGTTCAGTCGGTTGGGGATGACGATGCTGCTGGGGTTTGTGATGAGTTATGGGTTTATTCTGCCGATCAATGCGCCGCAGAATATGGTGTGCCTGGGAACGGGGACGTTTACGGCGCGGCAATTTGCCAAGGTGGGGGTTCTGGTGACGGTGATCGGCTATGCGCTGATGCTGGTGTTTGCCGCCACTTACTGGAGCTGGCTCGGCTGGGTCTGACAGTGTGAAGGTTGTCTCCAATACACTGCAGATTCCATGTGGGAGGAGGCTTGCCCTAATGCCAGTCAGTTAAAAATGAGCACCGTACCTGTGGCGAGGGAGCTTGCTCCCGCTGGGTCGCGAAGCGGCCCCAGCTCTTTGTTTCAAAAGACTGGGACTGCTGCGCAGTCCAGCGGGAGCAAGCTCCCTCGCCACGGGTTACTTTTCGCTCTTGCTGCTTCTTAACTGACTGGCATTAGGGCTTGCCCCCGATGGCGGTGTGTCGCTAGCAAGCCCGCTCCCACCGGTTTTACCGTGCTCACTTCGATGACCCGTTGTTCCTTCGAAATGACAAGATGAACTCCCCTCAGGTTTACTACTCCCTGAGTAATGGTTTTACCGACATCCTGCGTCGGGTCATCTAGGTCATCGAATGAACACATACACCCCCCACACCTGGGAGCCCCACGAGCGGCCCAGCCTGCCCGGTTCGCCGTCGACGCCGTTGCACCCCACCTATAAGCGTTGGTTGTTCGCGATGGTGGGGGTGCTGGTGGCAATTACCGGCGGGCTGGGTAACGCGCTGGTGATCGCCAACCTGCAATACCTGCAAGGTGCACTGGGCGCGACCACCGCTGAAATGGCCTGGCTTCCCGCCGCCTATGTGATGACCAACGTGTGCATGAACCTGCTGCTGGTGAAGTTTCGCCAGCAGTTCGGCCTGCGCGCATTCACCGAAGTGTTCCTGGTGCTGTATGCGCTGGTGACCTTCGGCCACTTGTTCGTCAACGACCTCAACTCCGCCATTGCGGTGCGGGCGGCCCACGGCATGGTGGGGGCGGCGCTGAGTTCATTGGGCTTGTACTACATGATCCAGGCCTTCCCGGCCAAGTGGCGCTTGAAGTCGCTGGTGCTGGGGTTGGGCACGGCGCAGTTGGCCTTGCCGCTGGCGCGGTTGTTCTCCGAAGATTTGCTGCAAATCGCCGAATGGCGCGGGCTGTACCTGTTCGAACTGGGCATGGCGCTGATCTGCCTGGGCTGTGTATTCCTGCTCAAGTTACCGCCCGGTGACCGCTTCAAGACCTTTGAAAAACTCGACTTCCTGACCTTCGCCATCCTGGCTACCGGTGTCGCGTTGCTCTGCGCCGTGCTGTCCCTGGGCCGCATCGACTGGTGGCTGGAGGCACCGTGGATCGGCGTGGCCTCGGCCTGCTCCCTGGTGCTGATCATGGCTGGCCTGGCCATCGAGCATAACCGCGCCAACCCGATGCTCATGACCCGCTGGCTGGGCAGCGGCGTGATGATTCGCCTGGCACTGGCGGTGATCCTGATTCGCATGGTGCTGTCCGAGCAGTCCACCGGTGCCGTGGGGTTCATGCAGATGTTGAACATGAGCTACCAGCAGATGCACACGCTCTATGTGGTGATGCTCGCCGGGGCGATTGCGGGGCTGGCGGTCAGCGCCCTGACTATCAACCCGGCGCATTTGCTGATGCCGCTGGTGATTTCCCTGGCGCTGATGGCCACGGGGTCGGTGATGGACAGCTTTTCCAGCAACCTCACCCGGCCGCAGAACCTGTATATCAGCCAGTTCCTGCTAGGCTTCGGCGGGACGTTCTTCCTGGGGCCGACCATGGTGCTGGGCACCAAGAACGTGCTGGCCAACCCGCGCAACCTGGTGAGTTTTTCGGTGATGTTCGGCATTTGCCAGAACCTCGGCGGCCTGATCGGCGCGGCGTTGTTGGGGACGTTCCAGATCGTGCGCGAGAAATATCACTCGAGCATGATCGTCGAACACCTGACCCTGCTCGACCCGCGTGTAGCCGCGCGGGTGCAGAGCGGCGGCTCGGCCTACGGCGGCATTGTCGCCGACCCCGAGCTGCGCAACTTGATGGGCATTCGCAGCCTGGCCACGGCGGCGACCCGTGAAGCGAACGTGATGGCCTACAACGATGTCTTCATGCTGATCGCGATCATCGCAATACTGACCATGATCTGGATCTTTATCCGCAGTCTGTGGCTGATGAGCACCACCCAGGCAGCAGCCCCTTCCGTTCAACCCAGCGGCGCTTCTTCATGACCGAACCGACTTCCACCACCACGACCACCAACGCCATCGCTTCCACGCCGGAAGGCAGCACGCCTCCCGGGGCCACGGTGACCGAGCCGCGCTCCTTGCGGGTGCGCATCGTCTCGTCCCTGGGCTTTGCCGCGATTGCCATCGTTGGTGTGTTGATTGTGCTGTATGCCTGGCAATTGCCGCCGTTCAGCAGCGCGGTGGAAACCACCGAAAACGCGCTGGTGCGTGGGCAAGTCACGATTATCGGTCCGCAGCTCAGCGGCTATGTGTTCGACGTGCCGGTGCAGGATTTCCAGTACGTGAAGGCAGGCGATCTGCTGGTGCGCCTGGATGATCGCATCTACAAGCAGCGCCTCGACCAGGCGCTGGCGCAACTGGCGGTGCAGAAGGCGTCGTTGGCGAATGTGGTGCAGCAGCGCAACAGCGCCGAAGCCACCATCCAGTTACGCCAGGCGGCCTTGGTGGACAGCCAGGCGCAGGCGCGCAAAAGCACGGCCGACTTGCGCCGCAATGAAGCGTTGATCAGTGACGGTTCGGTGTCCAAGCGCGAGCTGGACGTGACCCGTGCCGCCAACGCGCAGACCGTCGCGGCGGTGGCCCAGGCCCAGGCCAGCCTGGAAATCGCGCGTCAGGACCTGCAGACGGTGATCGTCAACCGCGGTTCCCTGGAAGCGGCCGTGGCGAGTGCCGAGGCGGCGGTGGAGCTGGCGCGTATAGACCTGTCCAACACCCGCATCATCGCACCGCGTGACGGTCAGTTGGGGCAGATTGGCGTGCGCCTTGGGGCCTACGTCAACTCCGGCGCGCAGTTGATGGCGCTGGTGCCCAAGCAGCTGTGGGTGATCGCCAATATGAAAGAAACCCAGATGGACAATGTGCAGGTCGGCCAGCCGGTGACCTTCACGGTCGACGCCCTGAACCACCGCAAATTCCACGGCACGGTGCAGCATATTTCCCCGGCCACCGGCTCGGAGTTCAGCCTGTTGCAGGCAGACAACGCCACCGGCAACTTCGTGAAGATCGCCCAGCGGGTGCCGGTGAGAATTACGGTGGATCCCGACCAGGCCGAGAGCGAGCGGTTGCGGCCGGGGTTGTCGGTTGTCGTCAGCATCGACACCGCTGGCCGCCTGAAAAACAGCCCACCCTGACATCACTGACACAACACAAATCAAAACTGTGGGAGGGGGCTTGCCCCCGATAGCGGTGTCTCAGCCACCCAATGTATTACTGATTCACCGCCATCGGGGGCAAGCCCCCTCCCACATTTTGAATGTATTTCAGGTTGAAGGTGAGGTGGGTTGACTGGCCCTGTTCCAGCAGTTTCAAACCGGGCCGCCCCGGCAGGTGATGGGCATTCACCGGATGGCTCACCGGCTCGATGCAAAAGAACCCCAACCCCGGCGGGCAATACAGCAGGAAGTAATCCGCGCCGCTCGCCTGGCATTCCAGCGCATAACCCAGCTCCGGTTGCTCGATCCGGCACTGCCCATCCCACTGGCAAAACCCATTGTCCACCAGGCCTTCGGGCAGGTTTTTCAATCCTTGGAAATCCCACTCGCCCGGCACCGGCGCCAACCCCGTCGGCAGCTTGGACGCATCACTCATCCACACCTGTGCGGCCTTGGCCCGCAACCGGGTACCCGGCCGACGCGGAAAGTACGGGTGCAAGCCCACGCCATGCCATGCGGCTGTTTCGGCCAGATGAGTCACCCGCAGTTCGATACGCAAGGCCCCATCGCTCAAGCGAATACGCTGCTCGGCGCGATAGGCAAACGGCGTGTCACATCGCACTTCCAGCACGGCTTCATCCGCCGACTGGCTAACCACCTGCCACGCTTGCTGCCAGGCCGAACCGTGAATCGGCAGCGGATCGGTCAGGCTGTTGGGCGTGAGTGCCAGCCAACCCTCGGGGTTATCGAAACCGCCGTGGGCAATGCGGTTGGACCAAGGCACCAACGGATAGCACCCCAGCTTGCCCGGCAAACCGGTGAGGATCGCCTGCTCATCGTTATGGCGCAGCAACGGCTGCCCGGTGGCGCGCACCGTCCAATTGACGAGGCTGCCGCCCACGGCCGGATTCACCGTGAGGTGGGTCAGGTTGTCTTCAAGTTCAATCATCATCACAGCACCACGCTGGGCAGCCACAGCGACAGCGCCGGAATGTAGGTCACGGCCATCAGGATCAGGAACAGCACCCCATAGAATGGCAGCAGCGCCTTCACGGTTTTCTCGATACTGACCTTGCCCACTGCCGCCCCCACGAACAACACGGCACCCACCGGCGGCGTAATCAAGCCAATGCCGAGGTTGACCAGCATGATCATGCCGAAGTGCACCGGGTCGACGCCGAGGCCGAGCACCACCGGCAGCAGGATCGGCGTGAGGATCAAGATCAATGGCGCCATGTCCATCACCGTGCCGAGCAACAACAACATGACGTTGATGCACATCAGGATCACGTAGCGGTTGTCCGACAGGGTCAGGAACATCGTGGTGATCTTCGCCGGGATCTGCATCAGGGTCATGATGTAGCCGAAGCTGGCGGCAAAGGCGATCAGGATCATCACGATGGAAATGGTGCGCACCGTGCGGTGCATCAGCTTGGGCAGCTCGCGCCACTTATAGTCACGGTAGATGAACATGGTCACGAAGAACGCCCAGAGCACGGCAATCGCGGCGGACTCGGTGGCGGTGAAGATGCCTGAGAGGATGCCGCCGAGGATGATCACCATGGCCATCAGGCCCCAGAGTGCGTCGGCGGCGATCTTCAGCGCTTGCTTCAAGGGGATGACGTCGCCCTTGGGATAATTGCGTTTTTTCGCGAAGATCAGGCACAGCACCATCAGGCAGGCGCTCATCAGCAGGCCCGGTACCACGCCGGCCATGAACAACGAGGCGATCGACACCGTACCGCCCGCCGCGAGGGAGTAAAGCACCGAGTTATGGCTGGGCGGGGTCAGCAGCGCCTGCACCGAACCGCTGACGGTCACGGCCGTGGCGAACTCACGGGGATACCCGCGGCGTTCCATTTCCGGAATCAGCACCGAACCGACCGAGGCGGTGTCCGCCACCGACGAACCGGAAATCGCGCCGAAAAACGTCGAGGCCATGATATTCACCAAGGACAGGCCGCCCCGCACAAAGCCCACCAGCACCCCAGCAAACGCCACCAGCCGCCGCGACATGCCGCCTTCGGCCATGATCGCCCCGGCCAGCACAAAGAACGGAATCGCCATCAGCGAAAACTTGTTCACCCCGCCGGCCACCTGAATCATCAGGGCCTGGAACGGAATGTCGATCCACCACGCGCCGATCAGCGCCGACAGCCCGAGGGCATAGGCCACGGGCATGCCGATCAGGATCAAGGCGATAAAACTGCCCAACAGAATCAATGCGTCCATATCAGGCGGCCCCTTCGCTTTCTTCAACCAGATCGAAACGCACGACCCGACGGTTGCTCTGGTCACCGAGCAGGAGTTTTTCCACGACAAAGATCAGCGTCAGCAGGCCGCCAATGGGAATCGGCATATAGGTGATGCCCACGCGCAGGGTGGGGATGGCGCTCATGAACTGGTTCCAGGTGGACAGGCACAGCTTGGTACCCCAGACGGTCATGAACAGGCAGATGATGGCCATCAACAGTTGTGAGACGACGCCGACCACTTGGCGTTGGCGCGGTGCCAGGCGGTCGGTCACTACCGCCACCGACATGTGGGCCCCCGCGCGGTAACTGGCGGCCGCGCCGACAAAGGTGAACACCAGCATCAGCAGGATGGCGGTGGGTTCCGGCCAACTCGAGCCGGTGCCGAGGATATAGCGGGCGAAGATGCCCCAGGGGATGATCAGTGCGACCCCGAGTACCGAGAGGCCGGCGACCCAGATGCAGGTCATATAAATGCGGTCGTTGATGCGCAGCAGTAAATTCTTCATGGCGTTCACCGTAACCGGGCGCGTCCGCATGGGCCGCGCCGGGCCTTGCTAAGGGAAGGGAGGTTACTGAACGGCGTCGATACGCTTGATGATGTCGGCGTAGGGTGCGCCGTACTTCGCCCGTACCGCTGCGGTGGCGTCATAGAAGGGTTTTTTGTCGACGGTGATGAACTCGACACCGGCCTTTTTGAGTTTTTCCTCACTGCTGGCGGACTTGGCGTCCCACAGCACGCGCTCGTCAGCTTGGGCGGCCTTGGCGGCTTTTTTCACCATGTCCTGTTGCGCGGGGGTGAGTTTGTTCCAGGTGATTTTCGACATCACGATGGGTTCCGGCAGGATCAAGTGCTCGGTGAGGGTGTAGTACTTGGCATTCTGGAAGTGGTTGTGTTCCAGCAGGGTCGGGGGGTTGTTTTCCGCACCGTCGATCACGCCGGTCTGCAGGGCGCTGAAGATCTCGCCGGTGTCCATGGCGATGCCGTTGGCACCCATCGCATTAAAGGCGTCGATGAACAGCGGGTTGCCTTGCACGCGGATCTTCATGCCCTTCAGGTCTTCGATCTTGCGCACCGGCTTCTTGGTGTAGAGGTTGCGCGTGCCGCCGTCCATCCAGGCCAGGGCGACCAGGCCGAATTCGGAGTTGGTGATCTTGGCGAGGATCTCGTCGCCGATCTCGCCGTCGATGACCTTGCGCATATGGGCCTGGTCACGGAACACGAACGGCAAGTTGAAGACGTTCACATCCGGGACCACCGGGCCGACGATACCGAGGCTGACGCGGGTCATCTGCACGGCTCCGACCTGGGCCTGCTCGACCACTTCTTTCTCGGAGCCCAGCACACCGCCAGGGAAGTATTTGAAGGTCAGTTCGCCGTTGCTTTCCTTGGTCAGGGCCTTGCCCATGTTTTCTTCGGCCACGACGGTGGGGTAGCCGGCGGGGTGGATGTCGGCGAATTTGATTTCCAGCGCGTGGGCGGCGCTGCTCAGGGCGAAGCATGCAGCGGCGAGCAAGGTGCGTTTGAAGTCCATGGGGTACGTCTCCAGTCTTGTTATTGTTGTATTCAAGGCACAGCGATGCAGCTAGAGGGTGAACGTGGGCTCGGGTAAACCGGTGATGCCAGGATTGAGGGCGAATACGCCGCCGGCCAGCGACTGCTCACTCTGGTCGTCACGGATCGAGGTGACGTACAGGGTGTCCAGGCGACTGCCGCCAAAGGCGCACATGGTGGGTTTTTTCACCGGTACGGTGAGGGAGCGGTCGAGACGCCCCTCGGGGGTGAAGCGGTGGATGAGCCCGGCGTCGTTGGCGCAGATCCAGTAGCAGCCATCGGCATCCACGGCGGCGCCGTCGGGTCGGCCGAGGTGCTTATGCATGTCCACGAACACGCGGCGATTGGACGGCGTGCCGGTCTCGATGTCGTAATCGAAGGCCCAGATCTGTTGCACCAGCGGGTGTGAATCCGAGGCGTACATCGTGCGGCCATCGGGGCTGAAGGCCAGGCCGTTGAGGGTGATGAAACCGTTCAACTGGGCATGGGGCAATGAACCCGATGCATAGCGATAGAGGATGCCTTCGGCTGCGTTCGCGCCCATGTTCAGCACCATGCTACCGGCCCAGAAACGGCCTTGGCGATCACAGCGGCCGTCGTTGAGGCGCATGTCCGGGCGTGGGTGTTTGACGCTCGCCAGAGACGTGGTGTCGAGGCTGCCGTCGTTGTGCGGTGTGAGTTGGAAGAAGCCGGTTTCCATCCCCGCGACCCAGTTGCCCGCGTCGGTGCGGGCGATACAGGCGAGCATCTGCGGGGCAGTCCAGGCGGCAACGTGGCCGGTGTCGGCGCTCCAGCGTTGCAGGCCACCGTTGGGAATATCCACCCAGTACAGGGCGTTTTCCTCCGGCACCCACACCGGGCATTCGCCCACGGCATTGCGGGCGTCGACAATCAATTCAGCGTTCATGGCAACTCATTCCCTTGGGTTGTTGTGCGCTCAGTCACCGAATGGCCCAGCGGCGCAGAACGCACCGCCCTGATAAACCTTGGCCGGGTCGTCGGCGGCGACCGGTGGCTGGGTTTCGACCTGTGAGCGGAAGACTTCGGAGCTGTCTTTGGGGGCATAGCCCAGGTGTGCGGCGTAGCGGTTGTCCCACCAGGTGTCGAGGTTATCCGACATGCCGTAGACCACGGTGTGGCCGACGTTTGGCGTGTACAGCGCGCGCTCGAGCAGTTGAGTGAGGTCGTCGAAGCTCAGCCAGGTGTGCATCATCCGACGGTTCTGCGGTTCCGGGAACGAGGAGCCGATGCGGATACTGACGGTCTCGATGCCATAGCGGTCGAAGTAGAAGCTCGCCATGTCTTCGCCGTAGGACTTGGACAGGCCGTAGTAGCTGTCCGGACGGCGAGGGGAGTGGGCGTCGATTTTCTCGCCTTGTTTATAGAAGCCGATGACATGGTTGGAGCTGGCGAAAATCACGCGCTTCACACCGTGGCGGCGGGCGGCCTCGTAGATATGGAAAATGCCGCTGATATTGGCGCCGAGGACTTCTTCGAACGAACGCTCAACCGAAACGCCGCCAAAGTGCAGGATCGCATCGACACCTTCCACCAACTGGTGCACGGCGTGTTTGTCGGCGAGGTCGCAGGTGTGCACTTCTTCGGACGCGTCCGCAGCCGGAGCCATGTTGGCGATGTCGGACAGGCGCAGCACGTGGGCGTAAGGACGCAGGCGTTCACGCAGGACTTTACCCAGGCCGCCGGCGGCGCCGGTGAGCAGTAGGCGGTTGAAGGGAGCAGGGGTGGTCGTGGTCATGGGGATTCCAAATTTTTGTTGTAGGTTGTCGTATGACTATGCCGAAGTATTGTGAGTGAGCCCCCAGGTTGTCAACGTTCTTCCTGTAGTGAGCGGGCTTGCCCCGCGCTGGGCTGCGAAGCAGCCCTAAAACCAGACGCCGAGAACGACCTGATAAAACGCATAGACCTATTGGGGCTGCTTCGCAGCCCAGCGCGGGGCAAGCCCGCTCACTACAAGTATTCCAGGGGCTAGAGCAACGAGATCGGATAGCTGATAAAGATCCGGTTCTCATCAAACTCGTTGTTGCTGAAATCCCGACGCATGGTCGAGTTGCGCCACTTCACGTTGAGGTTCTTCAGCGCACCGCTCTGCACCGTGTAGGCCAGTTCCGACTCACGGCCCCATTCCTTGCCATCGGTGATCGCGCCGGTGTGCACATTGCTGCCGCTGATATAGCGGTTCATCAGGGTCAGCCCCGGCACGCCGAGCACCACGAAGTTGAAGTCGTGACGCAACTGCCAGGATTTTTCCTTGGCGTTGTCGTAGCTGGCGTTGTAGCTGTCGTTGGCCAGGGTACCGCCGCTGGTGCCGTTGATGCGCATCCAGGCGCTGTCGCCGGTGAGTTTCTGCAAGCCCACGTAGAAGGTGTGACCGTTGTATTTGGCCGAAAGCAGGGCGAAGGCGGTCTTGTTATCGAGGTCGCCGGCCAGGGCGCTGCCGTCTTCCTTGCCGTTGAAGAAACCGAGATTGGCGCCCAGGGTCCAGTCACCCACCGGTTGGCTGTGGGTGAGGTTGAAGTATTGCTGCTGGTAGATATCGGTCAATTCGGCGTACCACAGGCCGACCTGGGTGCGCTTGTCGTTGAAGGTGTATTCGCCGCCGCCGAAGTTGAAGCGGTCGGAGGTAAACGCGGCCCTGCCGTTCATGAACATGTCTTCCATGCTCGCGTCGTTGCGCGGGCTGTTGCCGCGAAACTGGCCGCCATAGAGCGTCAGGCCGGCGATCTCGTTGGAGGTGACCTGGCCGCCACGAAAGGTCTGGGGCAGTGAGCGGCCATCGTCGGAGCGCAGGATCGGCAGTACCGGCATCCATTCGCCGACCTTCAATTCGGTCTTCGACAGTTTTGTCTTCAGCGCCACGCCCAGGCGCCCGAAGTTATCGGCAGGGCGGCCGTCGTCGTGGATCGGCAGCAGTTGCGTACCGCCAGTGCCTTTGCCGCCATCCAGCTTTTGCGAATACAGGCCCAGCACATCAATCCCGAAACCTACGGTGCCCTGGGTGAAGCCGGACTTCGCATCGAGAATGAAGCTCTGCGTCCACTCTTCGGCCTTGCCCTGGGGGTTGGTCGGGTTGGTGAAGTTGCGGTTGAAGTAGGCGTTGCGCAGGTTGAGCGTGGACTTGGCGTCGTCGATAAAACCTTCGGCGTGGACGCTGGGGGGGAGGGTGAACGCCAGGCTGCCGAGCGCGATGAGGCCGATACACGAGGACGAATTGCGGGCGAATTGACTCACGGTGGAGCTCCCTTTCGTTTGTTGTTTTTATTATTTGTTATACGTCGTCGTACAACATCGAGCGGGATATTTGCGGGCTTTTCAGGGCTTGTCAACTGGAAGTTATAGGATGACTGGCTCGACGTTGGCCAAAAGTGGGCTGGGTCAATGTGGTCGGGGGGAATCAGCCGGCCAGAACCATGGGCGGCAACGTACCCAGCAGGGAAACGGCCGCCACCGCTGAAACACCTAGTAACCATTCCAACATCACGCTGGACTTCAAACTGCCCAGTCGCTCGTCACAACGCTCCAGGCGCAAACGATTCAGCAACGCCAGCGCCAGCATGCCCAGCACCAACATCACCTTGATCAGCAAGATCAACGCAAACCCATCGAACAGCGGTGTGGGCCACAGCTGCCCGGTGAGCACGCGCACATTGATCAGCCCGGTCATCAGCAAGCCCGTCACCAGCCCATAACCCACACCGCTGAAGCGCCGCAGGATCGGTTCCAGCGCGAAGCGTTGCGGCTGCCGGAGGATCAGCACCAGCACCAACAACCCGCCAAGCCAGGCGCCGACGCAGACCAAATGCACCACCTGGTTGAGGATCAGTAATTGCCCGCTCAGGCCATCGAGCATCGCGCCATGGCCGACGGGAGCGAGGGTTGCCAGCAGCAGCGCGATTAAGGGCAGGCGCAGCGCCGCCCTGGGCCTGATCAGCACCATCACCAGCAACAGGTTGAGCAACAAATGCCAGGCCCAGACCTGGCCAAAAAACGTCTTGCCCAACACCAATTGCACGGTGGCCGGTTGCAGCGCCGCGTCCCAACTGCCGGCCATGCTGGCGGTGATCAGTATCAACCACGCCACGCCAGAGATCAGCCCGAGCCAGGCCAAGGCGCGCGTGATGCGCAGCAACTGCCGGTCCAGCGCCGGCTGCGGTTCAGCGCCCAGCAGCCAGGGCCTGAATACGCAGGCCCCGAACATCAGCAACACGACGATGAAATGCAGGAAACGGCACAGCACCAGCAGCGTCGCCATGGGTTATTGGCCGACCTTGAAGCTGTATTCGCCGTTGCTCTTATGGGTGTCGACCGACACCGCGTTCCACACCACTTTGTAGTTCCCGGCGGCAAGAGGGGCGGCCGGCGTGACCACCAGGGTTTTCTTGTCGGCGTCCGGGGTTTCCAGGCCCTTGATGGCGACTTCGGTACCGTCCTTGCTCAGGGACACCTTGGTGAACGTGGCTTCGACGCCCTCGCTGAAGGTCAGGCGCAGGTCGGCAGGGGCGGCGACGGTGCTGTCGGCGGCAGGGGTAGCGCTTTTCAAGTGGGCATGGGCAAATGCGGCCGAGGCGCCCAGCAGGGAGGCGAGCAGGGCGACGGCAGTCAGGGCTTTCTTGATCAACATTGGGCAATACCAATCAATGGATAGGAGCCGGGAGTGTACGAAGTTTCGACTTCGCTTGTCGCCCCGATCTAGAGCGGATGGTAGTCTTTGGGGCATGTCGTCGTCAGGGAGCCCTTATGGGCAATCACAAGATCGGAATTCGTCGGGTCAACGTCGAGAAAATCCTTTTGGCGGCGGAGAAAATCTTCGCCGAAAAGGGCTATGGCAGCACCGCCATGGCCGATATCGCGCAAGAAGTGCAACTGCCGCGCTCCAACCTGCATTACTACTTCACCACCAAGAGCGAGCTGTACAGCGCCGTGCTGTTCGACCTGCTGGAAGTGTGGAAACAGGACGCCCTGAGCTTCGAAACCTTCGATGACCCACGGGTGGTGCTCAGCAGTTATATCCGCGCCAAAATGCAGCGCTCGCGTACGCGGCCCTATGGCTCGAAAGTCTGGGCCAACGAAATCATCCATGGCGCGCCGACGCTCGGCGAGGCGCTGGATGAAAGCCTGTACGACTGGGCCAAGATGAAGGAAGCGAAAATTCGCCAGTGGGTGGAAGACAAACGCATCCTCCCGGTGGAGCCGTCGAGCCTGCTGTACATGATCTGGGCCTCGACGCAGCACTACGCCGACTTTGATCATCAGGTGAAGATCCTGAATGATCACCAGCCGTTGTCGGACATGCAGTTCGAGAGGGCAATACAGACGGTGACGGGTGTGATTTTGCGCGGGATTGGGTTGGAGCCTTGATCTTTGTTGGGGCTGAGGGCCTCATCGGGGGCAAGCCCCCGCCCACACCTGACTGCATTTCACCTGAAAGAATGCGGTCGAATGTGGGAGGGGGCTTGCCCCCGATGGCGGTCTAAAGGCCTACACAGCCTCCCGGTAAGGATTCCTCGGATCCTGCGTCCAATTCAAGAACGGCTTGCCCGTGTCGATGGGCACCATCTCGATACAGTCCGCCACTGGACAGGTGATCTGGCACAGGTTGCAGCCCACACACTCATCATCAATCACTTCGTATTGATGCGTGCCATCCGCCTGCTTCAAGCTCGCGATCGCCTGGTGCGACGTATCCTCGCAGGCGATATGGCAACGCCCACAACCAATGCAGGCTTCCTGATTGATCTTCGCAATCACCTGATAGTTGATATCCAGGTACTTCCAATCCGTCGTATTGCCCACCGCACGACCGGAAAATTCCTGCAGGCTGGTGTAACCCTGACTGTCCATCCACCGCGACAGCCCGTCCTTCATCTCGTCCACGATCCGAAACCCATGCAGCATCGCCGCCGTGCACACCTGCACCGCGCCGCAGCCCAGGGCGACGAATTCAGCCGCGTCGCGCCAGTTGCCGATACCGCCGATGCCGCAGATCGGCAGGCCTTGTGTTTGCGGGTCACGGGCGATTTCGGCGACCATGTTCAGCGCAATCGGCTTCACCGCTGAACCGCAGTACCCGCCGTGGGTGCTCTGAGTGCCGACCATCGGCAGGGCGACCATGCGTTCCAGGTCCACGCTGGTGATGGAGTTGATGGTGTTGATCAGCGACACCGCGTCGGCCCCCCCGCGATACGCCGCCCGGGCCGCGACGCGGATGTCGGTGATGTTCGGCGTGAGTTTGACGATTACCGGCAGCGAGCAATACGTCTTGCACCAGCGCGTCACCTGTTCCACATACTCCGGCACCTGGCCCACCGCCGCGCCCATGCCACGTTCGGGCATGCCGTGGGGGCAACCGAAGTTCAGTTCGATACCGTCGCAACCGGTGGCTTCCACCCGCGGCAGGATGTTTTTCCAGGACTCCTCAACGCACGGCACCATCAGCGACACGATCAGCGCTCGATCCGGCCAGTCCTTTTTTACCTGGGTGATTTCCCGCAGGTTGATCTCCAGCGAGCGGTCGGTGATCAACTCGATATTGTTGATGCCCAGCACTTCGCGGTTGGCGCCATAGTGCGCCGAGTAGCGGGAGGACACGTTGACCGCCGCCGGGTCTTCACCCAGGGTTTTCCACACCACGCCGCCCCAGCCAGCTTCAAACGCGCGAACCACATTGTAGGCTTTGTCGGTGGGCGGCGCGGAGGCCAGCCAGAACGGGTTGGGGGCCTTGATGCCGGCGAATACAATCGAGAGATCGGCCATTATGCAGCCTCCACATTCAGCATGAGTTGGGCGTGCATGGCTTCGGCGGCCAGCTTGCCATGTTGCACGGCCTGCACGGTGAGGTCCTGGCCAAGGCTGACGCAGTCGCCACCGGCGTAAACCCCGGGAATACTGGTGCGCAGCTGCTCGTCGACGAAGATCCGCTCGCCCACGCGGTGCAGCTGTTGTGCCAGCGGATCGTGCAGTGCCTCGCTGTCAAAACCCTGGCCGATGGCCTTGAAGATCGCATCGGCAGCCAGTTCGAAGGTTTCGCCGGTGGGTTGCAGGCGGCCGTTGTCCAGGCGCGTGCGGGCGAAACGCATGCCGCGCACATGGCCCTGGTCGTCCAGCAGCACTTCTTCGGGTTGGGCCCACGTCAGCAGGCGCACTTGGTTGGCCTTGGCGATGTCCTGTTCATGGTGGGTCGCGCCCATGTCGGCCAGGCCTCGACGGTAGACGAGGTTGACGTCGCGGGCGCCGAGGCGGGCCATTTGCACAGCCATGTCGATAGCGGTGTTGCCGGCACCGAGCACGATGCAGCGGTCGGCCAGGGGCAGTTGTGTGAGGTCATCGGCCTGGCGCAGTTCGCGGATGTAGTCGGTGGCGGCGAGCAGGCCGGGGGCGTCCTCGTGGGGCAGGCCCAGCTGTTTGCTCGCGGCCAGGCCGAGCCCCAGGAATACCGAATCGAATTGCTGATGCAGTTCGCTGAGGGTGAGAGTGTCCCCCAGGCGCTGGCCGTGGCGGATCTCGATGCCGCCGATCTGCAGGAGGAAATCCAGCTCTTTCTGGGCGAAGTCGTCCACCAGTTTGTACTTGGCGATTCCGTATTCATTCAGGCCACCGGCTTTCTCGCGGGCTTCGAAGATCACCACGTCATGGCCGTGCAGGGCGGCGCGATGGGCGCAGGCCAAACCGGCAGGCCCGGCGCCGACCACGGCGATGCGCTTGCCGGTGGGGGCTGCGCGCTGGAAGGGGTGTTCGCTGAAGTGCGCGTTGTCGACGGCATAGCGTTGCAGCAGGCCGATCAGCACCGGGGCGCATTCTTCGGCGTTATTGCGCACGCAGGCCTGCTGGCACAGGATCTCGGTGGGGCACACCCGCGCGCAGCTGCCGCCGAGTATGTTGGCCGAGAGGATTTTCTGCGCGGCACCTTGTACGTTGTCGGTGTGGATGTTGCGGATGAACGAGGGGATGTCGATCTCGCTGGGGCACGCGTTCACGCACGGCGCGTCGTAGCAGTACAGGCAGCGCGAGGCTTCCAATTGTGCCTGGCGTGCGTTGAGGGGCGGTGCCAAGTCGGTGAAATGGCTGGCGAGGGTGGCTCCATCCTCAACGGGATGGGGGAGGTGGGTCAGGGTCTGGATCACGGTGGTGGCCTCACGGTTATTGAGGTGCTGCCTCTGCTGGGCAGTGGTTTTTGTGTTGCCTGTACTGGCCTCATCGGGAGCAAGCCCCCTCCCACATTGGGTGGGAGGGGGCTTGCTCCCGATAGCGGTCTCAGCGGTTCACAGCCACTGGCTTGGAATGCGCCGCCCGCTTGCTCAACTGCTCAAACACCGCCGGGTACGCCGGCCGCTCCACATACCGCCCCGCACCGCGCTCGGCCCTCAGGTCGCCATCGGCCCAGACCAGCTTGCCCTGGCTGATGGTGTGGCTCGGCACACCGCGCACGGTCTTGCCTTCGAAGATATTGAAGTCGACCTGCTGGTGATGGGTCTTGGCGGAAATGGTCCGTGTACCCTCGGGGTCCCACAACACCAGGTCGGCATCCGCACCCACGCGGATCGCGCCTTTGCGCGGGTAGAGGTTGAAGATCTTCGCGGTGTTGGTGGAGGTCAGCGCGACGAACTCCTGCATCGACAGGCGCCCGGTGTTGACGCCTTCGTCCCACAGCAGCGCCATGCGGTCTTCGATGCCGGCGGTGCCGTTGGGGATCTTGCTGAAGTCGTCTCGGCCGGCGGCTTTTTGCTCGGCGCAGAAGCAGCAATGGTCGGTGGCGGTGGTGTGCAGGTTGCCGGATTGCAGGCCATGCCACAGCGCCTCCTGATGCCCGCGGGGGCGGAACGGCGGGCTCATCACGTAGCCGGCGGCGGTTTGCCAGTCGGGGTGTTGGTAGACGCTGTCGTCCAGCAACAGGTGGCCAGCGAGGACTTCGCCATACACCGGTTGGCCCTTGCTGCGCGCATAGGTGATCTCATCCAGCGCTTCTTTGGTCGACACGTGCACCAGGTACAGCGGCGTGCCGATAGTCTCGGCGATGCGGATCGCACGGCTGGCCGCTTCACCTTCGACCTGGGATGGGCGCGACAGCGGGTGCGCTTCCGGCCCGGTGATGCCCTGCGCCATCAGCTTGCGTTGCAGGTGGTACACCAGCTCGCCGTTCTCGGCGTGCACGGTGGGCACCGCGCCCAATTCCAGGCAACGCTCGAAGCTGGCGACCAGGGTGTCGTCCGCCGCCATGATCGCGTTTTTGTAGGCCATGAAATGCTTGAAGCTGTTGATGCCATGGTGGCTGACCAGCTCGGCCATTTCCTCGCGCACCTGCTCGCTCCACCAGGTAATCGCCACATGGAAGCCATAGTCGGACGCGGATTTTTCCGCCCAGCCGCGCCACTGGTGAAACGCGTCCATCAAGGATTGCTGCGGGTTGGGAATCACAAAGTCGATGATCGACGTAGTGCCCCCCGCCAGGCCTGCTGCCGTGCCACTGAAAAAGTCTTCACTGGCCACGGTGCCCATGAAGGGCAGTTGCATGTGGGTGTGGGGGTCGATGCCGCCGGGCATCAAATATTGACCGCTGCCATCGAGTGTCTCAGTGCCGGCGGGAACCTCCAGGTTCGTGCCAATGGCGCGAATTAGACCGCCTGCGCATAACACATCGGCGCGGTAACTTTCATCATGGGTAATAACGGTGGCGCCACGGATCAACAGCGACATGTCGAGTTCCTCACAGGCTTGACCGGCTTGTGCCAGTTCTAAGTGTTGTAATGCTGCTTACCGATGGTCGGTTAATTCCTGTCATCGGTGACAGGAATAGAAACTAGCCCGAGTTTTTCGATTGAGCAAGAAGATTTTTTATAAGCTTATACCGTGTTTAATTTGTTGATTTATAAGGTAAAAGTTAATAAATCACCAAAATGTGGCGGCCACTCACCATTTTGACGCACTTGACAGGTTCGTAAATTGAGCAACATTTCTTATTGCAAATCAGACGCTTGAGAGATGCCTCTTGACGAAGACAGTTAATAAAAATAATTGTGTTGCACCAGATTGAGTCCGGAGGGTTCGGGCAACTTACGCATTATTTAGCCTGAGTAACGTGGCAAGTACCGCGGGCTCAATCGGAAAGCTGATTAACATCAGCCAGTTATATAAGCGGTACGGGTTCGAGGGCCGTAGTCGGCACGGTTATTGAGTGCAGTGGCGGCTGGCCGGGTCCGTGATGTCATGTTGTTTATGAGGTACTCCGGCCATCCGGCGCAGCGCGTTGGATGAGCAACAATAATTCGAAAAAACCGTGGAGCGGCCATGCAACAGAACAGATCGCAAGTCATTGAACGCAACGGCCTGTACGAACTCGACGCCGGCCCCGACGTCCTCGACAGCCCGCGCTACAACCACGACATGGCACCGACCAAGGTGCATGAACGCACTTGGAACAAGTGGCACATCACCGCGCTGTGGGTCGGCATGTCGATCTGCGTGCCCACGTATACCTTGGGCGGGGTGCTCACCGCGTATTTCGGCTTGTCGGTGGGCGAGGCGCTGATGGCGATTTTGCTGGCCAACATCGTGGTGCTGATCCCGCTGACCCTCAACGCCTTCCCCGGCACCAAGTACGGCATACCGTTCCCGGTGTTGTTGCGCTCATCGTTCGGCATCCTCGGTTCCAACGTGCCGTGCCTGATCCGGGCGCTGGTGGCGTGCGGGTGGTTTGGTATCCAGACGATGTTTGGCGGGCTGGCGATTCATCTGTTCCTGGGCTCGATTTTCGACGGCTGGAAGTCCCTCGGCGGCACGGGTGAAGTGATTGGCTTCATGATTTTCTGGTGCCTGAATTTGTGGGTGGTGCTGCGCGGCGCCGAATCGATCAAGCGCCTTGAAACGTTGTCGGCGCCGTTGCTGGTGGCGGTGGGGATCGGCCTGTTGGTGTGGGCAATGCCTAACGTGTCGATCAGCGAATTGATGGCGATCCCGCCCAAGCGTCCCGAGGGCGCGAGCCTCACCGGTTACTTCATGGCCGGCCTCACCGCGATGGTGGGTTTCTGGGCCACCTTGTCGCTGAATATTCCCGACTTCAGCCGCTACGCAAAAAGCCAGAAGGACCAGATTCTCGGGCAGATTTTCGGCCTGCCGCTGACCATGTTCCTGTTCGCCGCCCTCGGCGTGATCATGACCGCCGCCTCGGTGAAATTGGTGGGCGTCAGCGTGTCCGATCCCGTCACCCTGATCGGGCATATCCAGAGCCCGGTGTGGGTGGCGGTGGCGATGGCGTTGATCATCGTCGCCACCCTGTCCACCAACACGGCGGCGAACATCGTGTCGCCGACCAACGACTTCCAGAACATCGCGCCCAAGCTGATCAACCGCACCACCGCCGTGATCCTGACCGGGTTGGTGGGGTTGGCGTTGATGGGCCATGAACTGCTGAAAAAGCTTGGCCTGATCGTTTCCGATGTGAGCCTGGAAACCGTGTATTCCAACTGGTTGCTCGGCTATTCAAGCCTGTTGGGGCCGATTGCCGGGATCATGGTGGTGGACTACTTCATCACCCGCAAACAACAACTGGACCTGGCCGGGCTGTACCGCGATGACGTGTACCCGGCGTGGAACTGGAGTGGCTTTATCGCGTTTGGCGTGCCGGTGGTGCTGACCTTGCTGTCATTGGGCAGCGATGCGTTCAGCTGGTTCTACAGCTATGGCTGGTTCACCGGTTCGGCGCTGGGCGGCTTGCTGTATTACGGCTTGAATGCCAAGCGTGGTATCAGCCCGGTCACTGCTAAGTCACCGCTGTAACGGAAGTGGAATGCAATCCAAATGTGGGAGGGGGTTCCACCTGTTCCACTTATAAAAAACCAGCCTGAGGAGATCCCCATGAACGCTGCCCTCGACGTTCTGCAATCGACCCATCAGCACATCAACCGCGACCGCTTGTGGCAATCCCTGATGGACCTGGCCAGACTCGGCGCCACCCCCAAGGGCGGCGTGTGTCGGCTGGCCCTGACCGACCTCGACCGCAAGGCCCGCGACCTGTTTGTGCAGTGGTGCGAGGACGCCGGTTGCACCGTCACCATCGACGGTATCGGCAACATCTTCGCGCGCCGCCCCGGCCGCAATCCTGACCTGCCACCGGTGATGACCGGCAGCCATATCGACACCCAGCCCACCGGTGGCAAGTTCGACGGTTGCTTCGGTGTGCTGGCGGGCGTGGAAGTGCTGCGTACCCTCAACGACCTCAAGATCGAAACCGAGGCGCCGCTGGAAGTGGTGGTGTGGACCAACGAGGAAGGCTCGCGTTTCCCGCCGTGCATGATGGGCTCCGGCGTGTTCGCCGAGAAATTCACCCTGGCCGATACCCTGGCCAAGGTCGATGTGGACGGCGTCAGCGTCGGCGATGCACTGAATGCGATTGGTTATGCGGGCACACGTCCCGTCAGCGGTCATAAAGTGGGGGCGTATTTCGAGGCGCATATCGAACAGGGACCCATTCTTGAGGACGAGCAGAAAACCATCGGCGTGGTGCTCGGCGCACTGGGGCAGAAGTGGTTTGACCTGAAACTGCGCGGCGTCGAAGCGCATGCGGGGCCGACGCCGATGCATTTGCGCAAGGACGCCCTGGTCGGCGCGGCGGCAGTGGTGGCGGCGGTGAATGCCGCAGCGCTGGGTCATCAACCCCATGCGTGTGGGACGGTGGGTTGCCTGCAGGCCTATCCCGGCTCGCGCAACGTGATCCCTGGCGAAGTGCGCATGACCCTGGATTTCCGTCACCTTGAGCCGGCGCGGCTGGACTCGATGATTGCCCAGGTGCGCAAGGTGATCGATGAAACCTGTGCCAAGCATGGCTTGAGTTTTGAGATGGAGCCCACGGCGGATTTCCCACCGCTGTATTTCGACAAAGGCTGCGTCGACGCCGTGCGCGATGCGGCGAACGGCCTGGGCCTGTCGAACATGGACATCGTCAGCGGGGCAGGGCACGACGCGATCTTCGTCGCAGAGCTGGGCCCGGCGGGGATGATCTTTGTGCCCTGTGAAGGCGGCATCAGCCATAACGAAATCGAGAATGCCGCACCGGATGATCTGGCTGCTGGGTGTGCGGTTCTATTACGCGCAATGGTGGCAGCTTCCGCCGCAATCGCCAGCGGCAAGTTAGCCGCCTGAAATACGGTAGAAAAAATGTGGGAGGGGGCTTGCCCCCGATAGCGGTGGGTCAGTCACCCTGTTATCGGGGGCAAGCCCCCTCCCACATTTGAACAGTGTGTGATGTTAGATCCAGATGGCATCCCACAATGGGTAGTCGCCGATCTTTTTAACCAGACCTGCTCTCAATGGATTGGCCACTACATACCTCGCCATCTTCACTAGATCATCCTCCTTGCGCAGTGCGCGGTCATGAAAGCTTTCCTGCCAGAGTCTTCCCTTGCGACCACTCACGCCATTAACGGACCGCGTGCTCTTGGATTTTACCTGTCGCATCAGATCTGCAAGAGAGCCTTTTTTCAGCTCAATAATCCAATGGAAATGGTCCGGCATGATCACCCACGCAATTGAGTTCGCGAGCCCTTGGTGTTGTGCCAGCCGAAATTGCCAGACCAGCAGCCGACCCAAGTGGAAGTTGCTGAAAATGGGAATGCGTTCGTGAGTGTTGGTAGTGATGAGGTAGATGCGGTTGGGTTCGCTGAAGCGTCCGATGCGCAGGCGGTGTGACGCGGGTAATTCTGCCATTCCCTGGCCCTCTCAAGATGCGTCTAGAGAGGCTAGATTGGAGGGCCGCAGGGTGAGGGGCGGACTTTTGGCAGGATGTGTCTGGAAGAGCGCCATCGGGAGCAAGCCCCCTCCCACCTTGGCTCTGCGGTGTTCACACATTATGTGTCCGGCACCGGACACGTGTGGGAGGGGGCTTGCCCCCGATGGCAGCCGTTCAGTTGATAGTGATGTGACTGACCCGCCGTGTCAGGCGCCAGGTTGCCACCCACCGCCCAGCGCAGTCACCAACCCCACGCTCGCCTGCAACTGCCGTGTCTGCACCGCCTGCAACGTCCTCTGCGCCTGCAACGCCGCCGTCTGCGCCGTCACCACGTCCAGGTAACTCACGGCCCCGGCCTGGTAGCTGTTCATCGCCAGCGATTGGGTGTGCTGCGCCGCATCCGCCGCCGCTTGTTCATCCTGCGCCTCAAGCTGCAAATCCCGCAGTTGCGCCAGGTTGTCTTCCACCTCGCGCACGGCCTTCAATACCTGGCTGCGGTAGTGCGCCGAGGCTTCTTCAAACTCGGCCTTGGCCTGGCGTTCATTGGCGCTCAAGCGCCCGCCATCGAAGATCGGCAGGTTCACCAGCGGCCCCAACGCCCAGTAGCGATTACCGGCGGACAGCAAGTTGCCAACGCCCTGGGTTTGCCCGCCAATCAGCCCGGTCAGGCTGAAATCCGGGTACCACGCCGCCTTGGCCACGCCGATATTGGCGTTGGCGGCGAACACCCGGCGCTCTGCCGCCGCGATGTCGGGGCGGCGTTGCAGCAGGTGGCTCGGCAATTGTGAGGGAATGCCCGGCAGCGCGATCAGTTGCTGGCTCGGCGGCAGGGTGAAGTCACTGGCCGCCACACCCACCAACTCGCCTATCGCATGCTCGGTCAGGTTGCGTTGCCCGCGCACTTCATCCCGTTGCGCCTTGGCCTCGGCGAGCTGGTTTTGCGCACGGGTCAGGTCCAACTCCGAAGCAATCTGGCCCTCATACCGACTGCGGGTCAGTTGCAGTGCCTGGCTGAAGTCATCCAGCGAACGGTCGAGAATCCGCGCCTGCGCGTCCAGCCCATTGAGCTGCACATACAAGGTTGCCAACTGATGCTGCAAGCTCAGGCGCGCCACCGCCAAATCGTCACCCGAGGCTTGCGCCTGGGCATCGCCGGCCGCGACTTGGTTACGGATTTTTCCCCACAGGTCCAGGTCGTAACTCAGCGAGAAGCCTGCCGTATTGCTGTTGTACACCGACGGCTGCGTGGTTCCCCGCAGCGGCCGCGAGTCCGATTGCCGCTGGCGCAGCGGCTGCGCGCTGGCGGTGATCTGCGGGAACAGCCCGGCATGCAGTTGGCTGGCATACGCCTGGGACGCATCGAAGTGCGCCAGCGCCGCCGCCAGGTCCGGGTTGGCCCGGAGCAGTTGCTGTTGCAGGCCATTCAGGCGCGCGTCGTGGTAGAGCGTCCACCATTCGGGGGCCATTTGGTCGGACGGTTGCGCGCTGTGCCAAGGGCCGTCGCTGGTCTGTTCGCGGTAATGCGCGGGCAGGTCAAGCGACGGCACCTTGTAGGCGGGCGCCATCGAGCAGCCCTGCAACGCCAGCAGCATCAATGCTGCGAGAGGTTTAAGCGTTGGGCGCATGCGCACCTCCCGAGGCATCGGCCAACTGCACCGGGTCGCCTTCGCGCAGGGCATCGGGCGGGTTGTCGACGATACGGTCGGCGGGTTTCAAACCTTGGTCGATGACCAGGCGTTCGCCCAGGTCGAGGCCTATGTGGATGTCTTGCAGGTGCACATGATTCTGCGCATCCAGCACCGCCACTTGGGTGCCTTGGGCACGGAAGATCAACGCGCTGGCCGGGATGCTCACGCCATGGGTGTCGGCTGGAATCGGCAAGGTGGCTTCGGCGTAGTCGCCGGGCAGCAACTCGCCATTGGGGTTGTCGGCGACGAACTGCGCGAGCAACGTGCCGGAGCGGCGGTCGATGGCGGTGGAGTCGCCGATCAGGCGCGCCTTGAAATGCTCGCCGGGATGCTCGGGCACGGTCAGTTCGGCTTCAAGCCCTGGGTGGATGACGGCCGCGTAGTTCTGCGGCACCGGCACATACAGGCGCAATTGATGCGTGTCGGCGATGTTGAACAGTTCCGGGTCGCTGTCGGTATCGGCCTTGATCAACTGGCCGATATCGGTGTTGCGCGCGGTGATGGTGCCGGCGAAGGGCGCACGGAGGGTCTTGTAGCTTTCCAGGGCCGACAAGCGCGCATAGTCGGCAGCGGCGGCTTCAGCATTGGCTTTGGCTGCCGCCGCGTTGGAGGTTTTTTCATCGGCTTCCTGGCGCGACACCGAATGACTGGCCAGCAGGTTTTGCCAGCGTGTCGCCGTGGTGGCGGCCAGGCGTGCATTCGCCTGCTCCTGGATCAAGCGCGCATGGGTCTGCGCCAACTGTTGGTCGAGGTCGGGGCTGTCGATTTCGGCAAGGATCTGCCCGGCCTTGACCTGACTGCCGATATCCACTTTCCAGTCCTTCAAATAGCCACTGACCCGGGCATGAATCGGTGCCTTGCTCCAGGCTTCAAGGTGCGCAGGCAGGCGCAGGGTATCGCCGGCGACGTTCTGCTTGGGCTGGAACACCATCACCTGCGGGATGGCGGCGGTTTCAGTCCAGGCCGTGACCGATTGTTCGTGCAGCGTGCGGGCATGCAGGCCGTTGGCGACCAACAGGGCGGCCAGGGTCAGGCCGCCGACACCCATGAGCATCAGACGCTTGCGCGAGGGTTTGTGATCAGACGACATGTGGGGTTTCTCCTGCAACTGCGCGAGTAGGCTGACGACCGTGGACCAGGCTGAAGACCACGGGAACAAACAACAAAGTGGCGAGGGTGGCGAAGATCAAGCCGCCGATGACGGCGCGCCCGAGCGGGGCGTTCTGCTCCTCGGAAATCGCCAGCGGCAGCATGCCGATGATCATCGCCAGGGCGGTCATGCACACCGGACGGAAGCGTGTGTAACCGGCCTCCATGGCGGCTTTCAACGCGTCGCCATGTTCGGCCAGGCGCTCACGGCAGAAGCTCACCACCAGGATCGAGTTGGCCGTGGCGACGCCCATGCACAAGATGGCGCCGGTGAGTGCCGGTACCGACAATGAGGTGCCGCTGAGGAACAGCATCCACACAATCCCGGCGAGCGCCGCCGGCAAGGCCGTGATGATCACAAACGGGTCGGACCACGACTGGAAATTGACCACGATCAGCAGGTAGATCAGCACCACGGCGCCGAGCAGGCCAAGGCTCAAGCCGCTGAAGGCTTCATGCAGTGCGTCGATCTGCCCATGCAGGCTGATTACCGCACCTTTGGGCCGCAGGGCGGCGGTGTCATCCAGCACTTTTTGCACATCACGGGCCACGCCGCCGAGGTCGCGGCCTTGCACGTTGGCGTACAGGTCCAGGGTCGGTTCGATGTTGTAGTGGGTCACCACCGCCGGGCTTTGCACGCGGGAGATGGTCGCCACGCCGCCGAGGATCTGCGACTGGCCGTCGGCGCCGGTCACCGGCAAGGCCTCCAGAGAGGGCAGGCTGTCGAGGCGGTATTGCGGGGTGGCGGCGACGATGGAATAGGACACGCCGTTGGCCGGGTTAAGCCAGAAGGTCGGTGCTACCTGGGAGCTGCCGGCGAGCGAGGCGACCATGCTGTTGGTCACGTCACGCTCGGTGATGCCCAGGCCATTGGCGCGCATGCGGTCGACGTTCACCTGCAGCGACGGATAGCCGGTGGACTGCTGGATGCGCAGGTCAGCGATGCCCGGTACGTGCTGCAACCGGCGCTCAAGCTCCACGGCGTAGGCGCGGTTTTCTTCATCGCTGCGCCCGGAGATTTTCACGTCCAGCGGGGCCGGGGCACCGAAGTTGAGGATCTGGCTGCTGATGTCCGCCGGCAGGAAGGCGAAGTGGCTGCCAGGGAAACTGTGCGGCAGCGCTTCACGCAGTTTTTTCACGTAGTCGGCGGTCGGTGCGTGGTCCTTCTTCAGGCTGACTTGGATGTCGCCATCCTGCGGGCCGATGGTGCCGCTGCTGCTGTAGGCCATGTCGATGCCGCTGAGCGGGATGCCGATGTTATCGACGATGGTGTCCAGCTCTTCGGCAGGGATGATTTCGCGGATCCGCGCTTCAATGCGGTCGAAGGCGGCGGCGCTTTCTTCTATGCGCGTGCCCAGCGGCAGGCGCACATGCAACGCCAGGGCACCTGCGTCGGTGGCCGGGAAGAAGTCCTGGCCCAGGCTCGGAAGGAGCAGGAATGACGCCAGCACGCAGGCCAGGAAACCGACGATAAAGCGCTTGCGATTGCCCAGGGCCAAGGTCAGTAGGCCGTGATAGGTGTCGCGGATGTTCGAGAAGTGACGCTCGAAACCCTGCTGGAAATTCAGCACCGATTGCAGCACGGCATTGCGCTGCTGGGTGTGCTGCTCGCCCTCGTGGTGGTTGATGAATTCGTCTTCCGGGTGATGCCCCGCACCTGGCTCCGGCGTGTGCGGCTTGAGCAGGAACATTGCCAGGGTCGGCACCAACGTACGCGAGAGGATGAACGAACTGGCCATGGCAAAGATCACCGCCAGCGCCATCGGCCGGAACAGATAACCGGCGATGCCTTGCAGCAAAAACATCGGCACGAACACGATGCAGATGCACAGCAGCGAGACGAACGCCGGGCCGACAATTTGCGCGGCACCGTCGAGGATTGCAGTCTTCACCGGCTTGCCTTGTTCCAGGTGCCAGTTGATGTTTTCGATGGTCACCGTGGCGTCGTCCACCAGGATCCCCACCGCCAACGCCAGCCCGCCGAGCGTCATCACGTTGAGGGTTTGCCCGCTGACCGCCAGCAGTGCGATGGCCGATAGCACGGCCAGCGGAATCGAGGCGGCAATAATGATCGTGGAGCGCCAGCTGCCGAGGAACAGCAGGATCATCGCACTCGTCAGCAGTGCGGCGATGATGCCTTCCTGGGCCACGCTGCCGACCGATTGTTTGACGAACACCGAGGCGTCGCCCAGCAGTGAGGTCTTCAGTGACGGTGGCAGGGTTTCGTTGATGCGCGGCAGCATCTGGCGGATGCCGTCGATGATCGACAGGGTCGAGATGCTGCCGTTTTTAAGCGCCGGCATCAGCACTGCACGGTGGCCGTCGACGCGCACGATGTTGGTCTGCGGCGGCGAGCCGTCACGCACGTGGGCGACCTGGCCGATGGTGATCAGCGCGCCGTCGACGGTCTTGATCGGCAGGTCGTTGAGTTCATCGATGGCCTTGGGGCTGTTATTCAGCAGGATCGTGTATTCGTTGGGGCCGAGCTTGGCGGTGCCCACCGGGATGATCTGGTTCTGCAGCGCCAGGGCGTTGCCCACGTCCTGGGCCGACAGGCCTTTGGCGGCGAGTGCCTGTGGGTCAAGGTCGAGGGTGATCTGGCGTTGCTTGCCGCCCATGGGCGTGGGCATGGCCAAGCCGGGCAGGGCGCTCAAGGGCAGGCGGATGTTGTTCTGCACAAGGTCGCGGATCCTGGCTTCCGACAGGCTGGGGCTGGAGAACGCCATCTGCAGGATCGGCACCGTGGAGGCGCTGTAGTTGAGGATCAGCGGCGGTGTGATACCCGGCGGCATCTGCTTGAGCACGGTTTGTGACACCGCCGTCACTTGGGCGTTGGCGGTGCGGATATCCACGCCGGGCTGGAAGAAGATCTTGACGATGCCCATGCCGGGCAGCGATTGCGATTCGATGTGTTCGATGTCGTTGACGGTGGTGCTCAGGGAGCGTTCGTAGGTGTAGATCACACGACCAGCCATGGCGTCCGGCGACAGGCCGTTGTACTGCCAGACCACGGCGACCACGGGGATGCCGATATCGGGGAAAACGTCAGTGGGCGTACGCAGGGCCGCCATCGGCCCGATGATGCAGATGAATATGGCCAACACGATAAACGTGTACGGCTTTTGCAGTGCGGTCTTTACCAGCCCGAGCATGCGTGAACCTCCGGAGGAGCAGGATTGCAAACCCCGGCAGTCTCACGCGACCCACCTAACACGCACCTTTCAGCCAGGTGAAGGAACATTTAGGTAAGGGCTGAAAATCGTTTCATAGGCATTCATTTGTTCTAGACAGGTCAGCCGCCCAAGCTTGTAACCCATCGGACACATTGTCCTGCTTTGGAGCCCTGCCATGTCACTCAAACCACTGTTACTAATTCCCGCCCTCGGTGCTGCGCTGTTGTTGTCGGCGTGCGCCGGGCCAATGCCCAAAGCCGATCCGAGTGAAGCCTGGATCGGCTTGAAGGAAGAAGCGCCGAACGACCTGATGGCTGAACGCGTGGACGGCAAGCGTGTGGATGACGGCCGCTTTTTTGAGGTCACACCGGGGGACCATCGCCTGGATGTGACGCTGTTCGAGGAGGAGGCGGGTGACGACAACCAGCAGGACTGCCAGGGACGCGTCGAATACAAGCATTTCAAGGCGGGTGAGCATTACACCCTGGTGGAGTCCAGCCTGGGCACCACCGTGCGCGCAGCCTTGATGGATGGTCACGGCAAGGAGGTCGCAGCGACTCAGGACTTCAATTGCATGCCTGGCTAGGCGTGGTGCACCGCCGCCTTATGAGGCTTGGCGGGCGCAGCGGGTTTTACGTGGGGGTGATGGTGCCGGCGGGTGATGCGCAACACCCCCCACAACATGGCGGCGGCTACCGACAGCCAACCGCAGATCAACAGGAAAATCGTCGTTGCAAGGCTCATTCGGGCCTCCTCTCGCCCCGTACGGGGCACACACAGTCTTCTCAATGGACAGTCTAGCTACCCGGCGGTTGCCTGCTATTGACCAATGGTCGTGTCCGTCCAACTTGTTTGCTCTATCCGCTTCCTTTACTAAGCCTGCGGGCTATACCCGCGTGGCCGGGCGTCCTATGATCAGGGCCCTCACCGGCAGTTGATCAAGAGAGTAGAAAATTGCGGTTACGGTCGAACCTTAAAACATCCTTTCTATTGGCCTGCGCCCTGGGGCTTGTGGCCTGTTCCGCAACCCCGTCGAAACTGGCGGGTCTGCCGGAGCGTGTCGAACTCAATGGCGTGCCGACGTTTCGCAGCGAGGCTTATCAGAGCGGTCCTACGGCGTTAGCCAGCATGCTGTCGCAACAAGGCATTGTCATGACACCGGGGTTGCTGGATAAGCCACTGCATCTACCGGGCGGCGAAGCGGACCTTGAGCGCAACATGCAGGTGTTGGCGCGCGAGTACGGGCTGATGGTGTACCCGCTGGATGCCAAGCTGACGGCGGTGCTGGCGCAAGTGGCGGCGGGGTATCCGGTGATGGCGCGGATCGGCGGCGGGCTGTGGTCCGACGCGCACTACGTGGTTGTGGTGGGGTTCAATCAACAGAAAAGCACGGTGTTGCTGCGTTCGGGCATGGACCGGCGGCTGTTGATGAGCTTCAGCGACTTTGAGTCGAAGTGGAAAAGCGCCGGGAGTTGGGCAATCCTCACCCAGCGGCCGAGCCAATTGCCGGCAAATGTGGACGCCCAGCGCTGGCGGGATGCGGCCAACGCCACGGCCCAGGCCGGGCAGGAGCGGGCGGCGGCGCAGGCGCTTAAAGTGCTGGCGGAACACCGATAAAAAATGTGGGAGGGGCAAGCCCGCTCCCAGATCGGTATTTCACATTGGATCGGGCGTTGTTGCTTAGCGACGCACCTCTGCCGCGTTCGGACGGTTCTTCAGGTTCTTGTCGGCCTTGTAGCGCAACGCCACATCCGGCACCGAGCCGCTCTTGCCGGTCTCTACCCAATTACGAATACGGCTGGCATCGGCAAAGTGGGTGAATTTGCCAAAGGCATCCAGGATTACCAGCGACACCGGGCGGTTGCCCATGCTCGTCACCAGCACCAGGCAATGACCGGCCTGGTTGGTGAAGCCGGTCTTGGTCAGCTTGATATCCCAGTTGGCGCGGTTGATCAGGTGGTCGGTGTTGGAGAAGCCCAAGGTGTAGTTGGGCTTGCGGAACGACACGGTCTTTTCCTTGGTGGTGCTCAGTTGGCTGAGCAACGGATAGTGTCGCGCGGCGGCCAGCAGTTTGCTCAGGTCGCGGGCGGTGGAGATGTTGTGGATGGACAAACCGGTGGGTTCGACATAGTGCGTGCTGGTCATGCCCAAGGCCTTGGCCTTGGCGTTCATCGCGGCGATGAACGCGGCGTAACCGCCCGGATAGTGGTGGGCCAGGCTTGCCGCGGCGCGGTTTTCCGAAGACATCAGGGCGATCAGCAGCATTTCCTTGCGGGGCATCTGGCTGCCGATTTTCACGCGGGAGAACACGCCTTTCATCTCTGGCGTATCGGTGATGTTGATGTCGATGTACTCGTCCATGTTCTGCTTGGCTTCCAGCACGATCAGGCCGGTCATCAATTTGCTCACCGAGGCGATGGGCACCACCACGTCAGGGTTGCTGGAATAGATCACCTTGTTGGTCTGCAGGTCGACCAGCATGGCGCTGCCGGACGCAATTTGCAGTTTGGAGGTGTCACGCGGCGCCTGGGTGGTTTCGGCGGCGTGCGCGAAGTTGCCTGTGAAAGCGAAAAACAGGCTGATGATAGAGAGACGAATTTTCACGCGGATGAACTCGCTAAAAAGTAAGGAAATACCGTTCAGGAACGGTTTTTTGATAAATGCCGTTACATTTTAGGAGTATGGACGAGAGACTGTCGAATGTTCTTCTAAAACCAGACGAAAGTACTTAAAAACTAAGAAAAAACAGGGTTTATCACGGGCAATAAAAAGCCCTGCGATAAGGCAGGGCTTTTTCAGTACGCCTGGTTATTAATCGTGCAGGGTTTCTGCGGCGTACAGGGTATTTTCCAGCAGGCAGGCACGGGTCATCGGGCCGACACCGCCGGGTACTGGGGTAATCCAGCCAGCACGGGGCAGGGCGGTCTCGTACACCACATCGCCGACCAGCTTGCCGTCTTCCTGGCGGTTGATGCCCACGTCGATGACGATGGCGCCTTCCTTGATCCACTCACCCTTGACCAGCCCCGGCTTGCCGGCGGCGACTACCACCAGGTCGGCGCGGCCGACGTGGCCGGCGAGGTCCTTGGTGAAGCGGTGGGTGACGGTCACGGTGCAGCCGGCCAGCAGCAACTCCATGGCCATCGGGCGACCCACGATGTTGGACGCGCCGACAACCACGGCGTCGAGGCCGTACAGGTCGACGCCGGTGCTTTCCAGCAGGGTCATGATGCCTTTCGGGGTGCACGGGCGCAGCAGCGGGATACGCTGGGCCAGGCGGCCGACATTATAAGGGTGGAAACCGTCGACATCTTTGTCCGGGCGAATGCGCTCCAGCAATTTGGAGGCGTCCAGATGGTCGGGCAGCGGCAACTGGAGCAGGATGCCATCCATCTTCGGGTCTTCGTTGAGGCCATCGATCAGGTCCGTAAGGGCCTGCTGGGTGGTCTCGGAAGGCAAGTCGTAGGCCTTGGAAATAAAGCCGACCTCTTCACAGTCTTTACGCTTGTGCGAGACATAAACCTGAGAGGCAGGATCGCTGCCGACCAGGATCACCGCGAGGCCGGGCGTGCGCAGGCCTTGCTGGCTACGCTCGGTGACGCGTTTGGCGATCTGCTGGCGCAGGCTGGCGGCGATTGATTTGCCGTCGATAAGTTGTGCAGTCATTACGCGTGATTAACCATCGAGAGGGGGAAGAAAAGTGCGCGCATTCTCGCATGCCAGGACGTGAGGGCAAAGGCGCTTGGTCTGCAAATTGCCCTAACTCCTTAAATAAAATCAGTTTTTTTCAAAAAAGATTTGACGGGTTTCGGGGGCATCTATACTATTCGTCGCACTTGTCGGGCACAGCCTAGCACTGGTTAAGAAGGTCGGGCGGAATAGATGATTGTTCTGCAAGGCTGGAAGCACTTAGTTTGTAATCCTCCAAGAGTACAGATTAATAAGGCGCCCGTAGCTCAGCTGGATAGAGCATCCGCCTTCTAAGCGGATGGTCGCAGGTTCGAGTCCTGCCGGGTGCGCCATTAGGCAGCTTTGGCACAAGTAGCGTTAGATGGTGGGCGTAGCTCAGTTGGTAGAGCACGGGATTGTGACTCCCGTTGTCGAGGGTTCGATCCCCTTCGTCCACCCCATATTTTGAAAAGGCGCCAGATTAATCGTCTGGCGCCTTTGCTTTAAGAGCTTCAAGCGCGGATGTGGTGGAATTGGTAGACACACTGGATTTAGGTTCCAGCGCCGCGAGGCGTAAGAGTTCGAGTCTCTTCATCCGCACCAATTAAAGCTTGGCCCCGTTGAAAGACAGGGTAAAGCTCGACAAAGAAGTAGTTTGGTTTCTTTGTTAACGCAATATGGTGGGCGTAGCTCAGTTGGTAGAGCACGGGATTGTGACTCCCGTTGTCGAGGGTTCGATCCCCTTCGTCCACCCCATATTCGAAAGGCGCCAGATTTAACAGTCTGGCGCCTTTTTTGGTTTTAGCGGTTCGAATATTCCGCGGCTGCAGGTACTGGGTCGCAATGGCAGGGCGTTTCGTCGTATTTATGTATCTCGATGATGCCGCACTGCCTGCCAGCCCTGTGTGTGGGTTGGCCGTCGGGGTGATGGATGACGACTTCTTCTATATATAGAAGGGGCGGCGCAGAGCCCTGGCGTGATGGGCTGTATTTGTCACCGGGGCGAGGTGCATCAATGCCTTCGTACCGATAAATTGCCGGCTGTTTTCGGGCGTATTTCCAGTAGGGTGACTTCTTGAGTTTGACCCACTAGAATGCATGCCCTTGATTGGGGTCGGAAATGGCCGGCTAACGTCTGTGCAACGAGGAATATCCATGCAAGTTTCTGTTGAAAATACTACTGCTCTCGAGCGTCGCCTGAGCATCACCGTGCCGGCTGAGCGTATCGAGACTGCGGTCAACAAGCGTCTGCAGCAGACTGCCCAAAAGGCCAAGATCGCTGGTTTCCGTCCAGGCAAAGTGCCAATGAGCGAAATCAAGCGCCGTTTTGGTGCCGATGCGCGCCAGGAAGCTGTCGGTGACGTGATCCAGGCTTCCTTCTACGAAGCGGTCGTTGAGCAAAAGCTGAATCCGGCGGGTTCGCCGTCGATCGAGCCTAAGTCCCTGGAAGCGGGCAAGGACCTGGAATACGTTGCCGTATTCGAAGTGTTCCCTGAATTTGAAGTGGCCGGTTTCGACGGTATCGCCATCGAGCGCCTGAGCGCCGAAGTGGCTGATTCGGACCTGGACAACATGCTGGAAATCCTGCGCAAGCAGAACACTCGTTTCGAAGTGGCCGAGCGTGCTGCCCAGAACGAAGACCAGCTGAACATCGATTTCGTTGGCAAGGTTGACGGCGAAGCGTTCGCCGGCGGCTCCGCCAAGGGCACTCAGCTGGTGCTGGGTTCCAACCGCATGATCCCTGGTTTCGAAGACGGCCTGGTTGGCGCCAAAGCCGGCGAAGAGCGCGTACTGAACCTGGAATTCCCTGCTGACTACCAGAACCTGGACCTGGCTGGCAAAGCCGCCGAGTTCACCGTGACCGTCAACAGTGTTTCCGAGCCTAAGCTGCCAGAGCTGAACGAAGAGTTCTTCGCTCAATTCGGTATCAAGGAAACCGGTATCGAAGGCTTCCGCACCGAAGTTCGCAAGAACATGGAGCGCGAGCTGCGTCAGGCCATCAAGTCCAAGGTCAAGAACCAGGTCATGGACGGTCTGCTGGCCGCCAACCCGATCGAAGTGCCTAAGGCCCTGCTGTCCAACGAAGTGGATCGCCTGCGCGTACAAGCTGTTCAGCAGTTTGGTGGCAACATCAAGCCTGACCAACTGCCGGCCGAGCTGTTCGAAGAGCAAGCCAAGCGCCGCGTTGTGCTGGGCCTGATCGTGGCTGAAGTGGTCAAGCAGTTCGACCTCAAGCCTGACGAAGACCGCGTTCGCGAAATGATCCAGGAAATGGCTTCGGCCTACCAGGAGCCTGAGCAGGTCGTGGCTTGGTACTACAAGAACGATCAGCAGCTGAACGAAGTGCGTTCGGTTGTGCTGGAAGAACAAGTTGTGGATACTGTTCTGCAGAAGGCTAAGGTGACCGATAAAGCGGTCTCTTACGAAGAAGCAGTCAAACCGGCGGAAGCAGCACAAGCCGACTGATTGTCCAACTCGTTGGAAATTCAACCATAAGCCAGCCTCGCGCTGGCTTATGCGTTTTCAAGACATGACTATTTGGGAGTAACTGCAGAGCATGTTCCGTAATTCCTATATTCAGCAGAACTCTGATATCCAGGCCGCTGGCGGCCTGGTCCCGATGGTTGTCGAGCAGTCCGCTCGTGGCGAACGCGCCTACGACATCTACTCGCGCCTGCTCAAGGAGCGAGTGATCTTTCTGGTGGGCCCGGTAGAGGACTACATGGCCAACCTGATCTGTGCGCAGCTGCTGTTCCTTGAAGCGGAAAACCCGGACAAGGACATCCATCTCTACATCAACTCCCCAGGCGGTTCGGTGACAGCTGGCATGTCGATCTACGACACCATGCAGTTCATCAAGCCGAATGTATCGACCACCTGTATCGGTCAGGCCTGCAGCATGGGCGCATTCCTGTTGACCGCAGGTGCTGAAGGCAAGCGTTTCTGCCTGCCTAACTCGCGCGTGATGATTCACCAGCCATTGGGCGGTTTCCAGGGCCAGGCGTCGGACATCGAAATCCACGCCAAGGAAATCCTGTTTATCCGTGAGCGTCTCAACACGCTGATGGCCAAGCACAGCGGGCACACCCTGGAAGAAATCGAGCGCGACACCAACCGCGACAACTTCATGAGTGCCGAGGCAGCGCGTGATTACGGGCTGATCGACGCAGTGATCGACAAGCGCCCCGCTTAATATAAGCCGCTCAAAATAGGGCTGGTCGGCATGTCCGACCACTGGCGGGCTTGAAAAAGCCCGCATAAGCCTTCATCTTGTGTTGCAAGCCTATCGGATTTGGATCGAACGAATGACTGACACCCGCAACGGCGAGGACAACGGCAAGCTGCTCTATTGCTCCTTCTGTGGCAAAAGCCAGCATGAAGTACGCAAATTGATTGCCGGCCCCTCGGTCTTTATCTGCGACGAGTGCGTCGACCTGTGCAATGACATCATCCGTGAGGAGGTGCAGGAAGCCCAGGCCGAAAGCAGCGCGCATAAATTGCCTTCGCCTAAAGAAATCAGCGGCATCCTTGATCAATACGTGATTGGTCAAGAGCGTGCAAAGAAGGTTTTGGCCGTAGCGGTGTACAACCACTACAAGCGCTTGAACCAGCGTGACAAGAAAGGCGACGAAGTTGAACTCGGCAAGAGCAACATCTTGCTGATCGGTCCTACAGGCTCGGGTAAAACCTTGCTTGCAGAAACCCTCGCTCGTCTCTTGAACGTTCCGTTCACTATCGCCGACGCCACCACCCTCACCGAGGCTGGCTACGTGGGTGAGGACGTCGAGAACATCATTCAGAAGCTGCTGCAGAAGTGCGACTACGACGTAGAGAAAGCCCAGATGGGTATTGTCTACATCGACGAAATCGACAAGATTTCGCGCAAGTCGGACAACCCGTCGATCACCCGGGACGTTTCCGGTGAAGGCGTGCAGCAAGCCCTGTTGAAACTGATCGAAGGCACGGTTGCTTCCGTACCGCCACAAGGCGGCCGCAAGCACCCGCAGCAGGAATTCCTTCAGGTTGATACGCGCAACATCCTGTTCATCTGTGGCGGTGCGTTCTCCGGTCTGGAAAAAGTTATCCAGCAACGCTCCACCCGTGGTGGCATTGGTTTCAGTGCGGAAGTGCGCAGCAAGGAAGAAGGCAAGAAGGTGGGCGAATCCCTGCGTGAAGTCGAGCCTGACGATCTGGTCAAGTTCGGTCTGATCCCAGAATTCGTTGGCCGTCTGCCGGTCCTGGCCACGTTGGACGAATTGGATGAGGCTGCTCTGATTCAGATCCTCACCGAACCGAAAAACGCCCTGACCAAGCAATACGCCAAGTTGTTCGAGATGGAAGGTGTAGACCTCGAGTTCCGTACCGACGCGCTCAAATCGGTGGCCAAGCGGGCACTGGAGCGCAAGACCGGTGCACGTGGTCTGCGTTCGATTCTTGAAGGCGTACTGCTCGACACCATGTACGAAATCCCCTCGCAGTCCGAGGTGAGTAAAGTGGTGATCGACGAAAGCGTTATAGAAGGTAAGTCCAAGCCACTGTATATCTACGAAAACAGTGAGCCGACTGCCAAGGCTGCGCCAGACGCGTAAGCGTTTCGCAGTGTCGGTATAAACAAGGGGCCTCCAGGGGCCCCTTTGTTTTTACGAGGTTTTTACGCCAGAGCGTTTACTGCGTTTAACTGCTGGCAATAAGCTTGTTTTTTTTGCATGCAGCCCCCATCTTGGTTTCAAGCTTACTTTTCAACTGTCATAGAGGCGAAATCATGAAGACAACCATCGAATTGCCTCTCCTGCCGTTGCGTGATGTCGTCGTCTATCCGCACATGGTTATCCCGCTGTTCGTGGGGCGCGAGAAGTCTATCGAAGCCCTTGAGGCAGCGATGACGGGCGACAAGCAGATCCTGCTGTTGGCCCAAAGAAATCCTGCTGATGATGATCCGGGCGAAGAGGCTCTGTATCGCGTTGGCACCATTGCCACTGTTCTGCAATTGCTCAAACTGCCGGATGGCACCGTCAAGGTGTTGGTGGAAGGCGAGCAGCGCGGTGCGGTCGAGCGCTTCATGGAGGTGGATGGTCACCTGCGCGCCGAAGTAGCGCTGATCGACGAAGTCGAGGCCCCGGAGCGCGAGTCTGAAGTTTTTGTACGCAGCCTGCTCTCGCAATTCGAGCAGTATGTGCAGTTGGGCAAGAAAGTACCGGCTGAAGTCCTGTCGTCCCTTAACAGCATCGATGAGCCAAGCCGCCTGGTCGACACCATGGCCGCGCACATGGCGCTGAAAATCGAGCAGAAGCAAGACATCCTCGAAATCATCGACCTGCCGGCCCGTGTTGAGCATGTGCTGGCACTGCTGGATGCCGAAATCGACCTGTTGCAGGTTGAGAAACGCATCCGTGGTCGTGTGAAGAAACAAATGGAGCGCAGCCAGCGCGAGTACTACCTGAATGAGCAGATGAAGGCCATTCAGAAGGAACTCGGCGACAGCGAGGAAGGCCACAACGAAATCGAAGAGCTGAAAAAGCGTATCGATGCCGCCGGCCTGCCGAAAGACGCCCTGACCAAGGCCAACGCCGAGCTGAACAAGCTCAAGCAAATGTCGCCGATGTCGGCCGAAGCCACCGTGGTGCGCTCCTACATCGACTGGCTGGTGCAGGTGCCGTGGAAGGCTCAGACCAAGGTGCGCCTCGACCTGGCCCGCGCTGAAGACATCCTCGATGCCGACCACTATGGCCTTGAAGAAGTCAAAGAACGCATCCTCGAATACCTCGCCGTGCAAAAGCGCGTGAAAAAGATTCGCGGTCCGGTGTTGTGCCTGGTGGGCCCGCCTGGTGTGGGTAAAACCTCGCTGGCCGAGTCGATTGCCAATGCCACCAACCGTAAATTCGTGCGCATGGCCCTCGGTGGTGTACGCGATGAAGCGGAAATTCGTGGTCATCGCCGGACGTACATCGGTTCGATGCCAGGAAGATTGATTCAAAAGATGACGAAGGTGGGTGTGCGCAACCCGCTGTTCCTGCTCGATGAAATCGACAAGATGGGCAGCGACATGCGTGGCGATCCGGCCTCGGCTTTGCTCGAAGTGCTCGACCCTGAGCAGAACCACAATTTCAACGACCATTACCTGGAAGTCGACTACGACTTGTCCGACGTGATGTTCCTGTGCACCTCCAACTCCATGAACATTCCGCCGGCATTGCTGGACCGGATGGAGGTGATTCGTCTGCCGGGCTACACCGAAGACGAGAAGATCAACATCGCGGTCAAATACCTCGCGCCCAAGCAGATTTCGGCCAACGGCCTGAAGAAGGGCGAGATCGAGTTCGAGGTCGAGGCGATCCGCGATATCGTGCGTTATTACACCCGCGAGGCCGGTGTACGGGGCCTGGAGCGCCAGATCGCGAAGATCTGCCGCAAGGCGGTCAAGGAACATGCGCTGGAAAAACGCTTCTCAGTGAAGGTCACGGCCGACTCCCTGGAACACTTCCTGGGCGTGCGTAAATTCCGCTATGGCCTGGCCGAGCAACAGGATCAGGTAGGGCAGGTGACGGGCCTGGCGTGGACCCAAGTGGGCGGCGAATTGCTGACCATCGAAGCCGCGGTGATCCCGGGTAAAGGCCAACTGATCAAGACCGGTTCCCTGGGTGACGTGATGGTCGAATCCATCACCGCCGCGCAGACCGTGGTGCGCAGCCGCGCCAGGAGCCTGGGGATCCCCCTGGACTTCCACGAGAAGCACGACACCCACATCCATATGCCGGAAGGGGCGACGCCTAAAGACGGCCCTAGCGCCGGCGTAGGCATGTGCACGGCGCTGGTGTCGGCATTGACCGGCATTCCGGTGCGAGCCGATGTCGCAATGACTGGGGAAATCACCCTGCGTGGCCAGGTATTGGCCATCGGTGGCCTGAAAGAGAAATTGCTTGCGGCACACCGGGGCGGTATCAAGACCGTGATCATTCCTGAAGAGAATGTTCGCGACTTGAAGGAGATTCCTGACAATATCAAGCAGGATCTTCAGATTAAACCGGTTAAATGGATTGACGAGGTCCTGCAAATTGCGCTGCAATACGCGCCGGAGCCCTTGCCGGATGTGGCTCCGGAGATAGTCGCGAAGGACGAAAAACGCGAGTCTGATTCCAAGGAACGAATTAGCACGCATTAATGTGCTGGAGCCTGGGGGCTTCCTTGACAGCTTTTTAGAGCCCTTGTTATAAAGCGGCTCTTAAGTGTCTGTAGGCCATTCAGCACTGGTTTTTGCTTTTACCAAAAAAACTTAGAATCATACTCAATAGATATATAAGGGGACTTAGAGTGAACAAGTCGGAACTGATTGATGCTATCGCTGCATCCGCTGATATCCCGAAAGCTGCTGCTGGCCGTGCGCTGGATGCAGTAATCGAATCCGTCACTGGCGCTCTGAAGGCCGGCGACTCCGTGGTACTGGTAGGCTTCGGTACTTTCTCTGTGACTGACCGCCCAGCTCGCACTGGCCGTAACCCACAGACTGGCAAAGCACTGCAAATCGCTGCTGCCAAAAAACCAGGTTTCAAAGCCGGTAAAGCCCTGAAAGAAGCCGTCAACTAAGTTTCGATCAAGCCTTTACCTACCCGGGTCGAACGCAGGTTCGACCTGGCAGCGGAGCGGCAGCTGACCCACGTATCCATCGGGTCGCCACGCCGGGGGTGTGGGTTCAAACCCCCGTCCGCTCCGCCAGTTACGAGAAGGCGCATCCTCGGATGCGCCTTTCTTCTATCCGGACTCTACCCACGCTCCACGGTTGCCTATTTTTGAAGTTCAACCGTTTCTGGGGGACGCATGCTGCAAAATATCAGGGACAATTCACAAGGCTGGATTGCCAAGACCATCATCGGGATCATCGTCGCATTGATGGCGTTCACCGGTATCGAGGCCATTTTCCAGGCTTCGGGTAATAGTAAGCAGGACGTGGCCAAGGTCAACGGTGAAGAAATCACCCAGACCGAACTGAGCCAGGCCGTCGACATGCAACGTCGCCAGCTGATGCAACAGCTGGGCAAGGATTTCGATGCTTCTCTGCTGGACGAAAAACTGCTGCGCGAAGCGGCCCTCAAAAGCCTGATCGATCGCAAGCTGTTGCTGCAAGGCGCCGCCGATTCCAAGTTTGGCTTCTCTGAAGCTGCCTTGGACCAAGTGATCCTGCAGACGCCGGAATTCCAGGTGGACGGCAAGTTCAACGCTGAACGCTTTGACCAGGTGATCCGTCAGTTGGGCTACAGCCGTCTGCAATTCCGTCAGATGCTGACCCAGGAAATGCTGATCGGCCAGGTGCGTGCAGGTATCGCCGGCAGCGGTTTCGTCACCGATTCCGAAGTGCTGGCATTCGCCCGTCTGGAAAAACAGACCCGCGACTTCGCCACCGTCAACATCAAGGCCAACCCAGCGGCGGTGAAACTCACCGATGACGAGGTCAAGGCTTACTACGACCAGCACGCCAAAGAGTTCATGACCCCTGATCAAGTGGTCATCGACTATCTGGAACTGAAGAAGTCATCCTTCTTCGACCAGGTTGCCGTGAAGGACGATGAGTTGCAGGCTGCCTATCAGAAAGAAACCGCGAACCTCGCTGAACAGCGTCGTGCCGCGCACATCCTGATTGAAGTCAACGACAAGGTCACCGACGCGCAAGCCAAGGCCAAGATCGAGGAAATCCAGGCACGCCTGGCCAAGGGTGAGAAGTTCGAAGCCCTGGCCAAGGAGTTCTCCCAGGATCCAGGTTCGGCCAGCAATGGCGGCGACCTGGGCTTTGCTGGCCCTGGCGTCTACGACCCGGACTTCGAGACGGCCTTGTACGCGTTGAACAAGGACCAGGTCTCGGCGCCGGTGCGCAGCACCTTCGGTTGGCACCTGATCAAGCTGTTGGGCGTTGAAGCACCGCAAGTGCCGACGTTTGCCAGCCTGAAAGACAAGCTGACCAAAGAGCTCAAGACCCAGCAAGTCGAGCAGCGTTTTGTCGAAGCGACCAAGCAATTGGAAGATGCGGCATTCGAAGCCTCCGACCTGGCCCAGCCGGCGTCCGACCTGAAGCTGACAGTCCACACCTCTGCGCCATTTGGCCGTGAAGGTGGTGAAGGTGTTGCGGCCAACCGTGCCGTGGTCACCGCCGCGTTCAGCCCGGAAGTGTTGGATGAGGGTGCCAACAGCACCGCCATCGAACTGGACCCGGAAACCATCATCGTGCTGCGTGCCAAAGAGCACCTGAAGCCTGCGCAACTGCCGCTCGAAAGTGTTGCAGCGGCGATTCGCACCCAGATGGCCAAAGAGCGCGCCAGCGCGGCTGCCAAGACCCACGCTGATGAGTTGATCGCCAGCCTGCGTGATGGCAAGACCCCGCTGAACCAGCCGGTCGACGGCCAGGCATGGAAGGTCACTGAAGCGGCTACCCGTAGCCAGGAAACCATTGACCCGGCCGTGCTGCAAGCCCTGTTCCGCATGCCTAAGCCTGCGGCCAAGGATAAGCCGACGTTTACCACGGTGACCCTGGCTGACGGTAGCCTGGTGATCGTGCGCTTGAATGGCGTCAACGAAGCCGCTGCCCCGACGGACGAAGAAAAGGCGCAATACCGCCGCTTCCTCGCTTCCCGTGTCGGTCAGCAAGACTTCGCGGCTTACCGCAAGCAGTTGGAGACCAAGGCTGACATCAAGAAGTACTGATGTCGGTTTGAATAAAAAGCCCTCGGCCTGAAAAGTCCGGGGGTTTTTTATGTGCGCTAGACTGGGCCTTCACTGTGCGGACCAGGGAGTTTGCAGCATGTTCGATCAAGGAAGTGAGGGTGTGATGATCCGCCGCGCCAGTGTGGCGGATGCCCCGGCGGTTTTGCAGGTGTTCGACGAAGTGATTGCCTGGTTCGTGTCCATGGGCAATCACGGTCAATGGGGGACTGAGCCTTGGTCGGCTTCGCCGCGACGGGTTGCGCAAGTCACCGATGCCTGCGCGATGCCGGGTGCGTGGGTGGTTGAGGCGCGCGGCGGCCAGATCCTGGCGGCACTCGTGTTGGGCGAGCCCATGGCTTATGTGCCCGCGGCGACAGCGCCGGAGGTGTATGTGCGGCTGCTGATCGCCTCGCGGGATCAGCGTGTACGGGGTATCGGGCGGCGCCTTATGGCTTTCGCCGACGACCGTGCCCATGCTGCGGGAGTAAGGCGTTTGCGGGTGGACTGCTACGGCGGTGGGACCGGCGACCTGGTGCGGTTTTATGAGTCCTGTGGCTATGAGCGCATTTCAACGTTCGACCTGGAGGGATGGCCGGGCCAGTTGTTGGGGCGCAGCCTGTAGCGCGCCGGTTATTGCCAAAAGCATCAGCAGCACAACCACCCATGGAAATGCGCCGACGCCCCAGCCTTGTAGTAACGCGCCGCCCGCCAAACCGCCGCCCGCTATGCCCAGGTTCCATACGGTCACCAGCATCGATTGCGCGGCATCTGCTGACTCGCCCGCCGACTTGGCCAGTGCCGTTTGCAGCAGCGCGGGCAGCCCGCCGAAGGCCAAACCCCAGAGTGCCACGGTGACGTAGATGACGGCTGGCAGGTCGATCCAAAACGCCAGCGCTAAGGCGATCAGGCCAAATAGGGCGCAACTGATCAGCAGCAGTGCGCGCAACCACCGATCAATCAACACGCCGGCCAGCCAGATGCTCAGCAATGCAGCGAGGCCGAACACCAGCAGCACCCGATCGATATCGGTGACAATTCCAGCCGGTACCAGCAGCGGGGCGATATAGGTATAGAGAATGTTGTGGGCCAGCACGTAGGTGAAGGTCACCCACAGCACCGGACGAATGCCTGGCAATGTCAGCACTTGATGCAGCCCCAAGCGTTTTTCGGCGCGTTCGCCGGCAAAATCCGGAAGTTGCCAGCGCGCCCAGATCAGTAGCACCAGCGTCAGCCCGGTCATGATCGCAAAACTCAGGCGCCATCCAACCGCGGCACCCAGAAAGGTGCCGGCGGGCACACCCAATGACAGCGCCAGCGGTGCACCCAGCATGGCTACCGCGATTGCCCGGCCTTGCAGGTGTGGCGCAACCATCCGGCTGGCATAACCCGCCAGCAGCGCCCAAAGTAGCCCGGCGAATACGCCGGCAAAGAAGCGCGCAACCAGGGTCAGCCCGTAGTGGCTGGACAGTGCGGTCACGCTGTTGACCAGCGCAAAGCCGCCAATGGCCACCAGCAACAAGGGGCGGCGCCGCCAGCCTCGGGTCAACAGCGTCAGCGGGATGGTGGCGAGGAGCGATCCAAGTGCATACAGCGTGACCAATTGGCCGACCAGCGCGGGCGACACGCCCAGGCCTTCGCCCACCTGCGGCAGCAGCCCGGCGGGCATGGCTTCAGTGAGAATGGTGATAAAGCCGGCGCTGGCCAAGGCCAGCAAGCCAGCCATCGGAAGTGTTTCAGGCCGGGTTGTGACTGGGGAATCGGTGAGGGAGGTCATCGTGTTCTGTCCATGCAAAAGGTCAAGCAGGCAGAGTAGGGGGCTGTGGTCGGCGGAAAAACAGGCTAAGGTTCCGAACTTATCGGACTTCGGTGTCCGCAATCTCAAAGGGCACATCATGGACAGTCTGGGCAGCCTTTCGGTACTCGTGCAGGTGGCAGAGACGCGCAGTTTCACCACCGCCGGCCGTCTGCTCGGCGTGTCGTCTTCGGCCATCGGCAAAAGCATCGCGCGGATGGAACAGCGCCTGGGGGTTCGGCTGTTTCACCGCAGTACCCGTAGCATCACCTTGACCAGCGAAGGCGCGCTGTTCCTCGAGCGTTCGCGGCGTATCCTGGCTGAGGTCGAGGCTGCCGAACGGGAACTGACGGAGGCCAGCGCCACACCCCGTGGCAAGTTACGCATCAGCGTGCCGCAAGTGCGCGGTTTGCTGATGCCGGTGCTCAGTGACTTTATGCGCGCCTACCCGGAGATCGAGCTGGATGTGGATTTCTCCGACCGTATGGTGGACGTGATCGAAGAAGGTTTCGACGCGGTGATTCGTACGGGCAAGCCGGAAGATTCACGCTTGATGGCCCGTCACCTGGGGCACTATCAGCTGGTGTTGGTGGGCACCCCGGGCTATTTCCGTGAGCATGGCACCCCGCAGCACCCGCAGCAGTTGAGCGAACATGCCTGCCTTCGCCACAAATTCTGCGCCACGGGCAAGCTGGAGCCTTGGCCTTTGCACCTGGCTCCCGGTGCGTCGGAGCCCACTTTGCGCACCCCACTGGTCAGCACGACCATCGAGTCCCTCAACCATGTGGTGCTCGAAGGATTGGGAATCGCTTGCCTGCCGGATTACATGGTCAACCACGCGGTGCGTGAGGGGCGCCTGCAAAGGGTGCTGGACGACTGTATCGAGCACCGTGGCAGTTTCTGGATGTTATGGCCATCAAGTCGCCATGCCACGGCCAAAGTGCGGGTGTTTATCGATCATATGTGCGCTGGGCTTTTTCCTACGAGCGGCGTCGTGTGAGGCTGTGACGTTTTACCGACAGGAATGCGCGCGCCAAGGCCTCGTTCTGTTGCACAATACCGCCCTGACTGTTTTCCTCGGGATTTTCAATGTCGACATCATTTTACTTGCGTAGCCTTGGGGTGGCGCTGGTGTTGGCGGGCGCCGCGGGCTGCTCGTCACCCAAGACCGCTATCTATGAACATGAGAGTTTCGACGACTCCGGCACGTTTTCGCGGGATTACCCGGTCAGTGATGTCGCGGCGTGCGAGGCCGCGCGGCGTGCCCTGCTGAGCCAGGGCTACATCATCACCAGTAACGATGCGAAAGTAGTCGTGGGTAACAAGAGCTTTCAGCAGACGGGCGAGACCCATCTGCAAATCAGCTTCAACGTGGTGTGTGCCGATGATGGCAAAGGCACCAACCATTCGACGATGTTCGCCAATGCCTTGCAGGATCGCTACGCGCTGAAGAAGGTCAACAACTCCGCGAGTGTGGGGGTGGGTGTGCTGGGGTCGGTGTCGATGCCGATCGGCTCCACCGATGATTCGATGGTGAAGGTGGCAAGCGAAACCGTCTCGGCGCCGAAATTCTACGAGCGCTACTTTGCGCTGGTGGATGTGTTCCTGCCTCAGGAAGTGAAGAAGGCTGCGCATATTCCCGAGCAGCCGAAAGCTGAACTGGGGGTGCCGGAACCTAAAGTGGCACCGGCTGCCGAGAAGGTCGAGCCGGCGAAGGAGGCGAAGGAAGAGCCTGCCGTTTCGCAACCCGTCACGCCGCCTGCCGAGGCCGCGCCGATTGCACCGCAAGCAGAGCCCGCACCCGCAGCCACCAACCCGGACCTGCCACCGCCGACAGAAGCGATCCCGCCCCTGCCGACGCCTGCGCAGTAACTCAGACCGCTACGGGGTTCGCCTTGTCGACGTTGATCCCGTAGCGGCTGATGGCCTCACTGACTTTTTCACGGCCGATCACGCCGTCATCCGCGAGTGCCTTCAAGGCCGCCAGCGCGATGAAATGCCGGTCCACTTCAAAAAACGCCCGCAAGCTTTCACGGGTATCCGATTGCCCGAAGCCGTCCGTGCCCAGCGCCACAAAGCGCCGGTTGGGGACAAAGGGGCGAATCTGATCGGCGAAGAGTTTCATGTAGTCCGTCGCCACCACCACCGGCCCCGTTTGCCCGGCCAGGCATTGCTCCACGTAGCTCTCCCGTGGCTCGCTCTGCGGGTGCAGCAGGTTCCAGCGTTCCACCTCATGCCCGTCACGCCGCAATTCGGTGAGGCTGGTGGTGCTCCACACAGCGCTTTGCACGCCGAAGTCCTTCTCCAGCAGCTCCGCCGCCGCGATCACTTCGCGCAGGATTGAGCCACTGCCCATCAGTTGCACCTGGGCCTGTTGGCTGGCCTTGAGCCGGTACATGCCCTTGAGAATGCCGTCTTCCACACCTTCGGGCATTGCCGGGTGCGGGTAGTTTTCGTTGAGCAGGGTGATGTAGTAATAAATGTCCTCCTGCTGCACATACATCCGCCGCATACCTTCGCGAATAATGACCGCCAGCTCGTAGGCAAACGTCGGGTCGTAAGACACGCAGCACGGAATCACCGACGACAGGATATGGCTGTGCCCATCGTCATGCTGCAAGCCTTCGCCCATCAGCGTGGTGCGCCCGGCCGTGGCCCCCAGCAGGAAGCCGCGCGCCCGCGCGTCACCGGCCGCCCAGGCGAGGTCGCCGACCCGCTGGAAGCCGAACATCGAATAGAAGATATAGAACGGCACCGTCATCAGGCCGTGATTGCTGTAGGACGTACTCGCCGCAATCCACGAGGAAATGGCGCCGGATTCATTCAGGCCTTCCTGCATGATCTGTCCGTCCTTGCTTTCCTTGTAGTAGCTCAATTGCCCTGCGTCCTGTGGGGTGTAGAGCTGGCCTACGGCGGAGTGGATGCCGATCTGACGGAACAGGCTCTCCATGCCGAAGGTGCGCGACTCATCGGGCACAATCGGTACGATCAGTTTGCACAGGTGCGGGTCCTTGAGCAGGGTGCCGAGGATGCGCACAAACGCCATGGTGGTGGAGATCGCGCGCTCGCCGGTGTCCTTGAGTTGGGTGGCGAAGGCGGACAGTTCGGGAACCTGCAGGGGCTCGACCGCACTGTGGCGCGCCGGTACGTAGCCGCCCAGGGCCTGGCGGCGTGCGGCGAAGTAGCGGGCTTCTTCGCTGTCGGCCGCGGGCTTGAGGTAGGGAATGTCGGCGAGCTGCTCGTCAGCGACTTCCAGGCCAAAGCGATCGCGGAAAGCCCTTACCGCATCAGCGCCCATTTTCTTCAATTGATGGTTGATGTTCTGGCCTTCGCCGGCCTCACCCATACCAAAGCCCTTGACGGTTTTCGCCAGGATCACCGTAGGCTGTCCACTGTGACGCACGGCAGCGGCGTAGGCGTTGTAGACCTTGTCCGGGTCATGCCCGCCCCGTGAGAGTTTCCAGATGTCGTCGTCGGACATGTCCGCAACCAGCGCCAGCAATTCTGGGTATTTGCCGAAGAAATGTTCGCGCACGTAAGCGCCGTTCTGTGATTTGTAATTCTGATAGTCGCCGTCCACGCATTCCATCATGCGTTGGCGCAGCAGGCCGCTTTGGTCTTTCTCCAGCAGCGCGTCCCAGCCACCGCCCCAGATCACTTTGATCACGTTCCAGCCGGCGGCGCGGTACAGGCTTTCGAACTCCTGGATCACCTTGGCATTGCCGCGCACCGGGCCGTCCAGGCGTTGCAGGTTGCAGTTGACCACGAAGATCAGGTTGTCGAGTTTCTCGCGCCCGGCCAGGGAGATGGACGCCAGGGATTCCGGCTGGTCCATTTCGCCATCACCGAGAAATGCCCAGACCTTGCGGCCCTGGTGTTGCTTGAGGCCGCGCAGTTCCAGGTAACGCATAAAGCGCGCCTGGTAGGCGGCGGTGATCGGGCCAAGGCCCATGGACACCGTGGGAAATTGCCAGAAGTCCGGCATCAGTCGTGGGTGCGGGTAGGACGAAATACCGTCGCCACCGGCCTCGCGGCGGAAGTTGTCGAGCTGCGCTTCGCTGATGCGGCCCTCGAGGTAGGCGCGACCATAGATGCCGGGAGAGGAGTGGCCCTGGATGTAGACCAGGTCGCCGTCAAAGCTGTCGGTACGGCCACGGAAGAAGTGGTCGAAGCCTACGTCGTACAACACGGCGGCTGACGCATAGGTCGCAATATGCCCACCGACACCTGAATGTTTGCCTGCACGCAACACCATCGCCATGGCATTCCAGCGGATAAACGCATTGGTACGGCGTTCGATGGCCAGGTTGCCGGGGTAGGGCAACTGGCGGTCCACCGGGATTGTATTGACGTAGGGCGTGGTCACCCTCCCGTAGAAGTCGCCATGCCGCGCCACGTCGAAATCCAGCAACTGATCGATCAGGTAGTGCGCGCGCGGGCGACCTTCGGTGGACAGCACCGATTCGATGGACTCCAGCCACTCGCGGGTTTCCTGCGGATCGTCGTCGCGTCTGACTGCGTTGTTCGGGGTCATGTGAGGCTCCAGGGTAGGCGGATTTCAAGTGGCGGGCTCCTTGTGGGAGTGCCGACAAAGTAATTGCAATTGCAACTACATGATCGAATCTAGCGCGGGATGAGCTACTATTGCAACCTTCTTGAAATTCCCCGGATGGTGTTGCATGTCGTCGAAAGAGCCGGATGTATGGTTCCGTTTTGTCAGGGCCCACAGGACGGTGATCCGTGAAATCGAGCGGCGCCTGGCAGCGGCGGACCTGCCGCCGTATGCCTGGTACGACGCGTTGTGGGGCCTGGAAAGCGGACCCGACGGCACCCGCCGCATGCACGAATTGGCCGATGTGCTGGCCATCGAGCGCTACAACCTCACGCGCTTGGTCGACCGTCTGGAAAAGGACGGCCTGGTGGTGCGTTCCCGCTCCGACGGCGATGGCCGCGCGGCGTTTGCCTCGATCACCGATGCCGGCCGGGTGCTGCGTAAAAAGATGTGGAAGATCTACGAAAGCACGGTGGATGAGTTGTTTCTGTCTCAGCTCGAGCCGGAGCAGCGCCAGGGGTTTGCGGATGCGCTGGAACGCACCGCCGGGCTGGCGATGGACGCAGGCGTGCAGACCCGCAGCCGCCGCAAAGTCTGAGAAACATGGAGTTCAAATAGGGGCGCGGGCTGGTTGTGGTGAGCAGGCCTGTTGTGGTGAACAGGCTTGTTGTGGTGAGCAGGCTTGCTGTGGTGAGCAGGCTTGCCCTGCGCTGGGCTGCGAAGCAGCCCCTTGGGTCGACGGTGAACCCGTCGGGGGACAAGCCCCACTCACCACAACAAACCCGCTCCCACATTTTTTGATCGCATTCCAGCTCATTTCAGGACGTACCGCTTGATGCCTTTTTCCACTAGCAGGGCATCGATCCGCCCCTCATCCGCCAACGCCCTGAGCGCCGACACCACAATCCAATACCGACTCGGCGCCGCCGTCTGCACCGAGCCCGCCCCCAACGCCACGAACCGCGCCTCCACGTGCCCCGCCAACTGATCGACAATCGCCTGCGGATAACCGGTCACCGCAATCACCGGCGCTGCATTCCCCGCCAGGCAATCACGCAAATGGCAACTGCGCCTGGGCGCCTCGGGATGCAGGCGATTCCAGCGTTCAGCGGTCGCTGCCTCGCGGGCCAGCCGTGTGTAGCTGGGGCAACTCCAGAGTTGCGCGGTGATATTCCAGTCCTGTTCCAGCAAGCGCTTGGCCTGCACGACCTCTTCCAGCGCGCGGCCTGCGCCGAGCAGTCGCACATCCCCTGGCGTGTCCTGCTGGAGCGGGTACATACCCTTGAGCGCAGCTTCACGGTCCTGCTCATTCAGGGCCGCTGTATTGTCATGATCATGCAGGGCCAGGTAGTAAAACCCAGGCTTGCCGTCGACATACAGCGTACGCAGCGCTGCCAGCACAATCGCTTGGGCTTCGTCCCCCGAGGCCGGGTCATACGGTGTGCAGCGCGGATGAGTGGCCAGCCACAACGGCAAGGACGGCTGCGCACCTTTGGGCCAACGGGAGGGCTGGTTTTCAATGTCGTTGCACAGGATGCCGCGCTGTTGGGTGACGTCCGACAGCGCGCTCAGCTGTGCGGAGGATTGCGCACTGTGCAGGTACAACAAAGGTTTTTCCGCCGTATTACGGGCAAACCAGCCGGGCCAGTGACCCGCGCGGCGTGAGCGTGACTGGCCGCGGATCACCCAGGCGTGTCGGCTGAATTCAAGGGTGTCGGCCATGCGTGTCACGGTGTACAGCGGCGAACGGCTGGCGGCGGCAGCAGTGCTCAAGGCGTCGATACAGAGCTGCGCGGCGTGTGCGGTAGCGGCGGTCATGGAGAGGGTTACCTGGCGACGAATGCCATTACCCTAATGGAAATTCGCATGTGATTGCAATTGCAATGATTGCAATAGTTCTTCAAAGCCCAGGTGCTAAATCCCTGTAACGCTGCTACGTTTAATCCTTGAGTGCAGGAACGTCATGGTGCAGACATTTTTTCGTCATGACGGCACTTTAGGCTGGCTGTGCAGGTCATTAATCAGCAGCCGCTTTTAATTCAACAAGGAGTCCAGCATGGACGATTACCAGGAAGAACTGCTCGAGTACCGCGCGATTGAGTTGGACCCGCTGGAACCCGCAGACGATGCGACAGAGCTGTAAGACCGGCTTCAGGCGGAATGCCGCTGACTGCGGCGAAATTCCCCTGGGGTCTGGTTGTTCCACCGCCTGAAGGCTCGTTGAAACGCCTGGGCCGAGGCAAAACCGAGCAAGTAGGCGATCTCGCCGAACGCCAGTTCCGTATCGCGAATGTAGGTCATGGCCAGGTCGCGGCGGGTATCGTTGAGAATCGCGCGGAACTGAGTGCCTTCTTCGGCCAGTTTGCGGCGCAACGTCCAGGTCGGCAGCTTCAGGCGTGCCGCCACTTCTTCCAGGTCGGGTTCCCGGCCGCCATTGAGCATCGGCCCGAGCAACCGGGTAATGCGCTCGCGCAGGCTGCGGGTGCGGGTCAACTGTTCCAATTCCCTTTCACACAGCTGTAACAGCAATTGCCAGGTGCTCGGGCAGTGTTGCGGATTGCGCAGCGCCAGGGTGTGCTGGTTGAGGCGCAGTTGATTGGCGTCGGCACCGAAGTGAACGTCGCCAAGCGCGTTGTAGTGTTCGCTGTACTCCGGCGCTTCGAACTCGATATCGATGCGCTGCGCCTGCACCGGTTGCTGGGCCAGGCTGGACAATTGATGCAGCCAGCCGGCGATGATCGAGTCCACTACAAAGCGGTTGTAGGCGTTGTAGGGGCTGATGGAATAGAAGCGCAGCCAGGCGCCTTCGGCATCTTCGACAAAGCTCGACTGCCCACGATAATTGGAGCCGTACAGTGCTTCGAAGCGTGTCAGCGCACGCGCCGCCTCGCGCACGTTGGGCGCCTGGGCGGCGGTGACGCCCGCCAGCCCGGCCTGGCTCAAGCGACTAAGCTGACCCATGCGCAGGCCCAGGCCTGGGTCGCCGGTCAGTTGAATGGCCGCATGGCCCAGGCGCATGTAGCGCGGGATCGACAAGCGGGCACCGGCCTCGGCGAGGCGCGCCGGGTCGAGTCCGTATTGCAGCAACAGCGGCTGCGGGTCCAGGCCATGGCTGTGGATGGCATCGGCCAAGGTGTGCACGAAGCCCACCGACAGATCCCCCAGCCGTACCGGTTTCACAACCAGATATTCAACAGGCGCGCGCCACGGGCTTCGCCATCGGCGCTGACCTGTCCATTGCTGCTGAGAAAGCTGTGCCCGGCGGTGCCCAAGTCCCAGAACTGCCCGCGCAGGAACACGCTCATACCGGCGCTGGCCTGGCTGACCGGTTGTTGGCTGATCAGCGTAAGGCGGTGCCAGGCTTGGCCCTCACTGAGTTCTTCGGGCTTGAGGCTGATTTCGGTCGGGGTGGACACGCTTTTGAAGCCGCGCCAAGGGCGGTCCCAGGTATCGCGGCCGAGCACAAAGGCCGGCACCGCGATCAGCTGCGCGCCTTGTTCGTTGAGTTTGCGGTAGTTGTCCGGGTACCAACTGTCGCTGCCCACCAGCACCCCCAGGCGCCCGGCCGGGGTGTCGACCACGCTGACGATGTTTTCGTCACCGGGCTCGATAAAGCCGCGTTCATCGTAGATCGGGTAGAGCTGGCGCTGCGGCTGGCCCACCGGCAAGCCGTCTGCGTTGAAGACCAGGCTGGCGTTGTACAGCGCGCCATGGCCGACCTGCAGCTGCCCCTGGCTGACACTCGGGTTGGGCAGGGTGATGGAACCGGCCACCAGCGTGACGCCGAATTCCTTGGCCAGGCCGCCGAACACCAACTGATAGTCCCGTGCCATGCCGGAGGCTTTCATGCGCAGGTAGGCGTCGTCTGTGCGGTTGTCGCCCGTCGCGCTGATCCAGGCGCGCGCGAACAGCAGCGGGTTGCTGACCGACAGCCAATTCATCGCATCCTTCACGTGGAGGGCCTGGTAAACCTCGTTCTTTTCGCCGGTGAGCATCAGCCAGGTGCCGATATGTTCAGGCAGCACCACGATGGTCTTGTCGTTGATCAGCCCCTGATCGCGGGCTTTTTGCAGGTAGGCCGCGAGCTTCAGGTGCAGGCGTTCCAGGCTCTGGTAGTCGGCGGGAAACAGCTCCGGCTGGATGCCCAGCAAGTTGCCCCGGTCGGCGGGCAGGCCTTCGTTGACGGCGAGGGTGATACGCAGGTCCGACAGGTAATGCGCGACGGGGCGCTCCTGGGTCCAGACCAGATACGCGGCGACGGCGGCAACCAGGGCCATGGTGACGGTAAAAGCTAGAAGTTTACGCATGGGGGAACAGACAACAGACCGTGTGCAGGGTTCGCCGACTAGGGTAGGGCCCATGGGCGGGCTTGCCAAGGGGCGCTGTGCATTTGGATCAATAACTTGTCAGTTTCGGTCATTGAGCCGTCGTCCACCGGCTCTTAGTCTGTGGGACATAAACCGATGGCGCGCCGTTCGAGCGTGTCACGTCCCGTGATGATCCGTTGTGGAGCTTGACCATGACCGCTGTTGCCTACCCGCACCTGCTGGCCCCGTTGGACCTGGGTTTTACCACCTTGCGCAACCGTACCCTGATGGGCTCGATGCACACCGGCCTGGAAGAAAAACCCGGCGGTTTCGAACGCATGGCGGCCTATTTCGCCGAGCGTGCCCGAGGAGGGGTGGGCCTGATGGTCACGGGCGGCATTGGCCCGAATGATGAGGGCGGCGTGTATTCAGGCGCAGCCAAACTGACCACCGACGAAGAAGCGCAGAAGCACAAGATCGTCACCCAGGCCGTGCACGAGGCGGGCGGCAAGATCTGTATGCAGATCCTCCACGCCGGCCGTTATGCCTACAGCCCCAAGCAGGTGGCACCCAGTGCGATCCAGGCGCCCATCAACCCGTTCAAACCCAAGGAGCTGGACGAAGAGGGCATCGAAAAGCAGATTCAGGATTTCGTCACGTGCTCGTTGCTGGCCCAGGTCGCCGAGTACGACGGCGTGGAAATCATGGGTTCTGAAGGCTACTTCATTAACCAGTTCCTCGCGGCCCACACCAACCATCGCACCGACCGCTGGGGTGGCAGCTACGAAAACCGCATGCGCCTGGCGGTAGACATCGTGCGCCGTGTGCGTGAAGCCGTGGGCCCGAACTTCATCATTATCTTCCGCCTGTCGATGCTCGACCTGGTGGAAGGCGGCAGCACCTGGGAAGAAATCGTGCAGTTGGCCAAGGCCATCGAAGGTGCCGGTGCGACCCTTATCAACACCGGGATCGGCTGGCACGAAGCGCGGATCCCGACCATCGCCACCAAAGTACCGCGTGGCGCGTTCAGCAAAGTCACCGCCAAGCTGCGCGGTGCGGTGCAGATCCCGTTGATTACCACCAACCGCATCAACACCCCGGAAATCGCCGAGCAGATCCTCGCCGAAGGCGATGCCGACATGGTCTCGATGGCACGCCCCTTCCTGGCCGACCCAGAGTTCGTCAACAAGGCCGCCGCCGGCCGCGCCGATGAAATCAACACCTGCATCGGCTGCAACCAGGCGTGCCTGGACCACACCTTTGGCGGCAAGCTGACCACCTGCCTGGTCAATCCCCGTGCGTGCTACGAGACTGAGCTCAACTACCTGCCGGTCAAGCAGATCAAGAAGATCGCCGTGGTCGGTGCCGGCCCTGCCGGTTTGGCCGCCGCAACGGTCGCCGCCGAGCGAGGCCATCAAGTCACCCTGTTCGACTCCGCCAGCGAGATCGGCGGCCAGTTCAACATCGCCAAGCGTGTGCCGGGCAAAGAGGAGTTCTTCGAAACCCTGCGCTACTTCAAACGCAAGTTGCAGACCACCCACGTCGAGCTGTGCCTCAATACCCGCGTGGACGTGGCGCAACTGGCGGCGGGCGGTTACGACGAGATCATCCTGGCGACCGGCATCGCACCACGCACGCCGGCGATCCCAGGGATCGATAACGCCAAGGTGCTGAGCTACCTGGACGTGATCCTGGAACGTAAACCGGTCGGCAAGCGCGTCGCCGTGATCGGCGCGGGCGGTATCGGTTTCGACGTGTCGGAATTCCTCGTGCACCAAGGCGTGTCCACCAGCCTGGACCGCGAAGCCTTCTGGAAAGAGTGGGGCATCGACACCCAGCTGCAAGCCCGTGGCGGCGTAGCGGGCATCAAGCCGCAACCGCATGCGCCGGCGCGAGAAGTGTTCCTGCTGCAACGCAAGGCCTCCAAGGTCGGCGATGGCCTGGGCAAGACCACCGGGTGGATCCACCGTACTGGCTTGAAGAACAAGCGCGTGCAGATGCTCAACAGCGTCGAATACCTGACGATCGACGATGAAGGCCTGCATATCCGCATCGGTGCCGAGGGCGAACCGCAGGTGCTGGCAGTGGACAACATCGTCATCTGCGCCGGCCAGGACCCGCTGCGCGAATTGCAGGACGGCCTGGTCGCGGCCGGCCAGAACGTGCACCTGATCGGCGGCGCCGACGTGGCGGCCGAGTTGGATGCCAAGCGCGCCATCAACCAGGGCTCGCGTCTCGCGGCGGAGCTGTAAGACCCCGAGCGGGGCGGTGTTAGACTACCGCCCCGTTTTCATGCAGATCCCTTCCGATGGGTCCCTTCGATTGGCTTCCCCACGCCCCCCTTGAACGCTTGCAGCTCGATTGGCTGAACGGCGTCGAGTTGGCCGTGCTGCGCCTGGACCGTATCGACCCACTGATCAGCGGCAACAAGTGGTTCAAGCTCACCGGGCACTTGGCCCAGGCGCACAGCGCGCGCGGTCTCATCAGCCTGGGCGGCGCTTACTCCAACCATCTGCACGCGTTGGCCGCCGCCGGCAAGCGTTTCGGTTTTCCCACCGTCGGCCTGTTACGCGGGCATGCGCAAGACACCCCGACCGTCGTCGACCTGAAAGCCTTTGGCATGCAACTGCATTGGCTGGGTTATGGCGGCTATCGCGCTCGGCATGAACCGGGTTTCTGGCTGCCGTGGCGTGAACAGTATCCCGACCTGCATCCCGTGCCCGAAGGCGGCGGTGGCATCACGGGCGCCATGGGCTGCGCGGTGCTGGTCGAGCAGGTGCGTGCGCAGTTACACCGGGTGGGCTGGGCGGATTACGACGCCTGGTGGCTGGCGGCAGGCACCGGCACAACGCTGGCCGGCCTGGCACTCGCGGAAAGGGGCGCACACCCGGTGTACGGCGCCATGGCGGTGCCGGATGGCCACGGTGTGGCGCAGAACGTCGAGGCTATCGTGCAGGGCGGATATGAGCTGGTGGACGCCAGCCGCGGTGGCTTTGCCAACGTCGACCCCTTGCTGCTCGAGTTTATCGACGCAACAGAGCAGGCCTGCGGCGTGCCCTTGGAGCCGCTCTATACCGGCAAGGCCTTACTGGCTTTAAAGACCCACATCGAAGCCGGGGGCTTAGCCCCCGGCACTCGCCTGGTCTTCGTCCACACCGGCGGCCTGCAAGGTCGCCGAGGTTTCAAGGGTTAGCGCGTTTGCCTGGCATCATGCGCAACGCGGTGTTGTCGCGCAGGATGTAATGGTGGGCAATCCCGGCCAGCGCATGCAGCCCGATCAGCCAATAACCGACCTTGCCGAACCACACGTGCCAGCCCTCGATCTGCTTGGCCAGGTCCTTGTTCTCAGCGATCAGCGGCGGCAATTCCATGCCATAGAACATCACCGAATGCCCCTCGGCACTGACGATCAGCCAACCGGCAATCGGCATGCCGATCATCAACGCGTATAACGCGACGTGCATCAGGGTGGCCAACAGGCTTTGCCATTGCGGCGGCGCCGGGACGATCTTCGGTGCCACCCCCAGGCTGCGTGCAAACAGGCGCAGCCACACCAGCACAAACACGGTGAGGCCAAACATAAAGTGCATCTCGACGATCAGCGTTCGCGCACCGCTGCCTTTGGGGAACTGGCCGCGTAACTCAATGCAGGCGTAGACCACCGCCAGTAGCACCACCATCAACCAGTGCAACGCAATCGACATGGTGCTGTAGCGCGTATCGGAATTTTTCCACGGCATCGCTGGGTTCCTCACTCATCAGGGCAAACCTCCATTCTTTGGCGACGGAGTCCTTTTACTGTAAGCCTGTTTTAAGCGATTTGCCCGGCGCGAATAGCGTTGACTTGATCTCTGTCAGTTGCTCTGTGGCATTTCCCCGCGGGCCAGGCGGGCGTTGATGTCGCTGATCACCGCCGGCAGGTCGGTGATGGTGTCAATCAGGTAGTGCGGGCGCGAGCCTTCGAACATCGCCTCGATGCGTTTGCGCTCGCTGGCCAGTGTGGCCGCGTCCAGGGCGCGAAATTGCTCATAGGTCAGGCCCAAGGCATTGCCGGAACAGGTCAGGGCCACCGTCCACATCCCGGCGCGGCGACCTTCGAGGATGCCCGGCACGGTGTCGTCGACCTTCACACACGCGGCGACATCATCGATCCCCAGCGCGATCACGTTAGCCAGGGCCTGGGCCGGCCATGGGCGACCATTGGGCACTTCGTCGGTGGCCACCACATGGTCGGCGATGTAGCCGTTGGTGGCGGCCAGGGCAACCACCTTGTCCATGACTTGCTTGGGGTAGCCGGAGCAGGAGCCGACCTTGATGCCTTGCACGCGCAGCCGGGCGATGGTGTCGAGGGCGCCGGGAATCAGCGCCGAGTGTTCGGCGATCTTCTCGATCTGCAACGGCATGAAGCGCTGGTAGATGGCGGTCACGTCGTCATCGGTGGGCGTGCGGCCGAAGGCCTTGCGGTAGCGTTCGGCAACCTGTGGTTGATCGCAGAGGGTGCGGATGTGGTCCCACTTGCCCATGCCCATCGGGCCACGGGCTTCTTCGATGGAGACTTGCACGTCGAACTCGGCGAAGGCCTCGACGAAGATTTGCGTGGGGGCAAACGAGCCGAAATCGACCACGGTGCCGGCCCAATCAAGGATAACGGCCTGGAGGGTGTTGGGGTTTTGATACTGCATGGTTCAGATCCTATCGGTAAAAGGGGGAATCAAATGTCCAACACTTCCATGGCGTGCAGCACCTCGGCGATCGCCTTGACCGCTGCCCGCATGCCTGCCGCGTCGACATCGCCGATGCAGCCCACGCGGAAGGTCTCCACCTGGGTCAGCTTGCCTGGATACAGAATGAAACCCTTGGCCTTAACCCGTTCGTAAAAGTCCTTGAACTGGTAGCGCGGGTCTTGCGGCGCATGGAAGGTGACGATGATCGGCGCCTGGATGGCGGCCGGCAGGAAGCTGCACACGCCCAGTTCGGCCATGCCGTCGAGCAGCGCCTGACAGTTGCTGGCGTAGCGTTTATGCCGCGCGGGCAGGCCGCCTTCTTCCTGGTATTGCAGCAGCGCTTCGTGCAGGGCGGCGACCACATGGGTCGGCGGCGTGAAGCGCCATTGGCCGGTCTTGGCCATGTAGCTGTGCTGGTCGAACAGGTCCATTGCCAGGGAGTGGCAGTTGCCTTGGGCGGCGGCCAGCGCTTGTTTGTCGGCGAAGACGAACCCCATGCCCGGCACGCCCTCCAGGCACTTGCCGGAGGCGGCGACCAGCGCGTCGAACGGGACTTCGCGGGCATCGATCGGCAGCGCGCCGAAGGAACTCATGGCGTCGATGATCAGGCGTTTGCCGTGGGTTTTAACGACCTGGGCGATCTCCGGCAGCGGGTTGAGAATGCCGGTGCTGGTTTCGCAGTGGATCAGGGCGACGTGGGTGATGGCCGGGTCGGCCTGTAGCAGGCGGTCCACATCGGCAGCGGTGGTCGGTTCGTCCTCGGCGGTTTCAAAGGTGCTGAAGGCGCGGCCCAGTACTTCGCAGATTTTCGCCAGGCGCTTGCCATAGGCGCCGTTGATCAGCACCAGCACCTTGCCGTCGCGCGGGACCAGCGTGCCGATGGCCGCTTCGACGGCGAAGGTGCCGCTGCCTTGCAATGGCACGCAGTGGTGGCTGTCGACGCCATCGATGATCGCCAGCAATTGTTCGCAGACGCTGGCGGTGAGTTGGTTGAAGCGGTCGTCCCATGAACCCCAGTCCACCATCATGGCCTGGCGGGTGCGGGCGGATGTGGTCAGCGGGCCGGGCGTGAGCAGGAGGGGCGCGGTCATTGCAAATCCTCGTAAAGCCGTTGAGTCAAGCTACGGCGCCTAAATTGCAGTTTGGCTTGTCATCAATCAAATTGTTTGTTTTTATGCGAGCTATCAGTGAGGCCGATAGCCATGAACCTGTTCCAACTGCGTGCATTCGATGCCGTGGCCCGTGAGGGCAGCTTTACCCGCGCGGCGGCGCGGTTGTTTATCAGCCAGCCGGCGGTGACCGGACACATCAAGGCCCTTGAAGAGCATTACCAGATCCCGTTGCTGCGCCGCACCGCGCGACGTGTCGAGTTGACGGAAGAGGGCGCACGCCTCGCGGCGATCACCCGGGCGATCTTTGGCCTGGTGGATGAAGCTCAGACCCTGCTGGAGGCCAACCGCCAATTGCTCACCGGGCGCCTGGAAGTGGCGGCTGACGGACCGCACCTGGTGATGCCGATGATCGCCAGCCTGCGTGCGCGTTACCCTGGGATCACCGTGAACCTGCGCCTGGGCAATGCCCAGGAAACCCTGGCCGCACTGTTGTCCGAACATGCGGACGTGGCGGTGCTGACCGAGGTGGAACCGCGCAATGGTTTGCACCTGCAACCCTTGAGCGAGTCGCGTATCTGCGCATTGGTGCCGGCGGGCCATGCGTGGGCCACGTCGGCGGCAGGTATCCGCCTGGAGCAGTTGCATGAGGTGATCATGGTGCTGCGCGAGCCCAGTTCCATCACTCGTCGCACCTTTGACAACGCCTGCGTGGCGGCGGGTGTGCAGCCCAAGGTGCTGCTGGAATTGGACAGTCGCGAGGCGGTCAGCGAGGCCGTCGCCGCCGCGTTGGGGGTTGGGGTGGTGTCGTCGATGGAGGTCAGCCCGGACCCACGGGTGCAAGCGATTCCCCTGCACGCTGATGGGCTGGTCAATCGGCACATGCTCGGTTGCCTGGAGCGGCGCCGCTCGTTGCGCCTGATCCAGGCCTTTTTCGCGTTGACGCCCTGATCGGTTTTTGGTGGAACGATGTGTTCTTGCGCTATAAACTCTGCCCCCAAAGCGCCGGCCAGTAGACGTTTCGGCGCGATGGACGAATAGAGAGTGAGTCATGGGCGCACAGTGGAAAGTCAAACATAAAGAAGCGGCATCCAATGCCAAGGGCAAGATCTTCGGCAAGCTGGTGAAAGAAATCACCATCGCCGCCCGCAACGGTGCCGACACCGCGACCAACGCCCACTTGCGTCTGGTGGTGGAACAGGCCAAAAAGGCCTCGATGCCCAAGGAAACCCTGGAACGCGCCATCAAGAAAGGCGCCGGTCTGCTCGGCGAAACCGTGCAGTACCACCGCGTGACCTATGAAGGGTTCGCCCCGCATCAGGTGCCGCTGATCGTTGAGTGCGTGACCGACAACATCAACCGCACCGTGGCGGAAATCCGCGTAGCGTTCCGCAAGGGCCAACTCGGTGCCTCTGGTTCCGTGGCCTGGGATTTCAACCACGTCGGCCTGATCGAAGCCTCGCCGGACAGCCCGGACGCCGACCCGGAAATGGCCGCTATCGAAGCCGGCGCACAGGATTTTGAAGACGGCGAAGAAGAGGGCACCACCCTGTTCATCACTGAGACCACCGACCTCGATGCCGTACAGAAAGCCTTGCCTGAGCAGGGTTTCACCGTGCTGTCGGCCAAGCTGGGTTATATCTCGAAGAACCCGGTGAGCGGTTTGAGCGATGAGCAGATGGCGGAAGTGGAAGCCTTCCTGGAAGGCTTGGACAACCACGATGACGTGCAGGATATGTTCGTCGGCCTGGCTGGCTGAAACACGGTAAAAAATGTGGGAGGGGGCTTGCCCCCGATGGCGGTGTGTCAGTCGATTCCTCAGGTGACTGATTCAGCACCATCGGGGCCTCGGTATCTACACCATTCTGGGTATGGCGTCGGACCTGTGGCGAGGGAGCTTGCTCCCGCTGGCGGCCTGGCAGACGAGCGCCATCTAACGGTTAGACCGCGATCCAAATGTGGGAGGGGGCTTGCCCCCGATAGCGGTGTGTCAGTCGATTCCTCAGGTGACTGGTTCAGCGCCATCGGGGCCTCGGTATCTACACAATTCTGGGTATGGCGCTGGACCTATGGCGAGGGAGCTTGCTCCCGCCGGCGGCCTGGCAGACGAGCGCCATCTAACGGTTAGACCTCGATCCAAATGTGGGAGGGGGCTTGCCCCCGATAGCGGTGTGTCAGTCGATTCATCAGGTGACTGATTCAGCGCCATCGGGGCCTCGGTATCTACACCACTCTGTGTATGGCGCTGGACCTGTGGCGAGGGAGCTTGCTCCCGTTGGCGGCCTGGTAGACGAGCGCCATCTAACGGTTAGACCTCGATCCAAATGTGGGAGGGGGCTTGCCCCCGATAGCGGTGTGTCAGTCGATTCATCAGGTGACTGATTCAGCGCCATCGGGGCCTCGGTATCTACACCACTCTGTGTATGGCGCTGGACCTGTGGCGAGGGAGCTTGCTCCCGTTGGCGGCCTGGTAGACGATCAGGATGTTGGATCAGACCGGGTACATATCCGTTATTTAGGTAACGGCCGCTATGGGTTCCGCCCCTACGGCGGCTCACTTTTGAAAAGCGCAAAAGTAAGCAAAACGCTCTTGCCCCAACACTCGGCACCTCGCTCACGCTCGGTGTGCCCGTAATCCGACAGGTATTTGGGGGGCCGCCGCCACGCGCCATCCATGGCGCGGGGCGGCTAAACCGGCATCCCTGCCGGTTTACCCCCCCAAATCCCTGTCGAATTCCGGCCAGCGTGTTTGACGGTGCGCCTGAGATCAAAAGCGAGATCAAGATCACGATCAAGAGCGGCTCGCTTCGCATCGTGGTTACGCTCTATGCGCCGACAGCGGTCTGTCAGTCAGCTTGGTTGTAGCTGACCCGCCGACATCGCAGGTAAGCCAGCTCCCCCATTTGGATTGGGTTTCAGCCCCGGTTCAGCAGTAATTCGATTTCATCGAACCCCGGCCGCGCCAATACATCGGGCTGACAGCAGCTTATTTGCAGCGCGACCAGTCCATCACTCACCTGATCCTCAACCCGCTCCAACAACTCCCCCAGCAACACGCCGAACGCCCGCACTTCAATACGCTGCAACGCTTTGGTCTCCAGGGTTTCCGCCGTGGCATGGAACGACGCCGCGCCAAAATCCCCCAGCAGGCAGTCCCCCGCTTCATTCCAGAGGATATTGTGGCCATACAGGTCGCCATGGGTGATGCCATGCCGATGCAGATGCGCGCCTACCGACGCGACCCCGCGTGCCATGCGCAGCGCCACTTCAAGGCTGAAGCAAGCGCCCGTTTCGTAGATATCGCGTGTGCACGAGGCCAGGCTCGGCAAGGCCGCGAGGTTGCGGTAGCTCGGGTCGATCAGCTCCATCACCAGTGCGGCCTGGTCGTCAGGGTGGCCGACAACGCGGCCCTCGACCTTGATCAGGTTGGGGTGCAAGCCGGCGGCAATGCAGGCCTGCATTTCGTGCAGCGGCGAGCCATCACTGGTGATGCTGCCTTTATACAGTTTGACGGCGACGGCTTTGCCCGACGGTCTCCACAGCGCTTTACGGATGACGCCGGAAGCGCCTTCGCCGAGGACTTCGGCCAGTGCCAGGTCGGACCAGGGAATATTCGCGGTAGTCTCATCGCCCGCCACCTCGACGGCCATTTCCACCGGGTTACCGGCATAGGCCAGCCAGGTCAGGCTGGGCAGCGTCAGCAGCCACTGCGGTAACCGGGTGAAGCGGTTGGAGGCAATGCGGAGTAATTCGAGGTTGTGGCAGTTGGCCAGGCTTTCCGGCAGGTGCGTCAGCTCGTTGCCGGCCAGCATCAGCTTTTGCAGGAGTGGCCGTTCGCCCAATTCACTCGGCAACTGGCTGATGCGGTTATCGGTCAGGATCAGCCAGCGCAGCAGGGGCGGCAATGCGGCGGCGGGCACGTGGCTGATCCGGTTGGCCTTGAAGCCGATCATGCTCAGCTTGGCGCACTGGCCCAGGCTGGCCGGCAGCTCGGTGAACAGGTTGTCCGAGCAGAACAGCACGCGCAGGTGCGGCAGGCGGTGCAGGTCGTCGGGCAGGCGGCTCAGGGCGTTACCGCTGAGGTTGAGGATTTCCAGGGAGTCGGCCAGTTCGAAGATTTCCCGGGGGAATTCGGTCAGCCCGCAGGACAGGTCCAGGCGCGTGATGCCGGCCAATTGGCCGGCCTTGAGTTGGGCGAGGGTATTCATGAACGGCGCGGTCACTCGGCAAGAAGGCGTAAATGGCGCTCATGATACCGGGTCGGGCACCGGTTGCGGGCAGGTCTGTTGCAACTGCCCGAGACGGCTGGCAGTACGGGCGAGGTCGATGGCCTGGCCGCCCAAGGCGATGTCGAGGGGCTGCTCACCGATAAGCACCAGGTGCTTGTCCCGGTCGTAGAGCACGTCCACCAAGTTGATAAACCGCTGTTGCACGGCAATCGGACACTCCGCCAGTTGAGGCAGGCCGTCGATGACCCAGTGATCGTAGTCCTGGCACAGCAGCAGGTAGTCCATGACCGCCGTGAGTTGTTCGCACAGGTCGTTGAACGTGAAGGCAACGCTGCGTCCCGCGTGGCGCCGGCACATCAAGGTCCGGTGGCCGACGGCCAAGGGCAGGGGCGGGCAGTCCGCAGCGGGCAGATCAAGTGCTGCACGCTGGCTTGCGGTTCCCGGCCATACGTACTGACCGCTGGTAAAACGTTGCGCGCTCTGCGCCTGGGGCAGGCTGCGAAAGTCCTGCGGCGAGCTGACCTCCAGCACCTCCATGCGCGCGTCGATCAGGTCGATCACCGGCTTGAATCGCTCGTGGTACAAGGGGTTGGGCAGCAAGCCCTGCGGCGCATAGTTGGACGTCACCAGCACCAGCACACCGCGCTCGAACAAGGCCTTGAACAGCCGCGTGATCAGCATGGCATCGCCGATATCGTGGACGTGGAATTCGTCGAAACACAGCACCTGGCAATCTGCCAGCCGTTCATCGAGGGCCACGGCCAGGGCATCGTCCTGCTCACGGTGGGTGAACATGTCGCGATGCAGTTGGGCGAAAAAGTCATGGAAGTGCACGCGCTGCTTCTGCGCAATCGGCAACGCCTGGAAAAAACCGTCCAGCAGCCAGCTTTTGCCGCGCCCCACCGGTCCGTGCAGGTACAGGCTGCGGGCGGGTTGGCCGGCGAGCAAGTGCTGGGTTTCCCGGGCCAATGCTGCAATGGCTCGGGTTTGACCGGTGCTGAGGGTGTAACCCTGTTGTTCGGCCTTTTGCTGAAAGAACGCGGGGATGGGCGAGGCGTCGAGGGGGGCGGTGTGTTTACCGAGCAGGCGACGGATCAAGGAAAGCGCGGCCAATGCAAGTCACTCTATAGTTCAGTGGTTGCTCACTTTAGGGCGCTCGCCGCGTTTTGACCAATAGAGAAGGGCGTTGCCCGCTATCTCGAAAAAGCCTGTCACGAAGGTAATCCTGTCCAGACTGGCAGTTTCTCGCTGAGTGTCTAACCTCCTACAAAGGAGTAATTCCTGTACAAGGATTTGGGGCAGTGAAGGGACGAGCAGTATTGGCAGTCATGGGCGCGATGCTCTGCAGCACGGCTTACGGCGCACAACTCCAGGTGGAGGTGCGTATCGACGTGCAGCGGGGCTGTCAGTTGGTGGGTACCACCCGCGAGGCTGGCATCGAGCAACTGGGTATCTTGGATTTCGGCAGCGGCCCGCGTCTCAACGACCCGGCAGGGCCCTTGAGTGCGGCGTTGATCAGCCAGCGCCAGCCGCGCCTGGAGTGCAACCCCGACACGCCGTATCAAGTGCGCGTGGACGGTGGCCTGCATGGCGGCACCGGTGAAGTGCGCTACCTGAGCGCCACCCCTTCGACCCAACCCATTCCCTATCGCCTGTATGCCGACGCCGCGCGGCGCGTGCCGTTGCCGGTGGACGTGCCGCTGAGCGGCCGGGTGCCGGACGCAGGCTTTGTTGACCTGCCGCTTTACGGCCGCATTGAACCGCTCAAAGACATCCCCGCCGTCGGCCGCTACACCGACCTGCTCAAGGTGACGGTGACATGGTAAGCCGCTGTATGGCCCTGGTGGTCATGGGCGGTCTGCTGGTGCTGGCGGATGACGCGCAGGCGGCTGCCGCCACCGGGCTGATCCAGGCGCGGCTGGTGATCACCGCCAGTTGCGAAGTGAGCAAAGGGGTTGAAAGCGCGCCGGTCAACCCCACGGGCGGCACGGCGATGCTCGACTTCGGCAGCCAAGGGCCGACCTGGAGCAACCCGCTGGGCGCTGGCGTCACCGCGGGCGACAAGGCGCCACTGGCGGTGTCGTGCAACCCCTCGGTCTCGAGCTTCACCGTGACCATCGACGGCGGTACCAACGGCGATGGCACCACCCGGCGCCTGAGCAATGGGCGCCAGATGATTCCTTATCGCCTGTCCGCCGACCCGCAGGGTCACAGCACCTACAGCATCGGGCAGCAACACAATTTTGTCGTGGCCAAGGGCACCCAGATACCGATCCCGGTGTTTGGCTCCGTGGTCGCCAATACCAGTGCCTTACCGGCAGGGATCTACACCGACACGTTGACGGTGACACTGGACTGGTAACTCAAGAGGATGGAAACCATGTATGTACTTGTTTCTCGATTAGGCGTTTGCGCGCTGGGCCTAGCGATGGCCTCCAGCCTCAACGCGGCAACCACGGTGACCGGGCAGATCACGTCCAGCCTGATATTGATCTCCAGCTGTCAGGTCAACGGCTCTGGAGCGGCCACCGGCCTGAACTTCGGTAGCTTGAACTTCGGCACCACCAACAGCCTGTTCACCAACGCCGATGCGCAGTTGCTCGGCGGTACCGGTACGGGTGGCGGATTGTCGATCCTGTGTTCCAGTGGCACCACGCCAGCCGTCAAGGTGCGCGCCGGTGCGCATGACGGCGCTTCCCCAGGCGGCAGCCGTGCGCTGGCCGACGGTGCGGGCAACTTCGTGCCTTACGACTTCTACACCGACAGCGGCCACTCCGCGTTGTTGGCGATCGACGGCGTGATCACCCTCGCCGCCAGTACCGGCGTGGCGCAGACCGTCAGCCTCTACGGTCGGGCGGTGGGCAAGGCGGGGCTGCCGGCAGGCACCTACACCGACACCGTGGCCGTGGAACTGACGTTCTAGCGATGTGGTTCAGAGCGTTGCTGGTCTGTGCACTGGCGGTGCCGCTGCCGTTATCGGCGGTGACCAGCCAGAGCTTCCAGGTGAGCGCGACCATCACCCCTGGCTGCCTGATTGTGGGCGGGAGCTCCAATTACGGCGCGCTGACCTACGGCAGTCATTCGGCCCTGGCGACCAGCACCGTCACGGCGGCGCTGACAGCGGGCGTCACGTTGCAATGCACGCCGGGGGTGGCGCTGAGCATGAGCGTCGACGGCGGGCTGCACAGCAGCACCGGGCGCAATTTGCAGCTCAACAGCGGCAGTGCGCGGGTGGCGTATCAGTTATTTCGGGATGCGGCGTTCAGCCAGAGCCTGGGGATCGGCCAGAGCGTCAACGTGGCTTACAGCGATGCGAACACCATCAGCCTGCCGATCTACGGGCGGGTGCAATTGCCGGGCAATCAGCCTGGGGGGACGTACAGCGACACGCTGCAAGTGCAGCTGACGTGGTAAGGCTATTGGTATAAGGAGTGGGGTTATGCGTTCACCTTCCCGGCGGCTATGGGCCGCGGGTCTTGCCTTGAGTGCCGCGTGCACGGCAGGGCTAGTGCAAGCGGCCAGCTCGGTGCTGATCTGGCCCATCGATCCGGTGCTGGAGGCCGATCAACAGGCCAGCGCACTGTGGCTGGAAAACCGTGGGACCGAAACCGCGAGCTTGCAGATTCGCGTCTTTGCCTGGAGCCAGAGCGGCTTCGACGAGCAATACCAAAACCAGCGCGAGGTGATCGGCAGCCCTCCCGTAGCGCGGATCGAGCCGGGGCAGAAACAACTGGTACGCCTGACCCGTACCCGTGAAGTGCCGCCTGGGCAAGAGTTGGCCTACCGCATCATCATCGATGAAATCCCTTCACCCTTGCAGGTACCCACGCCGCCGGAAGGCAAGAACACGGCAGCGGCGATCCGCTTTCAGATGCGTTATTCGGTGCCGCTGTTTGCCTACGGCGCGGGCCTGTGGAGCAAGGACGACAGCACGCGCCAGCGCGACCCCAAGGGCGCCGGCAAACCGGAGCTGAGCTGGCACAAGGTCACGGTGGCAGGGCGCAACTACATCGAAGTGCGCAACCAGGGCGCCGTGCATGCGCGCCTCACCGATGCGTCATTCAAGCAGGGTGGGCAGACGCGGCCGTTGGTGGACGGCCTGTTGGGCTACGTACTGCCGGGCGCAACCATGCGCTGGCCGGTGCCGGATACGTTGTCGGCCGACCAGCCGCTGCAGGTCAGGATCAACGGTGCGCCGCAATTGGAGAACCTGGCGCCGAAGCGATAACCGCAGGGTAGCGGGGCTGGGAAGCCCCGGGTTTTAAACGGATGGAGATGTCCATTGAAGGACACAACGCCATGATGAGTCGTGGTCTGGCTCGTGGTATATGGCTGTCGGTGGTAAGCGGGCTGGGCGGCGCAATAATTGCGCTTCCGGGCGTGGCTGGCGACCTGCCACCGCCCCCGAGCAGTATGGAGGCTGTCGCCGATGCACAGTTGTTTCTGGAGTTGGTGGTCAACCAGATGGACACCGGCCGTGTTATTGCGGTCGATCAACGGGCCGGGCAACTCTACGTGCCGGCCAGTGCGCTGCAGGATGTGGGCATGAAGCTGCCCGGTGAACCGAGTGGCAGTGTGGCGCTGGACCAGATCCCCGGCCTGCACAGCGAGTACGACAGCCATGGACAGCGCCTGTTGCTGGATGTGCCACCGTCGTGGCTGCAGGCGCAATTCATCGGCAACCGCAACACCTATCCGCGTACCCAGGCGATGAGCAGCTTCGGCGCCTTGCTCAACTATGACCTGTATTTCAACGACACCGACGAAGGCGGCAGCTACCTCGCCGCCTGGAACGAAGTGCGGCTGTTCGACAACTGGGGCACCTTGTCCAATACCGGTCAGTACCGCCAGACCCTGGCCGATGGGGTCGGCAGCAGTACGCTCAACAACGGCTACCGGCGCTACGACACCACCTGGCGTTTCTCCGATGATGAGCAGCTGCTGACCTACGAGGCCGGTGACGTGATCAGCGGCGCCTTGCCTTGGAGCAGTTCGGTGCGCCTGGGCGGCGTGCAACTGTCGCGGGACTTTGCGGTGCGCCCGGACCTGGTGACCTATCCTTTGCCGCAATTTGCCGGTGAGGCTGCGGTGCCATCGTCGGTGGACCTGTTTATCAACGGCTACAAGTCCGACAGCGCACTGCTGCAACCAGGGCCTTACACGCTGACCAATGTGCCGTTTATCAACGGAGCGGGCGAAGCCGTGGTGGTGACCACCGACGCCCTGGGTCGCCAGGTCTCGACCACCGTGCCGTTCTATGTGACCAGCACGTTGCTGCAACAGGGTCTGACGGATTTCTCGGTGGCCGCCGGTACCTTGCGCCGGGAGTACGCCCTGAAGGATTTTGCCTATGGTTCGGGTGTGGCCAGCGGCACCTTTCGTTATGGGTATTCCGACAACCTGACCTTGGAAACCCATGCCGAAGCGTCCAGCGACCTGACCCTGGGCGGCCTGGGCGGCAACCTGCGGCTGGGCAACTTCGGCGTGCTCAACACGGCCGTCAGTCAAAGCCAGTTTGAAGGCCGCACCGGCCAGCAACTGAGCCTGGGGTATCAGTACAACAGCACGCGCTACAGCCTGTCCTATCAGCGGGTGGAGCGACACGAAGCGTACGCCGACCTGACCCTGGTCGACACGCCTTACGCCAGCCTCAGCAAGCGCAGCGAGCAGGTAACCCTGAGCCTCAACCTTGAGCGTTTCGGCAGCCTGGGTGTGGGGTATTTCGACGTGCAGGCGGCGGACGATTCGCGCACGCGCCTGCTCAACCTGAGCTGGAGCAAACCGCTGTGGCGCAACACCAGTTTCTACCTGTCGGCCAACCGTGAGATCGGCGACAGCAATTGGGCGATGCAGGCGCAACTTGTGATTCCGTTTGATCTCAACGGCAGCCTGGCCCTGAGCACCGAGCGCAGCAAGGAGGGCGCCAGCCGCCAGCGCCTCAACTACAGCCACGCGGTGCCCAGCGAAGGCGGGGTAGGCTACAACCTCGGTTATGCCCAGGGCGCTGGCCCGGCGTACCGGCAGGCCGACCTGACGTGGCGTTTGCAATCGGTGCAGTTGCAGGCTGGCGTATACGGCAGCAGCGATGCCGAGACGCGTTGGGCGGATGCCAGCGGCTCGCTGGTGTGGATGGGCGGCGACGCCTTTGCCGCCAACCGCATCAACGATGCCTTTGTGGTGGTGAGTACCCAGGGGTTCGCCGGGATTCCGGTGCGCTACGAGAACCAGTTGGTGGGCGAAACCGACCGTAACGGCCATCTTCTGGTGCCGTGGAGCAGCGCGTATTACCGCGCCAAGTATGAAATCGATCCGCTGAACCTGCCGCTCAACGTGCAGAGCCCGAATGTGGAACAGCGTGTGTCGGTGCGGCGTGGCAGCGGTTACCTGCTGGAGTTTCCATTGCGCCGGGTACTCGCGGCCAGCGTCACCCTGGTGGACACCCAGCATCAGGAGTTGCCCCTGGGCAGCCTGGTGGTGCACGAGCAAAGCAACCAGCAGGCGGTGGTCGGCTGGGATGGCCTGGTGTACCTGGAAAATCTCTCGGGGCATAACACCCTGCACGTCACGCTGGGCGAAGGGCGTACCTGCCAGGCGCGGTTTGATATCGATGAGCAACAACAGGATGTGCCGCTGATCGGGCCGTTGGTATGCCAATGAGGGGAATGGGGTGGCTGTGTGTCGTGGGCGTAGTGTTTTCGGGCCAGGCCATGGCGCTGTGTTCGGTGGTGACCACGACGCCGGCGAGTTTCGGTTCGATCAGCTCAATGACGGTGCGCACGGCGGCGCAGGCCAGTTCGACGGCCAACGCAGGGTTGAGCTGCGCCTCGGCGTTGATTTCGCTGCTGGTGTCCTCCGACCACTTCTACGCGACGATCACCTCCTCCAACACCGGGATGGTCGGGCCAACCGGCGATGTCATCGGCTATACGATTTACGGCAGCAACAGCACCAGTTTCCCGATAACCAGAGGTACCCAATTTGAATTCGGTGGAGCCGGGGGCATTGCCCAAGGCATCGGTTTGATCGCGGGGCCTGGGACAAAAACCGTACCGCTGTACGTGAGCAGCATCACCGGCAGCAACGTTGCTGCGGGGTTGTACACCGAGACCTTGAACATTGCCTGGAACTGGAACTACTGCTCGGGGATCGGCATTGGAGGTATCTGCCTGGGCCGCGACATCGGCAGCGGCACGGCAGCGTTGACCGTGAGCATGACCGTCACCAATGACTGCCAGATCACCGCGCCCAATATCAGCTTTGGCAGCGCGCCGGTTGTCAGTGGGTTCTCCACCGTGACCGGGCAGACCAGCATTTCCTGCACCAAAGGCAGCGCCTACAGCGTCGGCCTGAGTGACGGCCAGAACCCGCTCAGCGTGGGCGGGCGACGGCGCATGGTGTCCGGCGGCAACTACCTGGCCTACGACATCTTCAAAAGCGCCGGGACCACCCGCTGGGGCAGCGTGGGCGCAGCGCGTCGCGACAGCTCCACCGCCGAAATCAACCCCGGCAACGGCCTGGGCACCGGTAGCCAGGTGTTCAACTACAACGCCAGGGTCTACACCGACCAGAACACGCCACCCGCGGGTACCTATCTCGACAACGTGGTACTCGACGTGGGCTTTTAGAACGTCTGCATCGGTGGTGTGGGCTGACCCACCGGGCTGACCACCGCATAGTTGTAGCCGGCGCCGGACCAGTATTGGGCCTGCAAGCCATCGGCACTGCGGCTGCCACGGGGCAGGAAGCCGTTTTCGGGACCCGGTGGACGGATGTAGAAACTGATGCGCCGCCCTTGCCGGTCTTCGTACAGCACCATGGCCGCCGCGCCTTGCTCGGTGGTGAGCAAGCGCCCGCTGACCGGCGTGAAGCCCGATGCGCTCAAGTCAGGCAGGCGGTGCGCCTGGTTGAAGTAGCGGTCGAGCCAGGCCTGCATCGTGCCGTCGCCCTGGACCTTGTAGTCGGCGGGCATGATGCCGTCCTGGGCAAACAAGCGGAACGCCTGCATCGCGTCGGCCATTGGCAGCAGGGGCGGTTGGGTGGCTTCACGGGCGTGCCAGCCGCCGAGGCCGCCGAGGCTGACGGCGATCAGCAGCACGGCTGCGGTGGCGAAGTGACGACGCGACTGGTGCTTGATGCGTTGGCGGATGAGCGCCGGGTCCAGGTCCGGGTTGGCCGGCTGTTGCAGCGCACCGCCCAATGCCGCGCGCAGCAACTGTGCATCGTGCTGCCAGGCGTGGACCTGAGCCGCAACGTCCGGGTGGGCGGCCAAATAGGTTTCAAGCACACGGCGATCACTCTCCAGCAGTTGATGATCGACGTAGGCATGCAAATCGCGTTCGCTGGGGGGCAGGCTGATCATTTGAGTCTCCGCAGGGAAGGGCTGGCAATTTCGCCATCACTGAGTTGACGCAGGGCTTGGCGTGCCCGCGACAGGCGCGACATCACGGTACCGATGGGCACCTCGAGGATCTCGGCGACCTCCTTGTAGCTCAAGCCTTCGACGGAGACCCACAGCAGCAGCGCGCGCTGCTCGGTGCTGAGTTGATCGAAGGCTTGCAGGGTCGACTGGGCGATCACCGTGCGTTCCACCGACGGTTGCACATCGTCGCGTCCGGTGAAGAACTCCAGCATGCGTGCGTAGCGCCGGGTGCGGCGGTGGGCATCGAGAAATTGTCGGTAGAGGATCGAGAACAGCCAGGCGCGCAAGTCGCCTTCGATGCGTTTATCGGCCCAACTGATGATCCCCCGCTCCAGGGTCGACTGCACCAGGTCGTCGGCGCTGCTGGCGTTACGGGTCAGGGACACGGCAAAGCGCCGTAGCCTGGGGATGAGTTCACGTAACTGTTCGTCGAGTTCATGCATGGGCGTCTGGCGGGTCACTACGCTGGGACTAGAGAGACGTGCGGCGTTGAAGGTTATTCCCTGTGTTGGGAAATAAATCCACGGCCCGGGAATAGAGCGGATCGGCGTTCGTCTTAATGCTCCGACCTTATGTTCACCCCTAAGGCCTTTGGCCCTGGAGTTCCTTCATGGTAGATCACTCATCACCGCCCCGTCCCCCGTTGAGCACTGCGAGCCTGATCGCGCGCCTGGCGGGTATCGGTGCCGTGGTTGCGGTTGTGGCGGGGGCATTTGCCTACGTCAATGGCACCCTCGACCCACAGCGCCTGCGCCCGAAAACCTTGGTCAACGCCCTGGAAACCAACAATGGCGTGCACCCCGGCTTCCGACGTAACCATGCCAAGGGCGTGTGCGTGGCGGGGTATTTCGAGAGCAGTGCCGAAGCCCGCGCCTACTCCAGCGCCCAGGTGTTCAGTGCGGCCAAGACCCCGCTGATCGGTCGGTTTGCGTTGCCCAGTGGCAACCCCTATGCGCCGGACAGCAGTGTACCGATCCGCAGTTTTGCCGTGCAATTCAGCCAGGCCAACGGCCAGCAGTGGCGCACCGGCATGAACAGCATGCCGGTGTTCCCGGTGGGCACGCCCGAGGCGTTCTACCAGATGCTCAAGGCCGGCGCACCGGAGCCCGCCACCGGCAAACCGAACCCGGCGAGTATGCCAGCGTTCTTTGCCGCCCATCCCGAGACCGCGTCGTTTCTGGCATGGGTCAAGACCGCCAAGCCTTCGGCCAGTTATGCGACCGAAACCTACAACGGTATCAACGCGTTTTACCTGGTGGGGGCCGATGGCAAGCGCCAGGCCGTGCGTTGGGGCGTCGTACCCCTGAGTCAAGACGCACCGGGCGATACCGCGCCAGCGGGGAGTGATTTCCTCGAGAAAGACCTGGTACAGCGCCTGTCTGCCGGGCCGCTGCGTTGGCAGTTAAGCATGACCCTGGCCAACCCCGGCGACCCGCTGGACGATGCGAGCAAGGCCTGGACCGGCGAGCATAAGGTCATTAACGCCGGCACCCTGGTCTTGCAAAGCAGCCAGCCGCAAGCGGACGGTGCTTGCCGTGATATCAACTTTGATCCGCTGATTTTGCCCAGTGGCATTGAAGCCTCCAATGACCCCCTGCTGGCGGCACGTTCGGCAGCGTACGCGAGCTCGTACCTGCGCCGTGCCGGTGAAGTCAGCCCGTTGCATAGCGCCCCTCAGGAGTCGAAGCCATGAATGCCCAACCCCGGTTTTTCGCCCCCTTGGCGCGTCTGTTGCACTGGCTGATGGCGCTGATGGTCATCGCCATGCTGTTTATCGGCGCGGGCCTGGCGGCTTCGGTGTCGGAGCGGCATGAGTGGTTGATTCACCTGCACAAGCCGCTGGGTATTGCGATTCTGGCGTTGGTGATCGTGCGGTTGGTGGTGCGTTTTTCCACTCGCCAACCGCCGTTGCCAGCCGACTTGCCGCTGTGGCAAGTGCTGGCGGCCAAGGCGTCCCACCTGGTGCTGTATGCCTTGATGCTGGTGCTGCCGCTGCTGGGTTGGGCAATGATTTCGGCGGCCGGCGACCCGGTGATGCTCAGCAGTTCGGTGCAGTTGCCGGCGCTGGTGGGGGCGAATGCGCCGCTGTTCGCGGTGCTGCGCAAGGCCCACGGGTTTCTCGCCTACCTGTTGTTCCTGACGGTGCTCTTGCACCTGGCGGCGGCGCTGTTCCATGGGTTGGTCCGACGCGATGGCGTACTGCAAAGCATGACCGGCTCCAAACACTAACCCTGTAGTGAGCGAGCTTGCTCGCGCTGGGCTGCGAAGCAGCCCAAAATAGGCCCAGCCGATGCCTCTGAAGCATCGCCGCGCCAGGATTGGGGCCGCTAAGCAGCCCCGCGCAAGCAAGCCACAACCTCAGCGCAGGACGTCGACGATATCAGCGACCGTACTCAACACGTCCTTGCCCAACTGCATCGAGCGTTTGCCTGACCAGCCGGTGTGCAGGTCGGGCGCGTCGTCGTTATCCTTGAATGGCATTTCCAGGGTCAGCGACAGGCAGTCGTATTGTTGGCCTACCGCGTTGCAAGCCAGGGTCATGTTGGCTTCGCCCGGCAGGTCGCGGGTGTAGCCGTAGGTGGTCTGGAAGTCGCGGGTCAGCGCGCTCAGGTGGCCGCGGAAGTGTTTTTCCAACGCCTCGATGCGCGGGGTATAACCGGGGTTACCCTCGCAGCCCGCGGTGAACACGTAGGGAATTTCCTCGTCACCGTGGATATCGAGGAACAGGTCGACGCCGTACGTTTCCATTTGCTGCTGTACGAACAGCACTTCCGGGCTGATCTCCTGGCTGGCGCTCTGCCAGGCACGGTTAAGGTCCTGGCCCATGGCGTTGGTGCGCAGGTGACCGTGGAAGGCGCCGTCCGGGTTCATGTTGGGCACCAGGTACAGGTCGGCGACTTTCAGCAGTTTTTTCAGCTCGGCGTCACCGTCCTGCTGCAGGCGTTCGATGATGCCCTCCATAAACCATTCGGCCATGTGCTCGCCAGGATGCTGTTGGGCGATGATCCAGATCTTGCGGCGGCCTTCGCCGCCTTTGCCGCGACGTAGCAGTTGGATATCACGGCCTTCGACACTTTTACCGGTGGCCAGCAGCTTCGTGCCGGCACGGCTCAGGGCCTTGTCGATCAATGCGTCGTGGCGCTCGCGGCTGTAGGGCTCGAAGTAGGCAAACCAGGCGTGTTTCTCGCGGGTTTCGAGGCTGATGTGCAGGATTTCCCCATCAAAGCGCGAAGGCACCCGGAACCAGTTGATATGGTCGTAAGAGGCCACGGCGTTGTAGCCGCTCCACGCGTGCGGGTAGGAAGACTTGCTCGCGTTGCTCAGGCGGAACGTGTGGGTGTGGCCCACGTGCATGCCTTCGGCCTTGAAGTGGAACCACTGGAAGTGTGGGCTGCGCGTGTCGGGTTTGATTGCCAGCAACAACTGATAGGCATCGTGGGCATCCAGTACCTGGATATTGCCACTGTCGAAGTCGGTGCTGATTTTGATGGAGGTCAAGGCCACGGTCATAGTCTGGGTGCCTGAATATGAGTGTTGTGGCGCCATATTACACAGGAGTCTGGTAAAGGCTGGACGCAAAATTGTTGCTGGGGGAAGGGGGGGCGTCATCCGTGACGCCGCCGCAGCTTAGAATCTATGAGATTGATTCTCAAGCGCTATTTCGCAAAGATGTGAGCCAGAGCGCTCGACCGACTTTCTTTCGGCGATTGTCTTTTGCTACCATGCGCGCCATCGAGCAACACACAGTCTTCATTAGCCTGAAGCCATGCCGGGGAAACCGGCAAAAAAAAGACCCGGCCAAAGAGCCGGGTCAAAAACCGTGATTAGCCTGATGAGGAGATATTCCAAGAGTCCGACCTAAGGTCCCTTGGTCTATCGACTGATCTCGCGATCAGCTGAACCCAATAATAATCATTATCATTTGCAAGTCAAATGTTTTTATCCGTGAGATAGAAATATTTTTCTTCCGCGCCGGTTACCCGTTTGCCTGAGCCACTGGCACCTGCAACGACCGCTCCACCATCGCCTTCGCCATATCAATCAAATACACCACGGAAAACGCCAGGTCACGATGATTGCCCTGATGGCTGCTTGCTGATTCATAGGCGGTGGCCGCGGCGCTGCGCAGCAGGTCTGAAGCGTGTATCAGGGCTTCCTCCTGGCTGATGCCTGGCTTGAGGGTGAATAGGGCTCCATCCGGAAATGATTCCGAACTATCTTCTTTCAAGTAAAAATCCAGCGCGCGCTTGGCGGCACCGCTATGGCGCAGGTCATGCAGTTCAGTGTCTTCAGCGGTTTCAGGCAGGAAGTTGGGGCTGGTCGTCATGGGGGGGCGGTACTCCGGATGGGTGTCGAAAACCTTATGTCCGATGATAGTACGTATCGTATTTATGTCGTTTTATGGATTACTACAAACTGTTTATTGCCCTGAAAACTCCATGACGTATTGTCAGCCCCATGGATAACTGGATTGCGTTGGTCAGGACCAACATGGAAGACCGCAAGGTCACACAAGGGGAGTTGGCCGAGCGCTTGGGCATGTCCCAGGGCGGCGTTGGCCATTGGCTCAACAAACGGCGGGCGCCAAGCCTGGTGGACATGAACCGGGTCCTGGCGGCGCTGGGGCTGGGGTACCTTGAAGTCGCACTGGATATCCGCGAGCGGGCCGAGGAAGCCCCACCGGAGAAAAACTACAACCCGTATTACCGCTACCCGGTCAGCGATTGGAGAGGGGTGTGCGAGGTGCGCGAAGAACGGGCGCCTTATGGCGTGTCCCGCTTCGAACTGACGGATTATCACGCCCAGGGCGACGCCTTTTGGCTGCCGGTCACAGGCGACGCCATGACCGCCCCCAGCGGCCTGAGTGTCAGTGCGGGCATGATGATCCTGGTAGACCCGGCCATCGCGGCCGAGCCCGGCAAGCTGGTGGTCGCCCAATGGGCCGAGAGCCCACACGCGACCTTCCGCCAGTTGCTGGAAGAGAGCGGCCAGCTTTACCTGGTGCCGCTCAATCCCACCTACCCGAAACGGCTGTTCACTGACGAATGCCGCATCCTCGGCGTGGTGGTTCAAGCCACGGCGAAGTTCTAGCCAGCCGTTTCGAGCTCCACCAGCGCGCAACCTTCTGCAACCATTTCACCTTCCTGGCAGAACAGCGCCTTGACCACTCCAGCCTGGGGCGCGCGGATACTGTGTTCCATCTTCATGGCCTCCAGGACCACCAGTGGCGTGCCGGCCTCCACGTTTTGTCCGACCTCCACCAGCACCCGCACGATGCTGCCGTTCATCGGCGCGGTAAGGCCGCCTTGGTGGGACTGGTTGGCCTCGACTGCTGCAATCGGGTCGAACAGCGTCACCGCCTGCATCTCGCCGTCCCAGCGCAGATACACCGTGTGGTCATGGCGCACCGCCAAATGGCTGCGACGCACGCCCTGTTGCTCGATCAGCAGCTGTTCGCCGCGTAGCTGGGCGCCGTCCGCGGCCAGAGTGACCAGCCGATCTTGGCCGTTGCAGATCAAATGCAGCGAAACCTCGGCCGGCAATCCAGCACGAAACCCACGCTTATCCGCCCAAGGCCCTTCACCCGGCGGCAAACTCTGGATGTAGGCCGCGCCTGCGGCTTGCCAGAATTCATCGCCCAGTTCCCCGGGCGCCGGCAGCAAATCGTCCTGATATCGCGGAATAAACCCGGTATCCAACTCGGCCGCCGCGAACGCCGGATGCCCGATAATGCGCCGCAAAAAGCCCAGGTTGGTCTTCAGCCCGCCCACGGCAAACTCATCCAGCATGCCCAGCAACCGCAGCCGCGCCTGTTCACGGTCCTCGCCCCAGGCAATCAGCTTGCCGAGCATGGGGTCGTAGAAGGGCGACACGCTGTCGCCTTGCTCGACGCCACTGTCCACCCGGCGCCCTGGCCCAGGCGTGGATTCGCGGTACAGCGCGAGATGCCCGGTAGCCGGCAGGAAATCATTCGCGGGGTCCTCGGCATACAGTCGCACTTCGATTGCATGGCCGATCAGCGGCACCTGCTCCTGGGTGATCGGCAAAGCCTCGCCCTGGGCGACACGAATCTGCCAGGCCACCAAATCCAGTCCGGTGATCGCCTCGGTCACGGGATGCTCCACCTGCAGCCGCGTGTTCATCTCCATGAAGAAGAACTCGCCGCGCGCGTCCAGCAAAAACTCCACCGTACCGGCGCCGACATAACCGATGGCCTGTGCTGCACGCACGGCAGCTTCGCCCATGGCCTTGCGTTGTTCAACGCTCAACCCCGGCGCGGGCGCTTCCTCGACCACCTTCTGGTGGCGGCGCTGGATCGAGCAGTCGCGTTCATTGAGGTACAGGCAATGCCCATGCTGGTCGGCAAACACCTGGATCTCCACATGACGCGGCTTGAGCAGGTATTTTTCCACCAGCATCTGCCCATTGCCGAAGGACGACAGCGCCTCACGCTGGGCCGACGCGAGCGCCTCGGCCAATTGGCTGACGTCCTCGACCACCTTCATGCCTTTGCCGCCGCCACCGGCTGTAGCCTTGAGCAGCACGGGGTAGCCGATGCGTTCGCAGGCGGCGCGGAAGGTGTCCAGGTCCTGAGCTTCGCCGTGATAACCCGGCACCAGCGGCACACCGGCGGTTTCCATCAGGGCCTTGGCCGCCGACTTGCTGCCCATGGCATCGATCGCCGAGGCGGGTGGGCCGAGGAAGATCAAGCCAGCGGCTTCAATGGCGCGGGCAAACCCGGCGTTCTCCGACAAAAAACCGTAACCCGGATGAATCGCCTGGGCGCCGCTGGCCTGGGCGGCGGCGATCAGTTTGTCGATTTGCAGGTAACTGTCAGTGGCCTTGCTGCCCCCCAGGTCGACACGAATATCCGCCTCGCGACTGTGACGCGCATCGCGGTCGATGGCGCTGTGCACCGCCACGGTGGTCAGGCCCATCGCCTTGGCGGTGCGCATCACCCGGCAGGCAATCTCGCCTCGGTTGGCCACCAGCACGGTCGTCAATGTTGTCATGAACGCGGCTCCTGAGGCTGCCAGCTCGGTGGACGTTTTTGCAGGAAGGCGCGCAAGCCTTCCTGGCCCTCGGCGCTCACGCGAATACGCGCGATGGCGTTTTCGCAGTAGCGGCGCAAGGCCGGGGTGAGGGCGCCGTTGCCCACTTCGCGCAGCAAGTCCTTGCTGGCGCGCATCGCCGCCGGGCTGTTGTGTAGCAGGTTGGCGATCCACTGTTCGACCTGACGGTCCAGCTCGCCAATCGGGTAACTCTCCGCCAACAAACCGATGTCCCGCGCGCGTTGGCCGCCAAAGCGCTCGGCGGTCAGGGCATAGCGCCGCGCCGCGCGTTCGCCGATGGCTTGCACCACGAACGGGCTGATCACGGCCGGCGCCAGGCCGATGCGTACTTCCGACAGGCAGAACTGCGCGTCATCCGCGCCAATTGCCATGTCACAGCAACTGATCAAGCCCAGCGCGCCACCGTAGGCTGCGCCTTGCACTACTGCGAGGGTCGGGATTTTCAGCTTGGCCAGGTTGTACATCAGCTCCGCCAGTTCGCGGGCATCGTCCAGGTTGGTGTGGTAGTCCAACTCGGCCGATTGCTGCATCCAGGCCAGGTCGGCACCGGCGCTGAAGTGTTTGCCGCGCCCGCGCAGCACCAGAAAACGCAGGGACGGATCGCCTTGCACCTGGTCGAGGGCGATGATCAGTTCGCGGATCATCTCGGCATTGAACGCGTTGTTCTTGGCTTCACGACTAAGCCACAGCGTGGCAAAACCACGGCTGTCGGTGATCAGTTCGAGGGTATTGAAATCGCTCATGGGGTACGGCTCCATTTACATGCGGAACACGCCGAAGCGGCTCGGCTCGATGGGGGCATTCAGCGAGGCGGACAAGGCCAGCGCCAGCACGTCACGGGTCTGCAACGGGTCAATCACGCCGTCATCCCACAGGCGCGCGCTGGAATAGTAGGGGTGGCCCTGGGTGTCGTACTGGTCGAGGATCGGCTGCTTGATTGCCGCCTCTTCTTCGGCGCTGAATCCCACGCCCGCGCGTTCAGCCTGCTCGCGCTTGACCTGCACCAGCACACCGGCCGCCTGCTCGGCGCCCATCACGCCAATGCGTGCATTCGGCCACATCCACAGGAAACGTGGGTCGTAGGCGCGGCCACACATGCCGTAGTTACCCGCGCCAAAGCTGCCGCCGATGATCACCGTGAACTTCGGCACCTTGGCGCAGGCCACAGCGGTGACCAGCTTGGCGCCGTGCTTGGCGATGCCACCGGCTTCGTACTTCTGGCCGACCATGAAGCCGGTGATGTTCTGCAGGAACAACAGGGGAATGCCGCGCTGGCAGGCCAGCTCGATAAAGTGCGCGCCCTTCTGCGCGGCTTCGGCGAACAGAATCCCGTTGTTGGCCAGGACCGCAATCGGGTAGCCGTGCAAGTGCGCAAAACCGCACACCAGGGTGGTCCCAAACAGCGCCTTGAACTCATCGAACACTGAACCGTCGACCAGGCGTGCGATCACTTCGCGCACATCAAAGGGCTGCTTGGCGTCGGCCGGGATCACGCCGTACAGCTCTTCGCTGCTGTACAGCGGCGCCACGGGCGGGCGTTGCAGCAACTCGCCCTGTTTGCGCCAATTGAGGTTGGCCACGCTGCGGCGGGCCAGCGCCAATGCGTGTTCATCGCTGTCGGCATAGTGGTCGGCTACGCCGGAGACCTTGCAGTGCACATCGGCACCGCCGAGGTCTTCGGCGCTGACCACTTCACCGGTCGCGGCTTTCACCAGCGGCGGGCCCGCGAGGAAGATGGTGGCCTGGTTGCGCACCATGATCGCTTCGTCGGCCATCGCCGGCACATACGCGCCGCCGGCAGTGCACGAGCCCATCACCACGGCGATCTGCGGGATGCCTTGGGCGCTCATGTTGGCTTGGTTGAAGAAGATCCGGCCGAAATGCTCGCGATCGGGAAACACTTCGTCCTGACGCGGCAGATTGGCGCCGCCGGAGTCCACCAGGTAGATGCACGGCAGGCGGTTCTGCTCGGCAATGGTCTGCGCGCGCAGGTGTTTTTTGACCGTGAGCGGGTAGTAGGAACCGCCTTTCACCGTGGCGTCGTTGGCGACGATCATGCATTCGACGCCTTCCACGCAGCCGATCCCGGCAATCACCCCAGCGGCCGGTACGTCTTCGCCGTACACCTGATGGGCGGCCAGTTGGCTGAGTTCAAGAAACGGCGAGCCGGGGTCGAGCAAGCGATTGATGCGCTCGCGAGGCAGCAGTTTGCCGCGCGAGGTGTGCCGCTCCTGGGCCTTGGCGCCGCCGCCTTGTTGCACGTGGGCGAGCAGGGTGTGCAGGGCGTCGACCTGTTGGCGCATCGCCGCGCTGTTGGCGGCAAACTCCGCCGAGCGGGGGTTGAGCTGGCTGTGCAAGGTGGCCATGGTGCGCTCCTTCAGCGGGTTTCGTTGAAGAGTTCGCGACCGATCAGCATCCGGCGGATCTCACTGGTGCCGGCGCCGATCTCATACAATTTGGCGTCACGCAGCAGGCGCCCGGCCGGGAATTCATTGATATAGCCATTGCCGCCCAGGATCTGGATGGCATCAAGGGCCATTTGCGTGGCGCGTTCGGCGCTGTAGAGGATCACCCCGGCCGCGTCCTTGCGCGTGGTCTCGCCACGCTCGCACGCCTGGGCCACCGCGTAGAGGTAGGCGCGGCTGGCGTTGAGTTGGGTGTACATGTCGGCGACCTTGCCCTGGATCAGCTGGAATTCGCCGATGCTCTGGCCGAACTGCTTGCGGTCGTGGATGTAGGGCACGATCAGGTCCATGCACGCCTGCATGATCCCGGTGGGGCCGCCGGACAGCACCACGCGCTCGTAGTCGAGGCCGCTCATCAGCACTTTGACGCCGCCATTGAGCACGCCGAGGATGTTTTCCTGCGGCACTTGCACGTCATCGAAAAACAGTTCGCAGGTGTTGGAGCCGCGCATGCCCAGTTTGTCGAATTTGTTGCTGCGGCTGAAGCCTTTCCAGTCGCGCTCGACAATGAACGCGGTGATGCCGTGAGGGCCCTTTTCCAGGTCGGTCTTGGCGTAGATCACATAGGTGCTGGCGTCGGGGCCGTTGGTGATCCAGGTTTTGCTGCCGTTGAGCACGTAATGGTCGCCGCGTTTATCGGCGCGCAGTTTCATCGAAACCACATCGGAGCCGGCATTCGGCTCACTCATGGCCAGGGCGCCGACGTGTTCGCCGCTGATGAGTTTGGGCAGGTAGTTGAGTTTTTGTTCGTGGTTGCCGTTGCGGTTGATCTGGTTCACGCACAGGTTGGAATGCGCGCCGTAGGACAGCGCCACTGACGCCGAGCCCCGGCTGATCTCTTCCATGGCCACCACGTGGGCCAGGTAACCCAGGCCGGCGCCGCCGTACTCTTCCGGCACGGTGATGCCCAGCAGGCCCATATCGCCGAACTTACGCCACAGGTCGGCGGGGAACAGGTTGTCGATGTCGATCTGGGCCGCGCGGGGCGCGATTTCCTTGCCCACGAAGGACTGCACCTGGTCGCGCAGCATGTCGATGGTTTCACCGAGGGCGAAGTTCAGGGACGGGTAACTCATGACAGGCACCTTAATGTGAGCATTGTTTTTGTGTGGAGGGCGCGCCAGGGGAGGGCGCTCACCTTTACGTTAACGTAAGCTTGCGTTGCGGCGCTGTCAATCGTAGTTTACGTTTACGTCAACCTACAAAAAAGACAACAGGGGTCGTTATGGATCAATCGAATCAGAGCTACAGCCGTGGCCCTCAAGACAAAGCCTTGCTGGCCATGACCATCGGCCAGGCCTTTGATCGCACGGTTGCGCAGCATCCTGACGGCGAGGCCCTGGTGGTGCGCCACCAGCAGCTTCGCTACACCTGGCGGCAGTTGGCCGAGGCGGTGGATGTACACGCCCGCGCTTTTCTTGCCTTGGGCATGCACGCCGGCGACCGCCTGGGTATCTGGGCGCCCAATTGCGCCGAGTGGTGCATCAGCCAGATCGCCAGTGCCAAGCTCGGGGTCATCCTGGTCAATATCAACCCGGCCTACCGCAGCAGTGAACTGGACTACGTGCTCAAGCAGTCCGGCTGCCAGTGGCTGGTGTGTGCCGGGTCGTTCAAGACTTCCGATTACCACGCGATGCTGCAGGCGCTGAAGCCGGACCTGCGCGGCATGATCAGCCTAGACCCCAACCCGCCACCGGGATTCCTGCCCTGGTCGCAGCTGGCAGCGCGCGGTGCAGGCATCCCGCTCGAGCAACTGCATGCCCGCCAGGCCGCTCTGCATTTCGATCAACCGGTGAATATCCAGTACACCTCCGGCACCACCGGCTTTCCCAAAGGTGCCACCCTCAGCCACCACAACATCCTCAATAACGGCTACATGGTCGGCGAAAGCCTGGGCCTCACCGCGCAGGACCGCCTGGTGATCCCGGTGCCGTTGTATCACTGCTTCGGCATGGTCATGGGCAACCTCGGTTGCATCACCCACGGCACCACCATGATCTACCCGAATGACGGCTTCGACCCGCTGCTGACCCTCACCGCCGTCGCCGAGGAGCGCGCCACAGGCCTGTACGGCGTGCCCACCATGTTTATCGCCATGCTCGATCACCCCCGCCTGGGCGACTTTGACCTGTCCACCCTGCGCACCGGCATCATGGCCGGCTCTACGTGCCCCATCGAAGTGATGCGCCGGGTCATCAGCGAGATGCACATGAGCGAGGTGCAGATTGCCTACGGCATGACCGAGACCAGCCCGGTGTCCTTGCAAACCGGAGCGGATGACGACCTGGAACGCCGCGTGACCACCGTCGGGCGCACCCAGCCGCAGTTGGAAAACAAGATCATCGACGCCGATGGCAATACGATTGCGCGCGGCGAGATCGGCGAGTTGTGCACCCGTGGCTACAGCGTGATGCTCGGCTACTGGAACAACCCCGACGCCACCCGCGAGGCCATCGACGACGCCGGCTGGATGCACACCGGTGACCTGGCGAGCATGGACGCCCACGGCTACGTGTGCATCGCCGGGCGCAACAAAGACATGATCATTCGCGGCGGCGAGAACGTGTACCCGCGTGAGCTGGAGGAGTTTTTCTTCACCCACCCGGCGGTGGCGGATGTGCAGGTCATCGGCATTCCGGATGAGCGCTACGGTGAAGCCATCGTCGCCTGGATCAAGTTCCATCCCGGTCATGTGGCCAATGAGCTTGAGCTGCAAACCTGGTGCAAGGGCCGCATTGCGCACTTCAAGACGCCCAAGTACTTCAAGTTCGTGGAGGCATTCCCCATGACGGTCACGGGCAAGATCCAGAAATTCCGCATGCGTGAAATCACCATCGAAGAGCTGCGCACGCAGTCTCAATAACACCACAGAACCCATGAGGCAGGGGGCTTGCTCCCTCACATGTTGGCTGCGGTGAATCAACACATGAACGAAACGCAGAAAGCACAAAGGGGACCCGAGGGTCCCCTTTAATTTGTCGTTGCGTGCTCTTTTTTTATTATTGAGGGGCGGTCTATTGTTGTTTTTGGCAACCGTTACCCTTTACCGCTGTTTTGGGCGACCCCCATTCGGGGTCAAGAGCAAACGTATTTTTTTGAGCGCTGATCTGCTTCTTCGTTATCGATCCAACCAGTGGGTAGCTACCTGAGGTAGTTTTATTTTTCTCTAACCGGTTGCGGGTTTCGGCACGCCGTACCCTGCGAAGCACATCTTCTCCAAAAAAATCTGTTAGCTGCGTCTCTGCCGTGTTGTTTTTGTTATGTCAGAGTCGTTTCGTCTTATTTTTATTAGGCTTGGTGCTTTTTATTCTTGTTATGCCATAGAGATAGCAGAAGCCGTGCCAACTTTTAAAAAGCCTTTAAAATCAATGGCTTGATTTTTTGATGGGAAATGTCCTGCGGCAAATACGACAAAATATGTTCCCGTGTTACTCGATGTGTAGACGTGCGGTAACACATTGTCACGGCTACGCTACTCAACCGGTGTTACGCGCCTTGGCCACGCGTGACCCGGTGGGTCGGCCCAACACGTTGCTGATTTGCTGGCCCGCGCCAATCAATGCCTGCAGGTCGATTCCGGTCTCGATGCCCAGGCCGTTGAGCAGGTACAGCACATCTTCGGTGGCGACGTTACCGCTGGCGCCCTTGGCGTAGGGGCAGCCGCCGAGGCCCGCGATAGAGCTGTCGAACACCGCGATGCCCTCCAGCAGGCTGGCGTAGATATTCGCGATAGCCTGGCCATACGTATCGTGGAAGTGCCCCGCCAGCTTGTCTCGTGGCACCTGCGCGCCGACCACCTCGAACAGCCGCCGCGTGGCGCCCGCCGTGCCGGTGCCGATGGTGTCGCCCAGGGACACTTCATAGCAGCCCATGGCATACAACTCCCGCGCGACCGCCGCCACTTGCGCCGGCGCAATCTCGCCTTCATACGGGCAGCCCAGCACGCACGACACATAACCTCGCACGCTGATTCCGTGCTGCCTGGCCGCCGCCATGATCGGCGCAAAGCGTTCCAGGCTTTCGCTGATGGAACAGTTGATATTGCGCTGGGAAAACGCCTCGGACGCGGCCGCAAACACCGCCACTTCCTTCACGCCTGCTGCCAATGCGTCCTCGAAACCGCGCAGGTTCGGCGCCAGGGCACCGTAGGTCACGCCGGGCCTGCGCTGGATCTGCGCGAATACCTCGGCCGAGCCGGCCATCTGCGGCACCCACTTGGGCGAGACGAAACTGCCGACTTCGATATAGCTCAAGCCGGCAGCGCTGAGTGCGTCCACCAACCGGACTTTGTCCGCCACGCTGATAGGTTGGGCTTCGTTCTGCAGGCCGTCGCGCGGGCCGACTTCCACCAAGCGTACGTGTGAGGGGAGGGACATGGCAGTTACCTTCTGATCAATGGCCGGCCTGGCGCAGGGTGGTGGCCAGGGCTTGGGTGCAGCGCTCTTCGGCGGTGTCCAGTTCCAGCTTCATCTGTTCGATATCCAGCAGTTGCTGTTCCAACTGCTCACGGCGCTCGGCGATTTTTGCCAGCATGCTGTTGAGTTGCACATGGTTGCCGCTGGCGGGGTCGTAGAGTTCGATCAGCTCGCGGCATTCCGCCAGGGAAAAGCCGATGCGTTTGCCGCGCAGGATCAGCTTGAGGCTGACCTTGTCGCGGGCCGAGTAGATACGCTCCTGGCCCCGGCGTTCCGGGGCCAGCAGCCCTTGTTCTTCATAGAAGCGAATGGCGCGCGTGGTGATGTCGAGCTCGCGGGCGAGGTCGGAGATGCTGTAGGTCGTGCTCATGGTAGTGCCCGAGAAGATGTCTTGGGCGCTAAGCTAATGGCTGCTTGACGTTAACGTCAAGGGTCGCGCTCTTGTAGTGAGTGGGCTTGCCCCGCGCTGGGCGGCGAAGCCGCCCCAAACCAGGCGACCTGGGTTTATCTGGGACTCGGTGGTGTCTTTTCTAGGGCGGCTTCGCCACCCAGCGCGGGGCAAGCCCGCTCACTACAAGTTAGGGTTGTTTGCCGTCCAGTTTCTTTTCGTGCGCCGTGACCTGCTGGCACAACTCAATCATCTGCTCGCGCATCCAGCGGTTGGCCGGGTCCTGGTCGGTGCTTTCGTGCCAGTACAGGTGGGTTTCCACCGGCGGCACATCGTTGACCGGCAGGTTGAACCAGTGCAGTTCGTGGCGGCGGGCGAAGCGTTCGGGCACGGTCATGACCATGTCGGTCTGCTGCAACACTTGTGAAGCCATCAGGTAATGCTGGGAGCGCAGGGCAATTTTGCGCTGGATGCCCATCTTGCCCAAGGCCAGGTCGACGTGGCCCAAGCCGTTGCGGCGGCTGGAGATATGGATATGGGTCAGCGACAGGTAGTCATCCAGGGTCAGTTTGTCCTTACCGGCCATGGGATGGCCCTTGCGCATGGCGCACACGTAGCGGTCTTCCATCAGCTTGACGTGGCGCACCTGCGGATCGGTGTTCAACGGCGCATCCACGGCGAAGTCCAGGCGCCCGGCGGCGAGTTCCTTGGTGGTCTCGCGGCGTTTGGACAGGAAACTCTCGATCACCACGGTGGGCGCCAAGCGGCGCAGGCGCTGAAACAGCAGCGGCAGGATCACCGCCTCGGTGAGGTCGGTCATGCTGATGCGGTAGGTCTTGGCCGCCTGCTGTGGGTTGAAAATGCGGCTTTCCTGTACCGACACCCGCAGCAACGACAACGCATTGCGCACCGGGCCGATGATGTTCTGCGCCATCGGCGTGGGCACCATGCCTTGGGCGGTACGCACGAACAGCGGATCGTTGAAGGTCTCACGCAGACGGGCTAGCGCGTTGGACACCGCCGGCTGGGTGATGCCGACAATCTGCCCGGCGCGGGTCAGGTTGGCTTCGGTGTAGATCGCGTCAAAGACGATAAACAGGTTGAGGTCGACCTTGCTCAGATTCATTGCGTAGCGCTCTTATTGTTAGGTGGCCATACGTCGATCATATATCGGTGATGAATGTTAATACACGCCGAGAATAGGCTAGGTAAATTATCAACGCTGTTCTAGCATCGATTGCATGACCTAAACAACCTCTCAGAGAAGGGAGCTGCTCATGGATTTCGCCTATTCGCCCAAGGTTCAGGAACTGCGTGAACGCGTCACTGCGTTCATGGATGCTTACGTTTACCCGGCCGAGCCGGTGTTCGAGCGCCAAGTCAGCGAAGGCGACCGCTGGCAGCCCACCGCAATCATGGAAGAGCTGAAAGCCAAGGCCAAAGCTGAAGGCCTGTGGAACCTGTTCCTGCCGGAATCCGAATTGGGCGCCGGGCTGACCAACCTTGAATATGCGCCACTCGCCGAAATCATGGGCCGCTCCCTGCTGGGCCCGGAGCCGTTCAACTGCTCCGCCCCCGACACCGGCAACATGGAAGTGCTGGTGCGCTACGCCAACGAAGAGCAGAAACAACGCTGGCTGGAACCGCTGCTGCGCGGCGAGATCCGCTCGGCGTTCGCCATGACCGAGCCGGACGTGGCGTCCTCGGACGCAACCAACATGGCCGCCCGCGCCGAACGCAAGGGCGACGAATGGGTGATCAACGGCAAAAAATGGTGGACCTCCGGCGCCTGCGACCCGCGCTGCAAGATCCTGATCTTCATGGGCCTGAGCAACCCCGATGCACCGCGCCACCAGCAGCATTCGATGATCCTGGTGCCAGTGGACACTCCTGGCGTGAAAATCGTGCGCCCCCTGCCGGTGTTCGGCTACGACGATGCCCCCCACGGCCACGCCGAAGTGCTGTTCGACAACGTACGCGTGCCTTATGAGAACGTTCTGCTCGGCGAAGGCCGCGGCTTTGAAATCGCCCAAGGCCGTCTGGGCCCTGGCCGTATCCACCACTGCATGCGTTCCATCGGCATGGCCGAGCGCGCACTGGAATTGATGTGCAAGCGTTCCGTCAGCCGTACCGCGTTTGGCAAACCGCTGGCCCGCCTGGGCGGCAATATCGACAAGATCGCCGACTCACGGATGGAGATCGACATGGCGCGCCTGCTGACCCTGAAGGCGGCGTACATGATGGACACCGTGGGTAACAAAGTGGCGAAAAGTGAAATCGCCCAGATCAAGGTGGTGGCGCCGAACGTAGCGTTGAAGGTGATCGACCGCGCGATCCAGATCCATGGCGGAGCCGGGGTTTCCAACGACTTCCCGCTGGCCTACATGTATGCCATGCAACGCACCCTGCGCTTGGCCGATGGCCCGGACGAAGTGCATCGGGCGGCGATCGGCAAGTTCGAGATTGGCAAGTACGTGCCTAAAGAGCTGATGCGCAGCGGGCAGTAACAGCGCGTCGCCTGCATCGGGGGCAAGCCCCCTCCCACACTTGGATGTGTTCACAGATCAAAATGTGGGAGGGGGCTTGCCCCCGATGAGGCCGGATCAGGCAATGAAGATCCATCAGTCCTCAGTAAACCCACACCTCCACCCGCCGATTCTTGATCCGGCCCTCATCCGCCGTATTCGCCGCCACCGGCATCTGCGCGCCAAACCCGCGAATCTCCCTCAGTACCACACCGCTCTTGACCAGCTCCCGGCGCACCGCCATCGCCCTGAGCTTGGACAGTAACGCGGCGCGCTGCGGGTCATTCTTCGCGTCACCAAACCCCACCAGCGTCACCTGCTTATCCAGCTTGTCGTGGCTTTTTATATAAGCCACCACCCGCTGCAAATCCTGGCGTGCTTTGTTGTCGAGGCTGGCGCTGCCTTCTTCGAAACGAAAATTCACCGTCAGGCGCTGTGCCTCGCGGGCGATGGTTTGATAGCCCTCGGGCATCGAGGCGCGCGGTTCGACGTCCATCGCCTGCACCTGTTGGGCGATAAACCCGCTCGCCGCGACAATCGCCTGGCCCTTGCTGCTCTGGGTAAAGTCCACCAGCGCCTTGGCCCACGGGTTGTGCCCCGACGGCGGCAGGTAAAAGAACAGCCGACGGGACAACGGGTAATCCTCGGTGGCGATCAGGCTATTGAGCGGCAACATCGGTTGTGAGTCGCCGTCCACAATTGCCACTGCCTTAGCCTGGCGCACGTAGGGCAAGCCGATAAAGCCGATGCCCTGCGGGTCCTGGCTGACCGCATCGGACAACTGCTCACTGGACTCGAAACGCTTGGCGGAGGGCACGAGTGGTTTGCCGCGCAGGCGCAGTACCAGGTCCTTGAACGTGTCGTAGGTGCCGGACTGATCATCGCGCGCGTACACATGAATCGGCCCGCCGACGCCGCCCACGGTCTCCCAGGTACTGATCTCACCATTGAAGAGCTGCGCCAGTTGCTCGGTATTCAGGGTGTTCAACGGGTTTTGCGGGTGGAGGATGATGGCCAAGCCGTCGATGGCGATCACCTGTTCGGCTTCAGGGCTTTTCAGGTCGCCGAGGGGTTCGAGATCGACCAGTTCACTGTCCTTGATCGGACGGGAGGAGGCCGCCAGGTCGGCAGAGAGTTTTTTAAGCGCAGTGAAACCGGTACTGGAACCGTGGGCGGCGACCTCAATGGTCACGGTCTTGCCCTGACGCGTCTTGCCGATCACGCGCTGTTCATTGGCACCTTCGGCCGGTTCAGTGTGCACTGCCTGCAGGCCCTGATGCTCCATCAAGCCCTTGACCAGCGCCGGGCCCAACGCAGCGCCAATGGTATTGGAACCCTGGATGCGCAGTGCAGGGCCTTGGTCGGGAACGGGAAGGGGAGCGCAAACAGCGAAGACGGGAAACAGGGTCAGCAGGAACAGAACGCGCAGCCTCATGCCGGCACCTTCTCAAGCCAAAGGGAGTGCCGCGAGAATAAGTCAGGCAGGTTGCATAAATATGACTGGCGCGCCGCAAGGCTAAATGTGGGAAGGGGCAATCCCCTCCCACATTTTGACCGCGTACGGTCCTGAGATCAGCTCAGTTCCAGCCAGATCGGCGCATGGTCCGACGGCTTTTCCAACCCGCGCAGGTCGTAGTCCACCCCGGCGTCCTTGACCCGCGGCAGCAGGCCATTGGACGCCATGATCACGTCAATCCGCAGGCCGCGCTTGGGCTCATCTTCGAACCCACGGCTACGGTAGTCGAACCAGCTGAAGCGGTCCGCCACGTCCGGGTTCAAGTGGCGGAAGCTGTCCACCAGGCCCCAGTTTTTCAGGCGCGCCATCCATTCGCGTTCTTCCGGCAGGAAGCTGCACTTGCCGGTTTTCAGCCAACGCTTGGCGTTGTCGGCGCCGATGCCGATGTCGCAGTCTTCCGGGGAAATGTTCACGTCGCCCATCACCACCAGCGCCTGGTCATTGCTGAACTGGCTTTCCAGCAACTGTTGCAGGTCTTCGTAAAAGCGCTGCTTGGCCGGGAATTTGGTGGGGTGGTCGCGGCTTTCGCCTTGTGGGAAATAGCCGTTCATGATGGTCACTGGCTGGCCATGTTCGTCGGCGAAAGTGCCCCAGATAAACCGGCGCTGGGCGTCTTCTTCGTCACTGGCAAAGCCTTTGTGCAGGCTTAGCGCCGGCTGGCGCGAGAGCAGGGCTACACCGTAGTGGCCTTTCTGCCCGTGGTAGTACACGTGATAGCCCAGGGCTTGTACTTCGGCGAGGGGGAATTGGTCATCGTGGACCTTGGTTTCCTGCAGGCCGATCACGTCGGGCTGGTGCTTTTCAATCAGCGCCGCCAGCTGATGAGGGCGGGCGCGCAGCCCGTTGATATTGAAGGAGACGATTTTCATGGTCGGCAGTCCAGTCTGGCAAAAGGGCGATGCTAGCGGACAAGTCGGACGGGGGCCAGCATGGCGGTAGGGCAGATGCGCTGCTAATGTCTGGGAACGACTCGTGCTGCGTGGGTTCGTACCCATAAGAACGTCGCCTCCTGAGCGGCGCCCAGGGAGATTGACTGTATGCCGGACACTTCGATTGCCATTGCTGAAATTCGCCTGCTCAACAGCGGCTATTCCCGCGAGGCCCGTTCCCTGCTGTATCAGGCCTATCGTCATGAGCCGACCTTTGCCTATATCTTCGAAGCCGAGCGTCCGGGCTACGAGCAGCGCGTACGGGCCACCGTGCGCGAGTTGGTCAAACAGCATTTCTTTCAGAAACTGCCGGCGATTGGCCTGTTCGTCAACGACCGGCTGATCGGCATCGCCCTGATCGCGCCACCGCAACGGCGCCTGGGCATCACCGAGAGCTGGGCCTGGCAATTGCGCATGTGGTTGAGCACGGGTGTGCGCGGTACCCGGCGTTATCTCGACTACCACCACGCCGTGCTGGCGTGCCTGCCCAATGAGTCGGTGCACGTGTTACCGCTGCTGGGGATCCACCCGCAATTCCAGGGCAAACATTATGGCGAGCAGTTGCTGGAGGCCGTGCACAACTGGTGCGCCGAAGACCCGCATTCGTCCGGTGTGGTGCTCGACACGGGCAATTCACGCTACCTGGATTTCTATAAGCGTCAGGGCTATGAGGAAATTGGTGAGGTCGCTGTAGGACCGATCCTGGAGCACGTTTTTTTCCATCCCAACCCCCAGGCCTTACAGGCCGTAACGGTTTAGCACAGAATTTTTCAGAATTGTCTGAGTTCTAAGTTTCTCCCCAGCTCGTGTAGCATCCGCGCCTATGAAGTTTCCAGGAAGATTTACCAGCGGCTTGGTTCTGCTGTTCACAAGCTGCGGCGCCTTGGCGCAGAGCGAATTGGACGTGCGGATCAAGCCCTCAAACGACGCGTTGAAAGCCAACATCGAAGGCTATATCGGCGGGGTGGGCGATCGTGATGAAGAGGCCTTGCTGCGGTTCAGCCGCGGCGCCGAGGAGCAGGCGCGCAAGGCCGCCCAGGCGCTGGGTTTCTATCAGCCACAGATCGAAAGCGATGTGAAGGGCGGCAAGAATCCGCGCCTGATCCTCACCATCGACCCCGGCGAGCCGGTGCATCTGCGTAACGTGACCATTCGGGTGGACGGCCCTGCCGCCGACCTCAAGGCCTTTCGCGTGCCCGTCAGCGACGACCTCACCTCCGGCGCCGTGCTCAACCACGGCCATTACGAAGACGCCAAGCGTCTGATCCAGAACCAGGCGTCGCGCTACGGCTTTTTCAGCGGGCGCTTCACCCAACAGCAACTCGCGGTGGACCCGAAGGCGGGTGTCGCCGATATCGAACTCGTTTACGACAGCGGCCCGCGCTACACCCTGGGCAAGGTCAGCTTCGCCGGCGATACGCCGTTTGACGAAGAGCTGCTGCAACGCATGGTGCCGTTCAAAAGTGGCACGCCCTACGATTCCGAACTGATCGCCGAACTCAACCAGAACCTGCAAGCCAGCGGTTTTTTCGAAGGCGTGCGCGTGGACGCGGCCCCGGCCGCCTCGGCCAACGACATCATCCCGGTCGCCGTGCGCCTGGAGACCCGCAAGCCGCGCACCATGGGCCTGGGCCTGGGGTTCTCCACTGACGTCGGCCCACGCGGCAAAGCCAACTGGACCCGGCACTGGGTCAACCCCCAGGGTCATAGCTATGGCTGGGAAGCCGAGCTGTCGGCGCCACGCCAGAACGTCGGCCTGTGGTATGACATCCCGCTCGACCCTCCGCTCACCGACAAGCTGCGTTTCGCCGGTGGCTATCAGAATGAAGAAATCGCCAACACCGACACCCTGAGTAAATTGCTCACCCTCGGCCCCGAGTGGCACAGCAAATTGCCCAGCGGTTGGACCCGAGTGATCTCGCTCAAGTACCAGCGCGAAGAATATCGCCTGGGTAGTGACTCCGGCCTGAGCAACCTGGTAATGCCGGGGATCAGCTATTCCTACCTGCGCAGTGACAACCGCATCGACCCGCACCACGGCTATCGCCTGCAATTTGATAGCAAGGTGGCGAAAGAGGGCTTGGGCTCCGACACCAACCTGCTCTACGGCACGGCCATGGTCAAAGGCCTGACCACCTTGTGGGACAACCATCGCTTCCTGGCGCGTGCCCAGGTAGGCGGCAGTGCCACCAATGGCTACAAGTCGGTGCCGCCGTCGCTGCGCTTCTTTGCCGGTGGCGACCAGAGCGTGCGCGGCTACGAGTACCAGACGCTGTCACCCGAGAACGACCGTGGCGACCGCATCGGTGGCCGCTACATGGTGGCCCTGAGCGCCGAGTACCAGTATTCCATCGCCGAGAAATGGCGGGTCGCGACCTTTATCGACCAGGGCAATTCCTTCAATTCCCTGGAAATGCCCAGCCTCAAGACCGGCGTGGGCGTGGGTATCCGCTGGGTTTCGCCGGTCGGCCCGATCCGCCTTGACCTGGCCCATGCCCTCGAAGATCCGGGCGGCGTTCGATTGCACTTTTCCATGGGGCCTGAGCTGTGATGCGTGGTGTGAAAATAGCAGGGTTGGCCGTGGTGGCCCTCCTTGGGGTGCTGTTGCTGGCACTGTGGGCGGTACTGGGCACTCAGGCGGGCAGCCGCTGGGCGTTGGGGCGTGTACCGGGGTTGAGCGTAGAGCATTTCCAGGGGCATCTGGGCGGCCAATGGAGCGCCGACCATGTGTTGTGGCAGCAGGACAGCAGTCGCGTCGAACTCCAGGCCCCCCAATGGGATTGGTCGCCGGCGTGCCTGTTGCGCATGACCTTGTGTATCGACCGCTTGGACGTGGAACAGGTCAGCCTGCAATTCCCGCCAAGCACCGAGGAAAGCAGCGGGCCGATCGCACTGCCTGACTTGAAACTGCCGCTGGCCATCCAGCTGGGCGACGTTCGCGTCGGTAGCCTGCTGTTTAACGGCAGCGAAGAACTCAAAGGCTTGCAACTGGCGGCGCATTGGACCGCCGCCGGCCTGCAGATCGACTCGGTGCATGTGCAGCGCGATGGCCTGGTGCTGGACCTCGCCGGCCTGCTGCAACCCATTGGCGACTGGCCGTTGAGCGCCAGCGGTAACCTGAGCCTGCCCTACGCGCCGGGCGGCGCACCGTGGCAGGTCGCTCTCAACGTCGACGGCGACCTGCTCAAGACCCTCAAGCTCAATGCTGACAGCAGCGGCTACCTGCCGGCCAAGCTCACCGGCGAGCTGCAACCGCTGGTGGAAAACCTCCCGGCCCAATTGCACCTCACTGCCGACGGCTTCAAGCCCAGCGCCGATCTGCCCGACACCTTGCAACTCAATCAACTCGACCTCACCGCCAAAGGCGACTTGAACAGCGGCTACCAATTACTGGGCAAGGCCGTGCTGCCGGCGGAAAAGGGCCCGGTGGACTTGCTGCTGCAGGGCAAGGTCGACGCCAAGGGCGCGCAGATTGCCGGCCTGGACCTGAATGCCGGTGACAAGCAAAGCCTTAAGCTGACCGCCCAACTCGATTGGCAGCAAGGCTTCAGCGCCGAGGCCAAGATCGATTGGCTGGATTTCCCCTGGCATCGCCTCTATCCGGTGATCGACGAGCCGCAAGTCGCGCTGCGTACGTTCAATGGTGAGATCTCCTACAAGGACGGCAACTACTTGGGCAACCTCAAGGCCGACCTCGATGGCCCGGCGGGCAAGTTCAATGTGGTCACGCCGTTCAGTGGCGACCTTAAACAAATTTTCCTGCCTGAACTGAAACTCACCGCTGGCCAAGGCAAGGCTGAAGGCCACCTGAACCTGCAATTCGCCGACGGCATTGCCTGGGACACGGCCCTCGACCTGTCGGCGCTGAACCCGGCTTACTGGGTGGCTGAATTGCCCGGCACCCTGGCCGGGCCGTTGCGCAGCAAAGGCGAGTTCAAGAACGAGCAACTCAAGCTGAATGCCGACCTCGACCTCAAGGGCCGCCTGCGCGGTCAAACCGCGGTGCTGGCGGCCAAGGCCGACGGGGCGGGCGAGCAGTGGACGTTGGCTAACCTGGATATCCGCCTCGGCGACAACCGCATCAACGGCAGTGGCAGCCTGCAACAACGCTTGGCCGGGCAGATTGATATCAAGCTGGCGCGCCTGGCCCAGTTGTGGCCGCAACTGCGCGGGCAGGTCAACGGCCGCCTCGACGTCGCCGGCAGCCTCAAGGCGCCCCAAGGCAAATTGGGCCTCAAGGGCCAGCAACTGGCGTTTGCCGACAATCGCCTGCAAAGCCTCACCCTCGATGCCAGCCTGGACAATGCCCAGCGCGCCAAGATCGACCTCAAGGGCAGCGGCATTCAGTCCGGCGACACCCAGGTTGGTAACCTGACGGCCAGCGCCCAAGGCGATATCCAGCAGCAGAAGGTCCAGCTGGACTTGGTCGGCCCGCTGGTCAAGCTGGCCCTGGCCTTGGATGGCACTCTCGATAAAGGCAACTGGCGCGGGCGCTTGGCCAGCGGTGATGTACAAGCCGGCGGGCAGGACTGGAAGCTGCAGGCGCCGGCGAAGATCGAGCGCCTGGCCGATGGCAAGCTCACTTTTGCCGCGCACTGCTGGGTGTCCGGGCCCGCCAGCCTGTGCGGCGAAGACCAGCGCCTGATGCCGGAACCGAAGCTGCGCTACCACCTCAAGCAATTCCCCATCGACAGCCTGGCGGCGTTCTTGCCCAAGGATTTTGCCTGGCAGGGCAAGCTCAACGCCGACCTGCAACTGGACCTGCCGGACAGCGGCCCTAAAGGCCTGGTCTCGGTGGACGCCAGTGGTGGCATCCTGCGCGTCAAGGACAAGGACCAGTGGCTGGATTTCCCTTACGACACCCTGAAGCTGGAAACCACCCTCAACCCTAAACGCATCGACACGCAGCTGAACTTCCGTGGCGGCAAGCTCGGTGAGTTGATGCTGCAGGCGCAGATCAACCCGTTGCCGAAGAGCAAGCCGATCACCGGCAACTTCAGCCTCGTCGGGCTGGACTTGGCGGTGGCGCGGCCGTTTGTACCGATGGTGGAAACCCTCAGCGGCAAGCTCAATGGCAATGGTCGTATTTCCGGTGGCTTGCTGGCACCGCAGGTCAACGGCAACGTGAACCTGGTGGGTGGCGAGATTGCCGGGCCGGAACTGCCCATCAGCCTCGAAGGCTTGAATGTGCAAGCGCTGATCGCGGGCGAAAGCGTGCAGCTCAACGGTGGCTGGCGCAGCGGCAAGGCGGGGCAGGGCAGCCTCAAGGGCCAGATCGACTGGGGCCAGGCGCTGGTCGTGGACCTCAGCCTGCAAGGCTCGCAACTGCCGGTCACGGTTGAACCGTACGCGGTGCTGGAGGTGGCGCCCGACCTGAAAATCAGCCTGAAGAACGACAAGCTGGCGGTGGCCGGTAAAGTGCACATCCCGCGTGGCGATATCACCGTGCGTGAGCTGCCGCCGTCCACCGTCAAAGTCTCGGATGACACGGTGATCATCGGCAGCCAGACCGAGGAGGGCAAGCCGCCGATGGCGATGGCCATGGATATCGACGTGGTGGTGGGTGAAGACAAACTCAACTTCTCGGGCTTCGGCCTCACTGCCAAGGTGCAGGGCCAGGTGCATATCGGCGACAACCTCGATACCCGTGGCGAGCTGTGGCTCAACGATGGCCGCTACCGTGCCTACGGGCAGCGGCTGGATGTGCGACGAGCACGCTTGTTGTTCGCCGGGCCCCTGGACCAGCCGTACCTGGACATCGAAGCGATCCGCAAGACCGATGATGTGGTCGCCGGTATCCGCCTGAGCGGCAGTGCCGAGCAGCCCACCACGCAAATCTTCTCGGAACCGGCCATGAGCCAGGAACAGGCGCTGTCGTATCTGGTGCTGGGGCGTCCGTTGAGCAGCACCGGCGAAGATAACAATATGCTGGCGCAAGCCGCATTGGGCCTGGGGTTGATGGGCAGCGCCGGGGTCACCTCGGACCTTGCCAACAAGTTGGGTATCCAGGACTTCGACCTCGACACCCAGGGCAGCGGTAACAACACCGCCGTGGTGGCCAGCGGCAAGATCACCGAGAAACTCAGCCTGCGTTACGGCGTGGGCGTGTTCGAGCCCGCCAGCACGATTGCCTTGCGCTACCTGTTGAGCAAGAAGGTGTATCTGGAAGTGGCAAGCGGCGTGGCCAGCTCCCTGGATATCTTCTACAAGCGCGATTTCTAACGCTTACGCGATTAAACATGTGGGAGGGGGCTTGCTCCCGATGGCGGTGGGTCAGTCATGTTGAAGTCGACTGAAACACCGCCATCGGGAGCAAGCCCCCTCCACATTAGCAAGCAAGCTAATTATTCCATTTGACATTTGCTGCCTAAGCAGTAACATCTCGTCACACATTCACTGCCTAGGCAGTAATAAGGTGACTTCCGATGAAACACTTCACCCCGGATAACTTCCACAACTGCCACCTCGGCCTCTTGCTCGGGCGTGCCGCAATCCTCAAAGACCGGATCATCGACACCCACATGGAACCCCACGGCATCACCGCCGCGCAGTTCAAGGTGTTGATCATCATGGCTCAGTTCGGCGTCGACACCCCGGCGGAGCTGTGCCGCAACCTGTCTTTGGACAGCGGTTCAATGACCCGCATGCTCGACCGCCTGGAGCAGAAGGGGCTGCTGGACCGCAAACGTTCAGCGCTGGATCGACGCCAAGTGCAGCTTGTACTCACCCCGGAGGGCCAGCGTCTGGCAGACATGCTGCCGTTCATCGGCGCCGATGCATTGAACCAGCTGGCCGGCGCACTGGAGCCGGGTGAGTTGGAAACCCTGGAAAAGATCCTAAAGAAAATTCTGATAGCTGCGGGTGATCCCATCACTATCCAGCGGGTAGGTAACCAATGAACACACGTGCCCTTTGCCTGGTGCTGGTGGCCATGAGCATGGCCGGTTGCGCCAACTACAGCGGCCTCGACACCCAAGGCAAACGCCTCGACGCGAGCACCCTGCAAAGCGGAAAAACCCTGAGCGGTGCGACCTTGTCGAGCGCTGCCTGGCCCAGCGCCGACTGGTGGAAAAGCCTCGGCGACCCACAACTCGACGGCCTGATCCAGGAAGCCCTGCAAAACAGCCCCGACATGCAAGTGGCCAGCGCCCGTGCCCACCAGGCCGAAGCCGCCGCCTACGCCGCCAACGCCGAGCGCATGCCGACCCTGAATGCCAGCGCCGGCGTGAGCCGTTCGCGCCTGGCCAAAGACCAGGACCCACGCGGCGAAGGCGATGCCTATTCGACCGTGCGCAACATCGGCGCCAGCTTCAATTACAACTTCGACCTCTGGGGCGGCCAGCGCGCTGCCTGGGAAGCCGCGTTGGGCGAGGCGCGTGCCGCCCAAGTCGACCAGCAGGCGGCGCGCCTGACGCTGGCCGCCAATGTGGCCAAGGCTTACAGCGACTTGGGCCAGGCCCATATCGTGCGGGACCTGGCCAATGACGACCTCAAGCGCACCCGGCAGATGCTCGACCTGGGCAAGCGCCGCCTGAACTCGGGCATCGACAGCCAGTACCAGTACCAACAGACCGAAAGCCTCGAAGCCAGCGCCCAGTCGCAGCTGATCGACGCGGAAAAACAACTGCAGAGCGCCAAGATTGCGTTGGCGGTGTTGCTCGGCAAAGGCCCGGACCGTGGCAGTGAACTGGCCCGGCCCGCCGTGCTGAAACCCAGCGCCGTTGCCGTGCCATCGGTGCTGCCGGCCGAGCTGTTGGGCCGTCGCCCGGACCTGATCGCCGCGCGCTGGCGCGTCGAGGCGGCGGGCAAGAACATCGATGCGAGCAAGACCCGCTTCTACCCCAACCTCAACCTGAGCGCGAGCGCTGGGGCCGAGTCGTTGCTGGGCGATGCGATGTTCGGTTCGGCCAGCCGCTTCTTCAATATTGCGCCGACGGTCTCGCTGCCGATCTTCGACGGCGGCCGCCTGCGCGCCGACCTCGATGCCCGCGACGCCGACTACGACCTGGCGGTGGCGCAGTACAACAAGACCCTGGTGCAAGCCCTGGGCGATATCGGTAACACCCTTTCGCAACTGCGCGACACCGGCCGGCAGATCCAGGCCCAGCGACACGCCGCGGACATTGCCCAGCAGTCCTACGACACCGGCGTGCAGCGCTACAGCTCCGGGATCGGTAACTACTTGGATGTACTCAGCATCGAACAGCAATTGCTGCAGGCCCAGCGCCAGTTGGCAACGCTGAATGCTGCGCAGATCGATCTGTCGATTCAATTGATGCAGGCCCTGGGCGGCGGCTACAGCGCCGACAACGTGGCTGCGACCACCCCAGCCACCCGCACGGAATAATTTGAGGTATTTGTCATGGCCACTGCCGAAAACACCCCTGCAAGCGAACAACCCAAGCAAGACAACAACCCCCGCAAACGCAAAGTGATGCTGATCGGCCTGACGCTGATCGTCATCCTCGCCGTGGTCGGCGTGTGGGGCTGGTATGAGCTCTACGGCCGCTTCAGCAAAAGCACCGACGACGCCTACGTGAACGGCAACGTGGTGGAAATCACCCCGCTGGTCACCGGCACCGTGGTCAGCATCGGCGCCGACGACGGCGACCTGGTCCACGAAGGCCAGGTGCTGATCAACTTCGACCCGAACGACGCCGCCGTCGGCCTACAAAGCGCCCAGGCCAACTTGGCCCGCACCGTGCGCCAGGTGCGCGGTTTGTACAGCAACGTCGATGGCATGAAGGCCCAGGTCAATGCGCAGAAAGCCGATGTGCAAACGGCCCAGGACAACTTCAACCGCCGTAAAACCCTGGCCCAGGGCGGGGCGATTTCCCAGGAAGAACTGTCCCACGCCCGTGACAGCCTGACCGCCGCCAAGAACGCGTTGACCAACCTTGAACAGCAACTGAAAACCAGCAACGCGTTGGTGGACGACACGGTGATCAGCTCCCATCCGGATGTGCAGGCCGCCGCCGCGCAATTGCGCCAAGCCTACCTGGCCAATGCGCGCAGCACCCTGATCGCACCGGTCACCGGCTACGTCGCCAAGCGCACCGTGCAACTGGGCCAGCGCGTTCAGCCCGGCACAGCGTTGATGGCAGTGATCCCGCTGAACCAGCTGTGGATCGACGCCAACTTCAAGGAAACCCAACTGCGCGATATGCGCATTGGCCAACCGGTGGACATTGAGTCGGACATCTACGGCAGCGACGTGAAGTACAGCGGCACCGTGGACAGTTTGGGCGCCGGTACCGGCAGCGCATTTGCCCTGTTGCCGGCGCAGAACGCCACCGGTAACTGGATCAAGATCGTGCAACGGGTGCCGGTGCGCATCCATATCAACGCCGAGGAGCTGGCCAAGCACCCACTGCGCGTGGGCTTGAGCACCGTGGTCAATGTGGACCTGCACGACCAAAGCGGCCCGGTGCTGGCGCAACAGGCGCCGCAAAAGGCCTCGTTCACCACCAACGTGTATGACCGCCAATTGGCCGAAGCTGACGCCATGATCACCCAGTTGATCCATGACAACAGCCTCGCCGCTCCCAAGGCGCGCAACGCTGATGAGCAATAACGCCTCCTTCACGCCACCCAGCCTGTTGATGGCCACTATTGGCCTGTCGCTGGCGACCTTTATGCAGGTGCTCGACACCACCATTGCCAACGTGGCGTTGCCGACCATTTCCGGCAACCTCGGCGTGAGTTCGGAGCAGGGCACCTGGGTGATCACCTCGTTTGCGGTGAGCAACGCCATCGCGTTGCCACTCACCGGTTGGCTGAGCCGCCGGTTTGGCGAGGTGAAGCTGTTTTTGTGGGCGACCATGCTGTTTGTGCTGGCGTCGTTCCTCTGTGGTATTTCCACGTCGATGCCTGAACTGATCGCCTTTCGGGTTGTGCAAGGCCTGGTGGCCGGGCCGCTGTACCCGATGACGCAGACGCTGCTGATCGCGGTCTACCCGCCGGCGAGGCGGGGCATGGCCCTGGCGCTGCTGGCGATGGTCACGGTGGTGGCGCCGATTGCGGGGCCGATCCTCGGCGGTTGGATCACCGACAGCTACAGCTGGCCGTGGATCTTCTTTATCAACGTGCCGATCGGTGTTTTTGCGGTGATGGTGGTGCGTTCGCAACTGAAGAAACGCCCGGTGGAGACCAGCTACCAACCCATGGACTACGTGGGGCTGCTGAGCCTGATCGTGGGGGTTGGCGCCTTGCAGATCATCCTCGACAAGGGCAATGACCTGGATTGGTTTGAATCCAACTTCATCATCATTGGCGCCGCGATTTCGGTGATTGCCCTGGCGGTGTTCATTATCTGGGAGATGACCGACAAGCACCCGGTGGTGAATCTGCGGCTGTTCGCCTACCGCAACTTCCGCATCGGCACCATCGTGTTGATCCTGGGTTACGCAGGCTTCTTCGGCATCAACCTGATCCTGCCGCAATGGCTGCAGACCCAGATGGGCTACACGGCCACGTGGGCGGGCCTGGCGGTAGCGCCGATCGGCATCCTGCCGGTGCTGATGTCGCCGTTCGTGGGCAAGTATGCGCACAAGTTCGACCTGCGCCTGTTGGCAGGCCTGGCGTTCCTGGCGATTGGCTTGAGCTGCTTTATGCGTGCGGGCTTCACCAATGAGGTGGACTTCACGCACATCGCGATGGTGCAGCTGTTCATGGGGATCGGCGTGGCGCTGTTCTTTATGCCGACCTTGAGCATCTTGATGTCCGACCTGCCGCCGCACCAGATTGCCGACGGCGCAGGTCTGGCGACGTTCCTGCGGACCTTGGGCGGTAGCTTTGCCGCTTCGCTGACCACCTGGATCTGGATCCGCCGCGCGGACCAGCACCATGCGTACATGAGCGAGAACATGACCACCTACGACTCCGCGACCCGCGATGCCTTGCAGGCGCTCGGCGGGGCAGGGCAGAAGGCCTACACGCAGCTGGACCAGATCCTCACCAGCCAGGCGTACATGATGTCCACCGTGGATTACTTCACGTTGCTGGGGTGGATGTTCATGGCGTTGATGTTGCTGGTGTGGTTGGCCAAGCCGCCGTTTGGCGCCAAGGCCGGGCCGGAAGCCTCAGGCCACTGATTCCGAAAACGTACAACATCCAAATGTGGGAGGGGGCTTGCCCCCGATGGCATTCTGTCAGTTGAGTATGAGCTGACTGACACACTGCTATCGGGGGCAAGCCCCCTCCCACATTTGGATCTTTGTTCACATTGGATTTGTGGTGTCTGAGGTTCAGGCGCCGGGCAACGCCAATTGCGGGTTCACAAAATCAAACGCCGCCAATTGAAACCCTTGCTCATCCACCTGCAATGCCCAGCCTTGCTTATCCCAATCCCCCAGCACAATGCGCTTGGCCGCCTGGTCGCCAATCTGCAGCTTATGGATGGCCGGCCGGTGCGTGTGGCCGTGGACCAGGGTGCGCACGCCAAATTGCTGCATCACCCGTGGGACTTCCTCGGGGGTCACATCGACAATGTCGTTGGCCTTCATGCGCGTCTGCGCACGGCTTTCGCTGCGCAGCTTGCGCGCCAGCTTGTGCCGCGTGCGCAGCGGCAGATGCCGCAGGATAAACAGCACAATCGGGTTGCGCAGGATGCGCCGCAGCTTCATATAGCCGGCGTCGCGGGTGCAGAGGCTGTCGCCGTGCATCAACAGCACGGGCTCGCCATGGAGCTGCACAACACTCGGGTCCTTCAGCAAGGTGGCACCTGCGGCTTTGCAGAACGCCTTGCCGATGAGGAAATCGCGGTTGCCGTGCATGATGAAAATCGGGGTGCCGCTGTCGCTCAGCTCGCGCAGGGCTGCGCAAATCGAACGCTGGAAGGGGGTCATCCCATCGTCGCCAATCCAGGCTTCAAAGAAGTCCCCCAGAATGTACAACGCCTGGGCGCCACGGGCGCGGTGGTGGAGCAGATCCAGAAACGCCCGGGTGATGTCCGGGCGCTCCTCTTCCAGATGCAAATCTGAAATCAGCAATATCACCCAACGATCTCGGCTTTCTCGACGATAACGTCTTCTACCGGAACGTCCTGGTGGCCGGCTTTACCGGTGGTTTGCACGCCTTTGATCTTGTCGACGACGTCCTGGCCTTCGGTCACTTTACCGAATACCGCGTAGCCCCAGCCCTGCACGTTCTTGCCGCTGTGGTTGAGGAAGGCGTTGTCGGCGACGTTGATGAAGAACTGCGCGGAGGCCGAATGTGGCTCCATGGTACGGGCCATCGCAACGGTGTACTTGTCGTTGGAAAGGCCGTTGTCCGCTTCGTTCTGGATGCTTGGACGCTTGTCTTTCTTTTCTTTCATGCCAGGCTCGAAACCGCCGCCCTGGACCATGAAGTTGCCGATGACACGGTGGAAAACGGTGTTTTCGTAGTGGCCGGCTTTAACGTACTCGATGAAGTTGGCGACGGTGATCGGCGCTTTCTCGGCGTTCAGCTCGATGACGATGTCACCGTGGTTGGTGGTCAGTTTGACTTGAGTCATGTTCACTACTCTTTTCAGGGAATTCGTGGGTTTGGACGCCTGGGCGCCTCGACCGGTCTGGCTAAACAGAGGCCAAGGGGCGCAGTTTAGCGTGACCTGCAGGAATTTCGAGGTGGTTTTTTACCGCCTATGCAATAAATGCTGCAGTTTTCGGTGCTGGCCTGTCAGGTGCTTGACAGCATCGGCTATGATATCGCCTTTGTTTTATCTGGCCTCACCCGGCCACGAACCTGTCTGTTCAAGGATCCTATGAGCAAGCCCACTGTCGACCCTACCTCGAATGCCAAGGCCGGACCTGCCGTCCCGGTCAATTTCCTGCGCCCGATCATCCAGGCGGACCTGGATTCGGGCAAGCACACGCAGATCGTCACCCGCTTCCCGCCAGAGCCCAACGGCTACCTGCACATCGGTCACGCCAAGTCGATCTGTGTGAACTTCGGCCTGGCCCAGGAGTTCGGTGGCGTCACGCACCTGCGTTTCGACGACACCAACCCGGCCAAGGAAGACCAGGAATACATCGACGCCATCGAAAGCGACATCAAGTGGCTGGGCTTCGAATGGTCCGGTGAAGTGCGCTATGCCTCGAAGTATTTCGACCAATTGTTCGACTGGGCCGTCGAGCTGATCAAGGCCGGCAAGGCCTACGTCGACGACCTGACGCCTGAGCAAGCCAAGGAATACCGTGGCACCCTGACCGAGCCGGGTAAGAACAGCCCCTTCCGCGACCGTTCGGTGGAAGAGAACCTGGACCTGTTCAACCGCATGCGCGACGGTGAGTTCCCGGACGGCGCCCGCGTGCTGCGCGCCAAGATCGACATGGCCTCGCCGAACATGAACCTGCGCGACCCGATCATGTACCGCATCCGTCATGCCCACCACCACCAGACCGGTGACAAGTGGTGCATTTACCCCAACTACGACTTCACCCACGGTCAGTCGGACGCCATCGAAGGCATCACCCACTCCATCTGCACCCTGGAGTTCGAAAGCCATCGCCCGCTGTACGAATGGTTCCTCGACAGCCTGCCGGTACCGGCGCACCCGCGTCAGTACGAATTCAGCCGCCTGAACCTGAACTACACCATCACCAGCAAGCGCAAGCTCAAGCAACTGGTGGATGAAAAGCACGTGCACGGCTGGGACGATCCACGCATGTCGACGCTGTCGGGCTTCCGCCGTCGCGGCTACACCCCGGCATCGATCCGCAACTTCTGCGACATGGTCGGCACCAACCGTTCCGACGGCGTGGTCGACTTCGGCATGCTCGAATTCAGCATCCGCCAGGACCTCGACGCCAACGCGCCGCGTGCCATGTGCGTGCTGCGTCCGTTGAAAGTCGTGATCACCAACTACCCGGAAGACAAGGTCGACCACCTCGAGCTGCCGCGTCACCCGCAGAACGAAGCGCTCGGCGTGCGCAAGCTGCCGTTCGCGCGTGAAATCTACATCGACCGCGATGACTACATGGAAGAACCGCCGAAGGGCTACAAGCGCCTGGAGCCGAACGGCGAAGTACGTCTGCGTGGCAGCTACGTGATCCGTGCCGACGAAGCGATCAAGGACGCCGATGGCAACATCGTCGAACTGCGCTGCTCCTACGACCCGGAAACCCTGGGCAAGAACCCTGAAGGCCGCAAGGTCAAAGGCGTGATCCACTGGGTGCCGGCCGCTGCCAGCGTCGAGTGCGAAGTGCGCCTGTACGATCGCCTGTTCCGCTCGCCGAACCCTGAAAAGGCTGAAGACAGCGCCAGTTTCCTCGACAACATCAACCCTGACTCCCTGCAAGTGCTCACCGGTTGTCGTGCCGAGCCATCGCTTGGCGACGCACAGCCGGAAGACCGTTTCCAGTTCGAGCGCGAAGGTTACTTCTGCGCGGATATCAAGGACTCGAAACCCGGTCATCCGGTATTCAACCGTACCGTGACCTTGCGTGATTCGTGGGGCCAGTGATTTAAGGGAAATGTCGTGTTAACGATCTACAACACACTCAGCAAGACCAAAGAAGTCTTCAAGCCGCTGGATGGCAACAAGGTGCGCATGTACGTTTGCGGCATGACCGTGTACGACTACTGCCACATCGGCCACGGGCGCAGCATGGTTGCCTTCGACCTGGTGACCCGCTGGTTGCGTTTCAGCGGCTATGACTTGACCTATGTGCGCAACATCACCGACATCGACGACAAGATCATCAACCGCGCCAATGAAAACGGCGAGTCGTTCGACGCGCTGACCGAGCGCATGATTGCCGCGATGCACGAGGACGAGGCGCGCCTCAACATCCTCAAGCCGGACATGGAGCCACGTGCCACGGACCACATCCCTGGCATGCACGCGATGATCCAGACCCTGATCGACAAGGGTTACGCCTACGCCCCGGGCAATGGCGACGTGTACTACCGCGTCGCCAAGTTCATGGGCTACGGCAAGCTGTCGCGCAAGAAAATCGAAGACCTGCGCATCGGCGCACGGATCGAAGTCGATGAAGCCAAGCAAGACCCGCTCGACTTCGTGCTATGGAAAGGCACCAAGCCTGGCGAGCCGAGCTGGGAGTCGCCGTGGGGCGCCGGGCGTCCGGGCTGGCACATCGAATGCTCGGTGATGTCCACCTGCTGCCTGGGCGACACCTTCGACATTCATGGCGGCGGCAGCGACCTTGAGTTCCCGCACCACGAAAACGAAATCGCCCAGAGCGAAGCCGCCACCGGCAAGACGTACGCCAACGCCTGGATGCACTGCGGCATGATCCGCATCAATGGCGAGAAGATGTCCAAGTCCTTGAACAACTTCTTCACCATCCGCGACGTGCTGGAAAAGTACCACCCGGAAGTCGTGCGTTACCTGCTGGTGTCGAGCCACTACCGCAGCGCCATCAACTACTCGGAAGACAACCTCAAGGACGCCAAGGGCGCCCTGGAGCGTTTCTACCACGCGTTGAAAGGCCTGCCATCCGTGGCGCCTGCCGGCGGCGAAGCGTTCGTGGCACGCTTCACCGAAGTCATGAACGACGACTTCGGCACCCCGGAAGCCTGTGCCGTGCTGTTCGAGATGGTGCGCGAGATCAACCGCCTGCGCGAGAGCGATCTCGACGCGGCGGCCGGTCTGGCGGCACGCTTGAAAGAGCTGGCCAGCGTGCTGGGAGTTCTGCAAATGAAGCCTGAGGATTTCCTGCAAGCCGGCGCCGAAGGGCGTGTGGATGCGGCTGAAGTGGATGCGCTGATCCAGGCGCGTTTGTCTGCGCGGGCCAATAAGGACTGGGCGGAATCTGACCGTATCCGTGACCAACTGACCGCGATGGGTGTGGTGTTGGAAGACGGCAAGGGTGGGACGACGTGGCGGTTGGCTGATCAGGCTTGATCGGTAAACGCTGAATGAAAAACGCCCCGATTGGTTCGGGGCGTTTTTTTGCACACCGTTTTAGTGAGCGGCTCACCTGATCCAGTGTGGGAGGGGGCTTGCCCCCGATGACGGCGTGTCAGTCACCGAAAATGCTGACTGACCCACCGCAATCGCAGGCAAGCCAGCTCCCACATTTTTTACCGTGCCCACTTTGCGAACTCTTCGGTTGCAGATTTATGTGTGAGTTGGATGGTCTTTGAGGCTTAGTGTTTTATCTACCATTAGCTGGATCCCCTCCAGCATCCGACACATTCCCAAGACCACGCTGCGAGGATTGCCGTCGATCTCAAAAGCCAAATGGCTTGCCAGCGCTTGAACCGAGGCAAGATCCTCCGACGCGTTGACCAGCAGCGTCTCGACGTCTAATCCTTCGCGTACGGTAAATAAACCATGGCCCTCAGTAGACGGCTCTGGTTTCTCAGGCGGGTTCAGATGGTGGTTAATTGCTCGATGAGCCGCAGTGTGAAACGCGGCTGAGTCTGACGGCGGATTCGGACTGTCTTTGATCATGACGAAGCTCCTAGAGTATTGGAGCCATCACCCATCGCTGCGAAACGATACCCGGGTGGCAGCTGTACGCAGGTTCGCAGACCGGGACTCTAGGCACCCGGCATACCCGAAGGTATCCCGCGCACAGCCGCCATAACATCAGGCATAAAAAAGCGCCCGCTATCTTGAGGTGGACGCTGTGCGTCTAGAGTTTAACCGGGCTGCGAAACCCGGTCGCTGAGTTTTCAGCGACCACCGAAGATTAGGGCGTCATCTTCCGAGGGGCAACCTTAGAACGCTGTCGGAAATTTCCGGGAGCTGATGCCTGAGCATCAGCGCTTGTCAGTGACTTCGTACCGACTCTGAACAAATCCATTCTCCGACACGTACGTGCCGATATGGCGAAGTTCATGCTCACAGCCGACCTGGCTGAACAATGGAATCCCTTGCCCCAGCAGCACCGGGATACGCGTAATGATCAGCTCATCGATCAGGCCCGCTTCAAGAAACGCCTGGATCGTTTGGCCACCGTCGATATAGAGATGCTTCATGCCGCGCTCGGCTAACTGTGCCACCAGCGCGATTGGGTCCAGGGACATCACCTCGACCTTGCCCTGCAAATACGCTGGAATTTCTCCGGCTTGGTGAGAAAGGGCGATGACCGGCATACCCTCATAGGGCCACTCCGGAAACGACAGGACTTTTTCCAGGGTTTTGCGGCCCATCACCAGCGCATCAACCGTCGCGATGAAGCTTTCATACGTCAGGCCGTTCAGCGCTGCCAGGTCATATTCCGGCCGGTGCAGCCACTCGATATCGCCATCTGGCCGGGCGATAAAGCCGTCAACGCTTGCGGCGATAAACACGGAACACTTGATATCCATGATGGGAATTCCTTTTCCTGATGTCCGAAAGACGTCTCTGGCACATATCCAATCTTGCGCCTGGCAACGATTCAAATGTGGGAGCTGCCCACTTGAGGGATCAGCGGCGGCTGCTGACCTCGGCGGGGACATCATCACCGGCCATGCGCTTGCGGAACAGCGCAGTGCGAGCAAGCAACAAGGTAGTCACCGGCACCGTGATCGACAACAATATCGGAATCAACCACCCGTGCAACACCGGCCCGGATTTGAGCACCGAAAAGTAGATAATCGACGCCAACGCGACACACCAGGCCCCTAGCGTTGAAGCCAGTGCCGGTGGGTGCATGCGTTGAAAAAAGTCCTTCATCCGCAGTAATCCGATCGCGCCAATCAACGCAAACACACTGCTCAGCACCAGCAGCACCGCCACGATCACTTCCACCCATAACGGCATCATTCAATCACCTCCCCACGCAGCAGGAATTTCGCCAGGGCAAACGAGCCCACGAAGCCAAACAGCGCGATCAGCAGCGCCGCTTCAAAGTAGGTGTCACTCGCATACCGAATGCCCAGCACCAGCATCATCAGCATCGCCAGGATGTACAGGTAGTCCAGCGCCAGTACGCGGTCTTGTGCCGACGGGCCTTTGAACAGGCGCACCAAGGTCAGCACCATGGCCAGGGAGAACAGGAACAGGCTGAACAGGATCGCATTGGAGAGCAGGGCGCTCATTCGAAGATCTCCATCAGGGGCCGCTCGTAGGTGGTCTTGAAGTGCTCGATAAACGGCGCTTCATCTTCCAGGTCGAACACGTGCAAGAGCAGGATGCTGCGGTCCAGTGCCAGTTCCGACCAGATGGTGCCGGGCACCACGGTAGTGATCATCGACAGCGCGGCCAGGCCGTTGGCGTCGCGCAGGTCCAGGGGGATCTTGACGAAGCGCGAGCGCGGCGGGCGCGAGCCGCAGGTCAGCACGCCCCAGGCCACTTGCAGGTTGGAGACGATCACATCGCGTCCCACCAGGAAAAACAGGCGGATGATCACGCCGGGGCGGCGGATGCGGATCGGCAACGGGCGCAGCGGTGCCATCAGCAGCGGCGCAAGAAAGCCCAGCAGGGCGCCCAGCAGCAGGTTGCCGGGGCTGACCGACAGGTTCAGCACCAGCCACAGCACCCACAACGCCAGCGACAGCCACGGGGCAGGGAACAGGCGCTTCATGGTTGCACCTCCAGCGCGGCGGTCTTGGCTTCAGGGCTGGGTACGGGACGCGTTGCCATCACCGCCATCACGTAGTTTTCCGGGTTGTTCAGGCTCTGGGCGGTGCCCAGGGTGTAGCGCATCAGCGGCTCTGCCTTGAAGGTCAGCAGAATGCTCAGGCCCAGCAGGAAGAAGATCGGCACGCACTCATAGCGGCGCAGCAACGGCGACGGGCGCTCTTCCGGGGTCCAGAAGCGCTGGATGCCCAAGCGCGCAAAGGCGATCAGCGAGGCCAGGCCGGAGAGGATCAGCAGTGCGACCAGGCCCCAGGCAGCCGGGCGGATCGGCTCCTCGACACTGACCCCCAGGCCCAGCGGGTTGACCAGCGCGCTCAACAGGCTGAGCTTGCCGATAAACCCGGACAACGGCGGCATGCCGATAATCAGCAGGGCGCAGGCGACAAAACTCAAGCCCAGGAAGGCCATGGTCCAGGGAATCACCTGGCCGACCACGGCTTTCTGTTCGTCATCGAGGTTGACGCCAGGGCGTGGATGCAGGGACTCCATGGCCTTGGGCAGTGCATCGATCTCTTCATCCAGCGGCAGGTCGTTGGCCGAGCGCGAACGCTCGATCAATTCGGCCAGCAGGAACAGCGCGCTCAAGGCCAAGGTGGAACTGACCAGATAGAACAGCGCGCCGGCGGTGAGGCTCGGCTGGGCGAAGCCCACCGACGACAGCAGGATCCCGGCCGAGACCAGAATGCTCAAGCTGGCCATGCGCTCCAGGCGCTGCGCCGCCACCATCGCCAGACCGGCGCAGACAATGGTGGCCATGCCGCCATACACCAGCCAATCGCCGCCAAACAGTGCCGACGCACCGGCCTGGCCGGAGAACAACAGGGTCCACAGGCGCAGCACGGTGTACACGCCGACCTTGGTCATGATCGCAAACATCGCCGCCACCGGCGCGCTGGCCGAGGAGTAGGCGGGGGCCAGCCAGAAGTTCAGCGGCCACATGCCGGCTTTCGCCAGGAACGCCGTCGCAAGGATCGCCGCACCCGCGTGCAGCAGGCCGCGATCGGCTTCCGGCACCAGCGGGATCTTCAGCGCCAGGTCGGCAAAGTTCAGCGTGCCGGTGACGCCATAGATCATCGCCGCACCAATCAGGAACAGTGACGAGGCCAGCAGGTTGATCGCGATGTAATGCAGCCCCGACGACACCCGCGCACGGCCGGAACCGTGCAGCATCAAGCCATAGGACGCCGCCAGCAGCACCTCGAAGAACACGAACAGGTTAAACAGGTCGGCCGTGAGGAAGGCGCCGTAGAGGCCCATCATCTGGATCTGGAACAGCGCATGGAAGCTGGTGCCGGCACGGTCCCAGCGGGCCATGGCGAACAGCAGCGCGCTCACGCCGATGATCCCGGTGAGCACCAGCATCAAGGCTGATAGTTGGTCCACCACCAGCACAATGCCGAACGGCACCTGCCAGTTGCCCGGCAGGTACACGCCGATCGAGCCGGGGCCGCCTTTTTGCGTCCAGTACAGCAGCAGAATGGCGATGCCCAGGCCGATCATGCTCGAGAACAGGTTGATGCGCGCTTTCAGCGGCCGATGCTTCTCGCCGAGCATCAGCATCAAGGCGGCGGTAAGCAACGGCAGCAGGATCGGCGCGACGATCAGTTGATTCATCCACGTCATTCCTTGGGCTCCCGGCCGTCCACATGGTCAGTGCCGGTCAGGCCCCGTGAGGCCAGCAACACCACCAGGAACAAGGCGGTCATGGCGAAGCTGATCACGATGGCCGTGAGCACCAGCGCCTGGGGCAGCGGGTCGGTGTAGTGGAGCAGGTCTTGCGGCACACCGTCCTTGATGATCGGCTCCTTGCCGATAAAGAGGCTGCCCATGCTGAAAATGAACAGGTTGACCCCGTACGACAGCAGGCACAGGCCCATCACCACCTGGAACGTCCGTGGCCGCAGGATCAGCCAGACCCCGGAGGCGGCCAGGACGCCAATGGCAATTGCAATGACTTCTTCCATCAGGCGGCTCCTTCCGTAGCGGCAACCACTTTGGCCTGGTTGCTCGGTTTATGGGCCCGCACGGACTGGTGACCGAGGGCGGTGAGCATCAGCAGCGTCGAGCCGACGACCATGGCGTACACGCCGACGTCGAAGAACAGCGCGCTGGCGCCATGAATGTCGCCGAGCACCGGCAGGCTGAAATGCCAGGTGTGGGTGGTGAGGAACGGGTAGCCGGCAAACAAGGCGCCAAGCCCGGTCAGGGTCGCGGAGAACAGCCCGAAGCCCATCCAGCGCATCGGCCGCAGGCTCATCTGTGCCTCGACCCATTGGGTGCCGGCGACCATGTATTGCAGGATAAACGCGACCGACATCACCAGCCCGGCGACAAACCCGCCGCCCGGCTGGTTGTGGCCGCGCATGAACAGGTAGAACGACACCACCAGCGCAATCGGCAGCAGCAGGCGCACCAGCACCGCCGGCACCATCATGAAGCCCAGCGCGGTGTCGCTGGCCTGGCGTGGGTTGACCAGGTCGGTGGCCACGTCCGGCGCAAGCTGGCGCTGTTGCGCGGGCAGCTGCATGCTTTCCTTGGAAGGGCGGAAGCGGCGCAGCAGGGCGTACACCGTCAGCGCCACGGCGCCGAGCACGGTGATTTCGCCGAGGGTATCAAAGCCCCGGAAGTCGACGAGCATCACGTTCACCACATTGCTGCCGCCGCCTTCGGGCAGGGCACGGCTGAGGTAGAACGAAGAGATATCGTTGGGGGTCTGGCGCGTCAACATCGCGTAGGACAACAGCGCCATGCCGCCGCCCACTACGGTGGACAGCAGGAAGTCGCGCACCCGGCGAATCCGCGCCTTGCGCAAGGTGTTCGGCAGCGGCGAGACCTCCTCGATCCGCCGCGGCAGCCAGCGCAGGCCCAGCAGGATCAGCACGGTGGTCACCACTTCGACCACCAACTGCGTCAACGCCAGGTCCGGCGCCGAGAACCACACAAAGGTGATGCAGGTCATCAGGCCGCACACGCTGACCATGGTCAGGGCCGCCAGCCGGTGGTACTTGGCTTGCCAGGCGGCGCCAAGGGCGCAGGCGATCGCTAGCACCCACAGGGTGACGAACACGATCGACCCTGGGATTTTCGGGCGGTCGCCCCAGCTCAAGCCACTGTTGAGCATCGGGATCATGCCGCCGATGACCGCCACCAGCACCAGCAGGAACAGCTGAGTCTGCAGGCGCTTGGTACTGATGCGTTTCTCGATCCTGCGCACACCGCGCATCATCACCACCAAGCTGCGCTCGAAACCACGCTTGCCGTTGAAATAGCTGATGATCGGCGGGTACTTGAAGCGCCCCAGCTTGAGTTGCTTGCGCAGCAGCAGGTACAGCACCACGCCGCCGGACATGGCCACCAGGCTCATGATCATCGGCGCGTTCCAGCCGTGCCAGATCGCCAGGCTGTACTCCGGCAGCACGCCGCCCACCACCGGCAGCGCAGCGGCGGCAAGGATCGAGCCGACCACCTGGGCCGGGAAAATCCCTACCAGCAGGCACGTGAACACCAGCAACTCAACCGGTGCGCGCATCCAGCGCGGTGGTTCGTGGGGCGTGTGCGGCAGGTTGGTCGCCGGCGGGCCGAAGAACACGTCCACGGTGAAACGCAGCGCATAGGCCACGCTGAATGTCCCGGCAATGGTCGCGATCAACGGCAGGGCGAACTCCACCCAGGCCGTCGAGGTGATGAACACGGTCTCGGCAAAGAACATCTCTTTGGACAGGAAGCCGTTGAGCAACGGCACGCCCGCCATGGACGCACTGGCCACCATCGCCAGGGTCGCGGTAAACGGGATCAGCTTGACCAGCCCGCTGAGCTTGCGGATGTCCCGCGTGCCGCTTTCGTGGTCGATGATGCCCGCGGCCATGAACAGCGAGGCTTTGAAGGTGGCGTGGTTGAGGATATGGAACACCGCCGCGACGGCGGCCAGCGGGCTGTTGAGGCCCAGCAGCAAGGTGATCAGCCCGAGGTGGCTGATGGTGGAATAGGCCAGCAGGCCCTTCAGATCATTTTGGAACATGGCGCAGTACGCGCCGAGGAGTAGGGTGAGGGCGCCGGCACCGCCGACGATCCAGAACCATTCTTCGCTGCCCGACAGCGACGGCCACAGGCGGGCCAGCAGGAACACGCCGGCCTTCACCATCGTTGCCGAATGCAGGTACGCCGACACCGGCGTGGGGGCCGCCATCGCATGGGGCAGCCAGAAGTGGAAGGGGAATTGCGCGCTTTTGCTCAAGGCGCCTATCAGCACCAGGGCCAGCATGACCGGGTACAGCGAGTGCGCGCGAATCTGATCGCCCGCCGCCAGCACCTGGTCGAGGTCATAGCTGCCGACGATGTGCCCCAGCAGCATCACGCCCGCCAGCAGGCACAAGCCGCCGGCGCCGGTGACCATCAACGCCATGTACGCACCGCGGCGCGCGTCGGCGCGGTGGTGCCAATAGCCGATCAGCAGGAACGAGAACAGGCTGGTCAGTTCCCAGAAGAACACGATCTGGATGAGGTTGCCGGAGATCACCAGGCCGAGCATGGCGCCCATAAAGGCCAGGAAAAACGCGAAGAATCGCGGCACCGGATCATCCGGCGACATGTAGTAACGCGCATACAACGCCACCAGCGAACCGATGCCGAGCACCAGCATCGAGAACAGCCAGGCAAACCCGTCCATGCGCAACACGAAGTTCAGCCCGAGGCTGGGCAACCATATGAATTCTTCGCGGATCACGCCACCGTGGGCGATCTGGGGGTAGAGCAGGGCGACTTGAATAGTGCCGACCAGGGCCACAAGGCCGGCCAGCAGGGATTCGGTGTTACGTGCATTGTGCGGCAGCAAGGCCGCCAGACAGCTGCCAATAAAAGGCAGAAGCAGTAGAACTATCAGAGACATAGGCTTCTAATCTGCGGGAGTTTGGGATGCATCATACGTGCCGCTTTCACGATCACCAAACGGCAAGATGTGGCAGGATCCTACAAGATAGGTCGAATAAACCCATTTGGCAGTGTTTAGGACCCTGTGGCGAGGGAGCTTGCTCCCGCTGGACCGTGCAGCCGCCCCACAACCGGCACCTCAGTTCTGACGCTCTTGCTCCAGCTCTTCTTCCAACGCCAGCGCCTTCTGCCCCTTAGTCTTAATTTCACTGACAATCACCGCCACCACAATCAACGCCGCCCCCACCATCGCAATCGGCGGGAAGCGCTCCCCGGCAATCCGCCCCACCACGCCTGCCCATACCGGCTCACCGGCATAGATCAACGTGGCCCGGGTCGGCGAAACACTTTGCTGCGCCCAGTTCATCGCCACCTGGATCACCGCACTGGTCAAGCCCAGGCCCACCGCACTGAACAGCAGCAGCCACGAAAACCCCGGCAACGCCTCGCCCATCGGCACCACCATCAGGAACGACAACAGCGACGCGGTGGCCAGTTGCACCACGGTCACCCGGCGCACATCCACCTGCCCGGCAAACGCGCTGATCAGGATGATCTCCGCCGCAATCGCCACCGCGCCAATCAACGTGGCGATTTCGCCGGCGCTGAAGTTCAGCGAAGCGCCCGCCGGCCCGGTCAGCAGCATCAACCCGGCAAACGCCAGCATAATGCCAATGCTCGGCATCAAGCCCGGACGACGCCCAAGCACCAGCCATTGCAGTAGCGGCACGAACGGCACATATAAAGCCGTGATAAACGCCGACTGGCTGCTCAAGATCGTCTGCAAGCCAATGGTCTGCAAACCGTAGCCAAACATGATTGCCACACCGATAAACACCCCCGCCTTCAACTCGAACAGCGTCAGGTCGCGCAGGGTGCGCAAGGAAAAGAACCCCACCACGATCGCCGCTGCCGCAAAGCGCAGGCCGACGAAAAACATCGGCCCACTGACGGTCATCGCGTGCTGCACCAGCAAAAACGTGCCGCCCCAGATCATGGTGATCACCACCAGGATGCATTCGGCTTTGCTGAAACGGTTGAAACGAGGGGAGACGTTTGGGGTGGTCATGGCGGCTCGGTCTTGCAAGGGAAAGGCACGGACCGCACAATGCGCCGCACGCTGGGCAGTATACTGCGCACACCCACCCATTGAGCAATATAGTGCACAAAGAAAATCCACATCGGGCTTCGGTCCTGCAGCACGTCAGCCAGAACGTCCGTCGCCTGCGCCACGCCGCCGACCTGAGCCAGACTGCGCTCTCGGAAAAGTCCGGGGTCAGCCGGCGCATGCTGGTGGCCATCGAAGCGGGCGAAAAGAACGTCAGCCTGTCCACCCTCGACCGGGTGGCCGAAGCGTTAAACGTGGCCTTCAGCGACCTCATCCAGGCGCCGGAGGTGCGCGACCACAGTCGCATCAACGAATTGGCTTGGGCGGGGGAAATTGTTGGGAGTAAGGCGGTGTTGTTGGCCAAGGCCACGGCGCGGCGTGAAGTCGAACTCTGGGAGTGGCGCCTTGAACCCGGTGATCGGTACTGCCCGGATCCAGACCAAGAGGGTTGGAGCGAGCAGTTGTTCGTCTTTGAGGGCAGTTTGACCTTGGTGATAGGCGACAAGGAAAACACTATTGATGCCGGTGAGTTTTTTATGTTTGCCAGCCACCAGCCCCACTCTTATTACAACGGAGGCAAGGTGGCGGCAAGATTTGTAAGGAATGTGGTGTTGTAGTTAGCATGTTTTTGCTGTTTGTCAACTGTGCAGGTTGACAGCTTATGTTCAAAAGGGACGGGTGCTAGGGTGGACGATACTACTCAGTCAGTGACGTTGGGTAGTTGTCATGACTTCATGGAGTGAAAACGAATGAACCCAAAACATGTCTCAAGCAAGAATCTGCTTCCCCAGCCGAAGATTACGCCGTCCCACGGGAATGTATTGAAGTACCCCGAAGTGACCGGCGGTACTGCCGAGATTATCTTCCCTAGTTATCCCGGTATTACGCTCGGACAAGAAGTTTCCTGGGGGATACGCGGTAATGGAATTGCATTTGCTAGTTTTAAAATTCTAGAGTTGAAGCCCCAGTATGAGGTCAAAGTGCGTTTTCATATTGTCTTCGATACCGAGCAAGTCACAGCCGATTATAGCGTTCGCGAGAATGACGAGGTAATTGGTGTTTCTCATCAAAGTGTATATACCGTGATAGATCGCCCTTAAGTTTAAGTCGACGTTGTGAGGCTTTAATACTCAAATTAATTAGCCGTGAGTATTGAAGCCTGTGTCGATTGAGTAGGCAGGAGGGTGAGTGGCTAAAAGTGTTCGTAGCGCAACAGTGCTTGAACATTTTGCTGCTTAGCGCGAGCAATAAGCGCCTCGTACTCTCACCAACCCGCTGATTTTATTGGCGATTACTTTCAGGCACGACTCCTGCAATCACCCAGGTCATCCCCACGGAGCCTGGAGTCGGCCCATGTCAGCCCACCCTCAACACCCTGCCCATATCATCCGCTCGGACGCGGAAGCCATCCAGGTGGCCACGCGCCTGGCCGCACGTTTTGCCGTCGACGCCAGCGCGCGCGACCGTGATCGGATCCTGCCTTTCGCCGAACTCGAAGCGTTCTCTGCCAGCGGCCTGTGGGGCATCACCATTCCCAAAGAGTACGGCGGCGCTGGAGTGTCCTATGTGACGGTCGCTGAGGTGATCAAGCTGATCTCCGCCGCCGACCCGTCCCTGGGGCAGATCCCGCAGAACCACCTGGGCGTGGTGGACATCCTGCTGCAAACCGCGACCGAGGAACAAAAACGTCATTACTTCGGCAAGGTGCTGGCCGGCTACCGTTTCGGCAATGCCTTCTCCGAAGCCAAGAGCAAAAATGCCGGCACCTTCGATACCCAGATTCGCGTCCACGGCGACACCGCGCACATCAACGGCGAGAAGTTCTACTGCACCGGCGCGCTGTTCGCCCACATCGTGCCTACGGTCGGCAACAACGAACACGGCCAGGCGTTTATCGCCTTTGTCGAACGCGATGCGCCGGGCCTTAGCGTGATCGACAGCTGGGACGGCTTCGGCCAGCGCACCACCGCCAGCGGCGGCGTGACCCTCGACGGGGTAAAGGTGCCCTTGACAGCGGTGATCCCCGCCCATCAAGCCTTCGACCAACCCACCGCCAACGGCCCGATCTCGCAGATCATCCAGGCCGCCGTCGACACCGGTATCGCCCTCGGTGCCCTCGAACAGGCGAAGATCTACGCCCGCCAGGCGCGACCGTGGATCGACAGCCAGCAGGAGCACGGCTGGCAAGACCCCTTCACCATCGCCGCCATCGGCGACCTGGAATGGCGCGTCCACGGCACCGAAGCCATCCTCGCCAAAGCAGGTTTGGCGGTTGATCGCGCCCTCGCCGAGCCCAGCGAAGACACCGTCGCCCACGCCTCGCTGGTGGTTGCCCAGGCCAAAGTCCTCTCGGCTGAAACCGCCTTGCTCGCCAGCAGCAAACTCTTCGAACTGGCCGGCACGCGCTCGGTCACCGGCAAACATAACCTTGATCGCTTCTGGCGCAACGCGCGCACCCACACCCTGCACGACCCGGCCCGCTGGAAATACCACCTGATCGGCAATTTCGTGCTTAACGGCGTGAAGCCAGCGCGCCACGCCTGGAACTGAGGAGCCGTATTTCATGACCACACTGAAGCTTGCGCGCCAACTGTTGGACAGCACCCGCCGCCATGTCGAGAAAAGCGATGACCCCTATGTGATCAGTCGCTTCGGCGATCTGCAGATCCGCGTCGACGTGGCCGCCGCCTTGCTTGAGCGCGCCGAAACCCATCCCAGCCCGGTCGCTGCGACCGAAGCGCAGATCGCGGCCGCCGAAGCCTTGATCGCTGCCAGCAACGCCGAATTCGAACTCACCGGTCAACGCACTGCACTGCCGCCGACCCTCGATGACCCTCTGCGCTGGAAATACCAGGTTGTCGGTAACTACCACCTCAACGGAGTGCTTTGATGTCCCGTGAAATCCGCTTGAACGCCTTCGACATGAACTGTGTCGGCCACCAATCCCCGGGCCTGTGGGCGCATCCGCGTGACCGTTCGTGGCAGTACAAGGACCTGGAATACTGGACAGACCTCTCCAAAATCCTTGAGCGCGGCAAGTTTGATGGCCTGTTTATCGCCGATGTGCTGGGCATCTATGACGTCTACAACGGCAATGGCGAAGCGGCGATTCGTCAGGCGACCCAAGTGCCGGTCAATGACCCGCTGTCGTTGATCGCGCCGATGGCCTTGGTTACCGAGCACCTGGGTTTTGGCCTGACGGCGTCGTTGTCCTTCGAACATCCGTACCCGTTCGCCCGCCGACTCTCCACCCTCGACCACCTGACCAAGGGCCGCATCGGCTGGAACATCGTCACCTCCTACCTGGAAAGCGGCGCCAAGAACCTTGGCCAGAAAGCCCAGACCGAACACGACGCGCGCTACGACTACGCCGAGGAATACCTGGAGGTCTGCTACAAACTCTGGGAGGGCAGTTGGGAGGAGGGCGCGGTGTTGCGCGACCGCGAGCGCCGGATTTTCAGCGACCCGAGCAAGATCCACGAGATCCGCCATGTCGGCAAACACTTCCAGGTGCCCGGCATTCATTTGTGCGAGCCGTCGCCGCAGCGCACGCCGGTGCTCTACCAGGCCGGTGCGTCCAGCCGTGGCAAGCAGTTTGCGGCCGAGCAGGCCGAGTGCGTGTTCGTTGCCGCGCCGTCCAAGGTGCTGCTGAAAAAGACCGTCGCCGACATCCGCCGCCGTGCCGCCGAAGCCGGGCGCGATCCGAAGAAAATCCTGATCTTCAACTTGCAGACGGTGATCGTCGGCGAGACCGATGCCAAGGCCAAAGCCAAGTTTGATGAATACAAATCCTACGTCAGCTACGAAGGTGCAATGGCGCTGATCTCCGGCTGGACCGGCATCGATTTCAGCCAGTTCAAACCGGATGAACCGCTCAAGCACGTGCACACCAACGCCATCCAGTCGGCGGTGGAAGCCTTCTCCACGGCGGACCCGAACAAGGTCTGGACTCCAAACGAACTGGCCGATTGGGTCGGCATCGGCGGCTTTGGCCCGCTGTTTGTCGGCGGCCCGGAAACCGTGGCGGACCTGTTGCAGGAATGGGTCGAAGAGACCGATGTCGACGGCTTCAACCTGGCCTACGCGCTGACCCATGAAACCTTCATCGACGCCGTGGACCTGTTGGTGCCGGAGTTGCAGAAGCGTGGCGTGTACAAGACCGAATACGCCCAGGGTACGTTGCGCGAGAAGTTGTTTGGCGACGGCGCAAGGTTGGCCTCCAACCACCCTGGTGCCGGTTACCGCAATTTATCTGACGCGCACATAACCAATGTGGGAGGGGCGGTGCGACGATTCGACTTGCCCCCGATAGCGGCAGTCCAGTCAAGGCACTTGTGACTGACACACCGCCATCGGGGGCAAGCCCCCTCCCACAGTAGATCGGTGTTGATCCAAATAATCCAGCCAGCGGACCACCGCACGCTTAACACTTCAATAGGAGCAAGTCCCTATGAGCGTGCTCGCACTCAACCGCCCACTGGCCCTGGAATGGCCCGCCGAACTGCTCGGCAACCTGCCCAAGGCGCTGGAACAGTTGCGCCACTGGGCGCAGATCACGCCGCTGCACACCGCCCTGCGCCACAAGCGCCAGGGGCAGTGGTATGCGTGGCGCTGGATCGACGCCTTGCGCGATGTAGAGCGCCTGGCCGACGGGTTACGCCATCAGGGTTTCAGCGAGCAGTCGCGGCTGGCCCTCAGCGGTGCGTTTGAACCGAACCTGTTGCTGCTGGCGCTGGCGGCGCACGCCATCGGTGGACAGGTCTTGACCCTGGCCGATGACCTGGATCCCGAGGCGCTCCAGCACCACCTGTGGCGCATCCGCCCCACTCACTCTTATGTGCAAGGCCGCCAGCACGTACGGGATTGGCAGTCGGCGAATCTACTGGATTTCGCCCAATTACTCGGCCCGCTGGACCCCGCGCAACACCTCGCACGCTGGTGGCAGCCCACGGGCGAAACCGCGTTGTGGAGCGAAGAGGGCACCCACTGGCAGGGCGGTCTCGCGGTGGTGCTGGAGCAATGGCTGAACAGCGGTCACGGCCTGGCCTTCCCGGAAAGCCTGGCCTCGGCGCGGCGCGATCGCAGCGAAGTAGCCCCCACCGGCCTGCTGTTGTCGCCCGTGCGTTTGCAGCATCTGGCCGATGAGATCGAAAGTCGCCTGGCGCCTCACGGCACCTGGCGCCGACGTTTGTGCGACTGGGCCATCGCCCACCCGCAGAGCGGCGTGCGTCGCCTGCTGAAAAACCGCGTGCGCAAGCTGCTGGGTTTCCAACGCCTGGCCTACATCTGGCAACCGCTTAAACCGACGGCCGAACCGACCTGGTTGGCTGAGTTCACACGGGACATCGCATGAGCCAGGCCATTTTGCAGGTGCGGGATATCTCGCTGTCGTTCAAGGGCGTCAAAGCGATCAATGCCTTGTCCTTCGAGGTGGCGCGCGGCGAAATCTGCGCGCTGATCGGGCCGAATGGCGCAGGTAAAAGTTCTCTGCTCAACGTGCTCAATGGTGTGTATCGCTTCGATGCCGGCGAGATTGTCTTCGAAGACCAACACTTCCACCGCATCGACCCCTTGGGGGCTGCGCGTCGCGGCATTGGTCGCACCTTCCAGAACAACGCGCTGTTCAAAAAGATGAGCGTGCTCGACAACATTCTCACCGGCCTGTCACGGCACATGCGCAGCAGTTTTATCGAACAGGCCCTCGGCTTACCCCGCGCACGCCGCGAAGCCGAAGCGTTCCGGCTACGGGCCCAGGGCATTCTCGAATTTCTTGAACTGCAAGCTCACCGGGATGTGTTGGTGGGCAACCTTTCCTACGGCCTGCAAAAACGCGTGGAACTCGGCCGGGCGTTGATCGCAGGGCCGAGCTTGTTGTTGCTGGATGAGCCTATGGCCGGCATGAACGCCGAAGAAAAGCAGGAAATGGCGCGCTTCGTCGCCGACGTAAACCGCGACCTCGGCACCACCGTGGTGTTGATCGAACACGACATGGGCGTGGTGATGGGCCTGTCCGACCACGTGGTGGTGCTTGATTACGGGCGCAAGGTCGGTGACGGCACGCCTGCCGACGTGCAGGCCAATCCCGAGGTGATCGCGGCCTACCTGGGAGTGGTAAACGGATGACGTTCTTCTTTGAAACCCTGCTCGGCGGCCTGCTCGCCGGCACCATGTACTCGCTGGTCGCCATCGGCTTCGTGCTGATCTACAAGGCCAGTGGCGTGTTCAATTTCGCCCAGGGCTCGATGCTGCTGTTCGCCGCGCTGACCTTTGTCAGCCTGCATGACCAAGGCGTGCCGTTTGCCCTGGCACTGCTGCTGACGGTGATCGTAATGATCGTCGGCGCCTTGTTCATCGAGCGCCTGGTCTTGAGGCCGTTGGTGAACCGTTCGCAGATCACCTTGTTCATGGCGACGCTGGGCCTGTCGTTCATTATCGAAGGCCTGGCCCAGGGACTGATGGGCGCTCAGGTGCGCGCCCTCGACTTGGGCATCGACGACGTACCGCTGTTCGTCGGCCCGCTGATGCTCAGCCAGTTCGACCTGATCGCTGCCGCCGCCGCCGTGGTGCTGGTGACGGTGCTGGCGTTGCTGTTCAACAAGACCCGCATCGGCGTGTCGCTGCGCGCGGTGGCGGATGACACCACGGCGGCGCTGTCCATCGGCATCAACCTCAACCGCATCTGGCAGATTGTCTGGGCGGTGGCCGGGATCGTCGGGCTGGTGGCCGGGCTGCTGTGGGGCGCGCGTCAAGGCGTGCAATTCTCGTTGTCGCTGGTGGTGCTCAAGGCCTTGCCGGTGTTGATTATCGGCGGGTTTACCTCGATTGGCGGGGCGATTGTCGGCGGGCTCATTGTCGGCGCGGCGGAGAACCTCGCCGAGGTGTACATCGGCCCGTTGATCGGCGGCGGTATCACGCCGTGGTTCGCCTACGTATTGGCCCTGGCCTTCCTGTATATCCGTCCCGCCGGCCTGTTCGGCGAGCGCGCCATCGAGCGAGTCTGAAACCATGTCGATCCCCCTTGCGCAAGAAACCGCGCCGTTGCTGCTGATTCAGCGGCGCATCCCCTGGGCCCTGATCGGCCTGTTGGCGCTGGCCTTTATCGCGGTGCCGCTGTGGGGCAATGACTATTGGCTGAATGCGATCCTGATCCCGTTCCTGGTGCTGTCGCTGGCCGGGCTGGGCCTTAACCTGCTCACCGGCTACACCGGACAGACATCGGTGGGGGCGGCCGGCTTCATGGCCGTCGGCGCGTTTGCCACCTATGGATTTCTGTTGCGCCTGCCTGAGTTGGGTTTGCCGGTGGCGCTGCTCGGCGGTGGGGTCATCAGCGCCTTGGTCGGCCTACTGTTCGGCCTGCCCAGTTCGCGGATCAAGGGCTTCTACCTGATGGTCACCACCCTGGCCGCACAGTTTTTCCTGGAGTGGCTGTTCGTCAAATTTCCCTGGTTCTACAACTACGGTTCGTCCGGGACTATCTCCGCGCCGAAGCTGGCGCTGTTCGGTCACGACCTCAACACGCCGTTGGGCCGCTACCTGCTGACCCTGGTCACCGTGCTGCTGCTGACCTGGACCGCGATCAACCTGGTGCGCAGCCAGGTCGGGCGCAACTGGATGGCGATCCGTGACATGGACACCGCCGCCGCCGTGGTCGGCATTCCGGTGGTGCGCTACAAACGCCTGGCGTTTGCGGTCAGCTCGTTCTACCTGGGCATCGCCGGCGCGCTGTGGGCCTTTGCCTACCTGGGAACGGCCAGCGCCAGCAGCTTCGATATCAATCGTTCGTTCCAGATCCTGTTCATCATCATTATCGGCGGCATGGGCAGCATCGCCGGCAACTTTGTCGGCGCGGCCTTTATAAGCCTGCTGCCGATCTTTCTCAGCCATGCCGGGCAGGCGCTGTTTGGTGGCGCGGTGGATGCGGGGCAGTTGCAGAACCTGCAGAAAATCATCTTTGGCGTGTTGATCATCGTGTTCCTGATCAAGGAACCCGAGGGCTTGATTCGCCTGTTGCACAACCTTCGCGATCGGCTGCGTCAATGGCCCCTACGTTTCTGACTGACTAAGAGAATCCAAATGCGTGCATCCTTGAAACGTTCCCTGGCCGGCGCCGCCTTCGCGCTGGCTGCCCTGGCCGGTGCTGTGCCTCAGGCGGTGGCCTCGCCCGACCAGCAATTCTTTCCCCTCGCGACTTACCGTGTCGGTGCCTATGCGTCCAGTGGCGTGCAGGTGTGGGCGGGGATGATCGATTACCTGCGTTACATCAACGAGGTCGAAGGTGGTATCAACGGCGTCAAACTGGTGTGGCAGGAATGCGAGACCGAATGGACGGCGGAGAAGGGCATCGAGTGCTACGAGCGCTTCAAGAATGGCCTGGATGGCGCCCCGGTCGCGGTGTACCAGCCCAACGGCGCCCCGGCGGCGTACGCGCTGAGCGAGCGGGCGGAAGTCGACAAGATCCCGCTGATCACCCTCGGCTACGGCCGCACCGAAGCCACCGACGGTACGGTGTTCCCCTACAATTTCCCAGTGATGCTGACCTTCTACAGCGAGGCGTCGACGCTGGTGAACTACATCGCGCAGCGCGAAGGCGGTTTCGACAAACTCAAGGGCAAGAAGATCGCCACGGTCTACCACGACTCGGCCTACGGTCGTGAAACCCTGGGCCCGCTGAAACTGCTCGCCGAAAAATACGGCTTCGAAAACATCCAGATTCCGGTCGCCGACCCTGGCAACGAACAATCTGCGCAATGGCGCCAGGTGCGCCAGGCCAACCCGGACTGGGTGTTCCTGCGCACCTGGGGCGTGTCCACGCCGGTCGCGGTGAAGACCGCCGCGCGCTTCGGCTTCCCGGTGGACCACATCATCGGCGATATCTGGGCCAGCTCCAGCGAAGACGTATTACCCGCCGGTGCCGCCGCCAAAGGCTACCTGGCGCTCACGCCGTACCCAGCCGGTGCCGACTTTGAGATCCACAAGCGCCTTAAGCGCTACATCCTCGACAAAGGCCACAGTGACCTGAAGGACCTGAAGAACTTCGGCAGCGTCTACTACAACTCCGGCCTGGTGAACGCCGCCGTGGCGGTGGAAGCGATCCGCACCGGCCAGGCCAAGTTCGGCAAGCGCCCGCTTAATGGCGAAGAAGGCCGCTGGGGCCTGGAGCACTTGAACATCGACGATGCGCGCTTGAAGGACATGGGTTACCTGGGCCTGATGCAGAACCTCAAGCTGTCGTGCCGCGACCACGAAGGCGGCGGCTCGGCGCGCGTGCAGCAGTGGGACGGCGCTCACTGGACGCTGATCAGCGACTGGATCGCCGCCGACCGCGCCCTGTTGCGCCCGCTGATCGATGAAAAGTCGGCAGCGTTCGCCAAGGAAAAAGGCCTGACGCCACGTACCTGCACCGGGGATGAATAAACCATGAGCCAGCCCGCCACCGACACCACACGCCCGTCGCTGCTGACGGTCAACGATATTGAAGTGATCTACGACGGTGCCATCCTTGCGGTCGCCGGGGTGTCGCTGAGCGTGCCCAAGGGCGCCATCGTTGCCTTGCTCGGTGCCAATGGCGCCGGCAAGAGCACCACGCTCAAGGCCATCTCCGGGTTGGTGCATGCCGAGCGGGCCGAGGTCAGCCGGGGCACGATCGAATACGCCGGCGCCGACCTGGCCGGCATCGACCCCAGCCAGCGCGTGCGCCAGGGCATGGTCCACGTGCTGGAAGGCCGCCATGTGTTCGGCCAGTTGAGCGTGGAAGACAACCTGCGCAGCGGCGGCTTCGTGCGGCGCCTGAGCCGCAAGGACATGGCGCACGACCTGGAGCGCATCTACGCCTGGTTCCCACGGCTCAAGACCAAGCGCCACACCCGCGCCGGCCTCACCTCCGGCGGCGAGCAGCAGATGGTCGCCATCGGTCGGGCGTTGATGACCCGTCCTACGCTGGTACTGCTCGACGAGCCGTCCATGGGATTGGCGCCTATGATCGTGCAGGAGATCTTCGCGATCATCGCGCAGCTCAACCGTGAGCAGCAGGTGAGCTTCCTGATCGCCGAGCAGAACATCAACGTCGCGCTGAACTATGCGTCCCACGGCTACGTATTGGATACTGGCCGCGTGGCCTTGAGTGGCAGCGCCGCTGAACTGCTGGCGCGGGGCGACTTGCATGACATTTATCTGGGCAAACAGTAAGGGCGACTCCGCATGACTGAATCCATCCGCAACGCTGATGTACTGATCATCGGCGGCGGCCTGAGCGGCACGATGCTGGCCGTGCAACTGTTGCGCCTGCCTGGCCAGCGCCAGATCCTGGTGATCGAGCCGCGCGCGGAACTCGGCCGGGGCGAGGCCTACAGCGCCGTCGAACTGGGCCACACCCTGAACGGCAATGCGGCGCGCATGAGTGTCGACCCGGACAATGCCGACGACCTGACCGAATGGCTGACCGATTTTATCGGCGCTGGCGGCTGGCCTGAGTCGGATCAGCAGCACGTACCGATCAGCGAACTGTTCCCGCCGCGCGGGATTTTCGGCGTGTACGCCCAGCAACGCTTGGCCGAGGCGAAGGCGCAGTCAGCGTCCAGCGTCGAACATGTGCGCGGTGAAGTGGTCGACCTGCGCGTGGAGGAAGCCTCAACGCTGCTGACCCTCGACAACGGCCAGCAACTGCGCGGCGCGTTCGCGGTACTGGCCACCGGCATGTTCCCGGCGGCGCGTACGCCACAGACCGAGTCCAGCGGGTTGAACGCGGCGGCGGTGGACCCCTGGGATGTGAGCGCGATGACCGAGATTGACCCGCAAGCGACGGTGCTGATCATCGGTTCCGGGCTGACCATGGTCGACGCCGTGGTTTCCCTCGAGCAGGCCGGGCATCGCGGGCCAATCGAAATTTTCTCGCGCCACGGCCTGCTGCCCCATGTGCGCCGGCAACCGCCGAGTTGGGTGGATTTCCTCGGCGAGGATCACCGCCTGCGCAGCCCCCGGCAATTGCTGCGTGAGGTGCGTCGGCAATGCGCTATTGCGCACGCGCAGGGCATCGATTGGCAAGCACCGCTGGACACCGTGCGTGCGCACATCGGCCGTCTATGGAGCCAGGCCAGCGAGGGCGAGAAACGCCAGTTCGTGAGGCATGTGCGGCCGTGGTGGGAGAGCCATCACCACCGCTCGCCGCCGTTGAGCGCGCAGTTGGTGGCGCGCTTGCATGAGGAAGGGCGGTTGCGGATCCGGGCGGCGTCGTTCAAAGGCCTGGAGCCTTCGGCGCAAGGGGTGACCATTCGCTTGCGTTATCGCGGCGAGCACGCGGTGACCCAGGTGTCGGGCGCAGCGCTGATCAACTCCAGCGGCATCGAATACGATTGGCGCCGCGTGGCCCGGCCGCTCCCGCAGCAGTTGCTCAAGCGTGGGCTGATCCAGCCTGGGCCGCTGGCGTTGGGGATTGCGGCTGATGCGTCGGGGGCGGTGGTGGATGCGCAGGGGCAGGTCAGCCAGCGCTTGTTCGCCATGGGGCCGCCGTTGCGGGGGATGTGGTGGGAGAGTACGGCGGTAACGGATGTAGCGCTGCAAGCCAAGGCGCTGGCCTCAAAGCTCACACAAATCTGAAGGTGGGAGCTGGCTTGCCAGCTCCCACAGTTTGAACCGTGTTCAGCTTCCGACTTTTACGAAACCCGGCCTAAGCCCAAACACCTCAACCCCCTGCGCCGTCGACTGCCCGGTCGTCACCTTCACCCGCTCCACCGGCTTATCCATCGCCTCGCGGTACTCAACGGTTTTGTCCGCCTGGATCGCCTGGCTCGGAACCACAATCGCCTGCGCATTGTTGTAGGTCACGATGGTCAATCGCGCACTCATCCCCAGCCGCACCCGCTGCAACTGCTGCGGCGTGAGCTTGGGAATCGATAACGTCACCGGAAACTGCGCGCTGCCCTGACTGTCACTGGTAATCGCCAAGCCACTGACCACGCTCACCGAACCGGTCAGCCGCTCGCCATCAAACCCATCCCCCAGTACTTCAACCGCCTGGCCCTGGTGCAGTTGGTTGATATCCAGCTCCGACACCTTGGCGACGATTTTCAGCCGTTCGATATTCGCCAGTCCAAACAGCACCTGGCCCTGGCTGACCTTGCTGCCGGCCTGCACCGGGGCCGTGTTGTTGCCACCGCCTTGGGGTGACGGATTGCCGGGCGGTGGCACCACGATGCCGGCGAACGGCGCCTTGATGTCCTTGCCTTCGAGCAACGTGTGCAGGGCCTCGTATTTCACCGTGGCATTGGTCAGTTCCATATCGGCGATCTGGCGGTATTCGCCTTTGCCCTGGTCGATGGCCTGTTGCAGTTCGCTGCGCGCGGAAGCGAGGTCCAGTTGTTGCTGCTGGGTCTGTTGCTTGAGGTCGTCCAGCTCATTGCGCGGGATGATGCCGCGCTTGAACAGGTTTTCGCTTTCAGTGAGTTTGCGCTGGGTGTTGCCGGCGATCATTTCGGCGGTGCGCAGGCTGCGGCGCGCGCGGCTGACGGTAGGGCCGTTGTTCCAGTCCTGCATCTCTTGCACGGTGCGCCGGGCCTTGAGCTGCGTGGAGAGGGCTTCACGCAGCTGCACTTCGAGGGTCGCCGGGTCCATGCGCAACAGCACTTGGCCGGCCTCGACCCGCTGGCCTTGTTCCACCAGGTTGGCCTGTACGTTGCCGTCGAAGGGCGCGGTGAGGGTGATGGTGGTGTCGGGTTCGATCCTGCCCACCAGGCCGATCTGGTGCACCAGCGCGTCGGCTTTCACCTCCTGCCAGTGCTCGGCGGTGGTCGCCGGATCGGACGCAGGGCTGCGCAGGGCCAGGCCTGCGCCCGCCAGCAGCACGATCAATACAGCGCCCAGCAGGCGTTTCTGATTAGTAGTCATTGAGGGCGATTTCCCAACTTTCCAGCGTCATGCCCAGGGTCAAGTCGAGCTGGGTCTGGGCGTTCAAATAAGCGATCAGCGCATTGAGGCGCGCATTTTCGGCGTTGCGCAGGTCGGTCTCGAAACTCAGCACCTGGAAGTTGGTGGAGCGCCCGGCGCTGAGTTTCTCCCGCTCGATCTCGATCTTGCGCCGCGACAACTCCACCGCGCGCTGGGAAATTTCATACTGGCGCCAGCGCGTGCCGAGGTCGCGCACCACATCGTTGACGCTGCGTTCCAGTTCCTGGCGTGCATCGGTGATGCGGATCTCCTGGTCCTCCACATTCACCCGCGCGCGCACTTCGGCCTGGCGCGTGCTGATATCGCCGATGGGGATTTGCACCTGCACCCCAGCGTAGCTGTCCCAGGTGCGGTTGTTAGAGCGGCCTGTGTCGTTGTCGTAGGCGTCGCGTACCTGGTTGGCGCCGGCCACCAGGTCCACCTGCCAACGCCCGGAGTCCTTGGCGATCACCAGGTTGAGGTCAGCCTGTTGGCTGCCAAGCAGGGCGGCGAGGTATTCCGGCTGCTGGGTCTGCGCCAGGTTGAACGCCTGGCGCTTGTCGATCTGCATGGGCCTGGCCTCCAGGGCTTCGGTGGCGCGAATCGGCGTGGACAGGTCGAGGGCCAGCAGGCGCAGCAGCGACAGGCGGTTGGTGTCCAGTTGGTTTTGCGCCTCTTCCACCCCCAGTTGCTGGGTGGCGATATCGGCTTCGGTCTGTACGATTTCGAACTCGGCCATGCGCCCGGCACTGATCAATGCCTTGTTCACTTCCAGCAAGGTACCGGACCGCTTGAGGGCGTCCTGGACGATACTCAGTTGTTCCTGGGCGCGCAGCAGTTCGCGGTAGGTGGCGATGATCTGGCTGATGGTCTGCGCCACCGCGGCCTTGAGGTTCAGGCGGTTGGCCTGCTCCGACAGGCGCGACAGGCGCAGCGGCGCGGTGGTGGCGTCCCAGCCGGCGCCACGCAGCAGCGGTTGGATGATCGCCAGGTCCAGGCCGTCGCTGCGGTAGCGGCCGGCGCGGTCGGCGGTGTTCAGTTGCTGGGTCCAGGCCATGCTCAAGCGCGTACCGTACTCGCCGAGCAGGCTGGTGGCCGGCGCCACGTTGGCATTGCGCGCATTGTCGGCAGAGCCGCGGGTGCTGCGGTACGCGCTGTTGAGCGTGAGTTTGGGGTTGAACACGTCTTCGGCCACGCGCAGGTCGAATTTCTGGGCCACCCGTTGCAGGTACGCGCTGCGGATCGCCGGGTTGTTGCGCAGGCCCAGGTACACCGCATCGCCCAGGGTCAGGGTGGTGAGCTGGGCATTCAGCGAGACGCTGCGCTCATAGCCGCTGCGCGTCGTGCTCGGTGCCGAAGGCTTGATCACCACGTCGGCCGCCACGCCCGGAAGGCTGACCACGGCAAGCCACAGCAGCCACTTATTCATCGCGCAGGGCCTCCACCGGCTGCAGCCGTGAGGCCGAGATCGCCGGGTAGAGGCCGAAGAACAACCCCACCAGCAGCGTACTGCCCACGCCCAGCGGGAGGGCGGCGACGGCCAGGGCAAACGCCCAGCCTGACAGCCAGGCATACAGCCAGGCAGCGGTCATGCCCAGCACCGCACCACACAGGGCGCCGACGGCGGTGAGGGTTACGGCTTCAAGCAGGAACAGGTTACGGATATCTCGCTGGCGCGCGCCGAGGGCCATGCGAATGCCGATCTCACGACGGCGCTCCGAGACGTTCATCAACATCACGTTCATCACCCCCACGCCGCCGCCGACCAGGGAGATCGCGCCGAGGGCCAGCAGCAGGTAGGCGAAGGTGCGGCTTTGCCGGGTCATGCCGTCGATCATTTGCTGGGGCACCTGGATGTCCACATCGTGGTCGGGCAGTTGTGGTTTCAAGGCTGCGGCGGCCTCTTGGGCAAGGCGTTCCATGTCTTGGCCGGGCGCGGCGCGGATGATCACGTTGCCGATCTGCGGCGTGGCGTAGATACGGCGCATGCCTTCGGCAGGAATGAACAGCGACTCATTGGCCTGCACCGGCATCAGCATCGCGCGTGGCTGGCTGCGCAGGATGCCCACGATCAGGAACAGGTAGTCGTTGATGCGCACGCGGTCGCCCAGTTGCAGGGGGTCGCCCGGCGAACCCAGGGCCTCGGCCAACGGGTCACCGATCACGGCGTAGGTTTCGTTGGCATCGAAGCTCGACAGAAAACGTCCCTGTTGCACCACCAGGCGCATCGCGTCCTTGATGTCCGGCGTGCTGCCGACGAAGTTGGCGTTGACGGTCCGGCCGTGGAACACGATGGGCCCGCTGAACAAGGTGAGGGCGCCGATGTGGGTAATGCCCGGTACCGCTTGGCGCACGGCGTCCAGGTCAAGGCGAGCGGGCATGGTGATAGTGCCGCCGTTCTTGGCCGGGAACTGGGCGACCAGGGTGTCGGTGCCCATGTCCTTGAAAATCATCGCGGCGTCCACCGCCGCGTTGTGCCCGATATTGATCAACGCCACCACCGATGAACTGCCGATGACGATACCCAGCAGCGCCAGGATCGAGCGCTTGCCCAGGGTGCGCAGGCTGACGAACGCTTCATGCAGCAGTTGGCTGAGGCTCTGTTCGACCCGCAGGCTGCTCTCTACCTGCGGGGTCATAGGCGCCCAACCTCTTGCACCACGCCATTGCGTACCAGGATCTTACGTTCCAGGCGCTCGGCAATATGCGGGTCGTGGGTGACGATGATCAGGGTGACCTGTTGCTCGCGGTTCAGGGCCAGCAGCAGGTCCATGATGTCCTGGGCCGTGGTGCTGTCGAGGTTGCCGGTGGGTTCATCGGCCAATATGACCGAGGGCTTGCCCACCAGCGCGCGTGCAATGGCGACGCGTTGGCGTTGGCCGCCGGAGAGGTCGGCGGGGCGATGGTGGGCGCGGTCGGCCAGGCCGACCTGTTGGAGCATGCGCAGGGCCTGCTCCACCGATTCCTGGCGCGATACGCCGCGATAGCTCAAGGGTAGGGCGACGTTATCCAGGGCACTGAGGCGTGGCAGCAGGTTGAAGCTCTGGAACACGAAGCCGATCTGCTGGTTGCGGATGGCCGCCAACTGATCAGGGGTGGCGTTGAAAATGTCGTGGCCGGCAAAGTGGTACTGGCCGCCGTTGGGCAGGTCCAACAGGCCAAGGATATTGAGCAGGGTACTTTTGCCGGAACCCGAGGCGCCGAGGATGCCGCAGCTGTCGCCACGGGCGATGCAAAGGCATACATCATTGAGAATGGACAGGTGTTGCCCGGCCAGCTGATAGTGCTTGCCGATGCCTTGCAGGGAGATCAAGCCTGGGTGCGCGGGGGTGTCTGTCATGAATACGCCTTCAGTCTCGACGCTGCCGTCCTCTTCCCCTGGTAAAGCCTTGTAACAAGTTAGGGGGTCGCCTCGGCGCGCGCCATGGACCTGTTTTGTTTCTTGTTTTTAAAATATTGTTTGAATACTAACCGCGTTCCAGCCGCTTCGCCAGCCATCGATGTAGAGCCGTTTCAGCTTGGGAAAAGGCTTACTTCAGGGGGCCGGAACGCGGATCAAAACACGCTTGCCTCGCTCCGTGGAACCCGTCGGCCAAGGCTTTCGATCATATGGCGCAGTGTCACTACTTGCTTTCGAGCGACGGCACCGGTATAAAAAATCAAATTATTTTTTAAAACAATATTTCCCACGTGGAACTTCTATGGTCGCGAAGAAAGTCAGCGCTCCAAACATCACCAAGACTCGACTGCTGGATGCGACAGAGGCTCTCTTCATCAAATACGGCTATGACGCGGTTTTGTTGCGGCAGATTACCGAGCGTGCCCAGGTCAACCTGGCGGCGGTGAACTACCACTTCGGGGACAAGGATTCCCTGATGCAAACCCTGCTGAAGCAGCGTCTGGAGCCGCTCAACGAGCAGCGCCTGGAACTGTTGGCCCGCTGTGAAGCCGAGTCCGACGGGCCGCTGGATTGCGACACGTTGCTCGGCGTGCTGTTCGCCCCGGCCATGGGCCTGGAGCGCAGCGACCCGGCCAGCGCCAGTGGGGAAGGGCGTTCGTTCATCCGTTTCCTGGGGCGGGTGTACAGCGATACGTCGCCGTTTATCCAGGAATACCTCAAGGTGCATTACCAGCCGGTGTTCCAGCGTTTCTTCGAAGCCTTCGCCCTGGCGTTGCCGGACCTGCCGCGCAATGAATTGGGGGTGCGTTTGCAGTTTGCCCTGAAGGCCATTTCTGGCGTGATGGCCGGCACCGAGCTGCGCTTGTTGATGAACTCCATGAGCCTGGGCCGTCCGGCGACGGATGCCGAGGTGATGGCCAAGTTGATCACCCTGGTGTCGGCGGCGATTCGCGTCCCGCAGCAGAGCCCGGAAGCGGAACATGCGTTGGCCAAGGTGCTGGACACTCAGCGCGCCATCCGTGAGCACGCCGCAGCGCCTGTCGCCAAGGCTTCTCGCTGAGCGGTTTTTCAGGCAAAAAAAAGCCCGCTGGGGCGGCGGGCTTGATGTACAACGTTTGTAACGGATGAGGCTTCACCCTACGTTCCGCGATGTGAATAAAACGTGAAAACTTTGTAAGGCAAAGTGTGAAAACCTTGAAATCCGTAAATGTTTGGGAATTTTCCTATTTCGGCGAGCGGATTCAGATTTTCCAACGACCCGCACTCTTGGCCAGCCGCTGGCGCATCGCATCCACATTCTGCGCCAGCTGCAACGTCAGCAGCCGATAGCCATCCAACGCGCTATACACCGGCACGTCCAGCACAGTCTCTGCACCGCTGGCGTGACTCGGCCGCTCCAATCGCTCCGTTACCCCCGACTTCAAGGCCCGCGCCATCCCCACCAATTGCACTCGGATCTGCCGGTGCTCGGCCTTCAACATCACCTGCATCCGTGCCGTCGCCTGTTCATCCCGCGGATCCGGGCGCGTATTGCCGAGAATCTCCAGGGTGCTGATGCACATGCGCAAATGCCGCTGGAGGGCGTCCAGTTCGGTCATCGATATCCGCACTTCCTTGGACACCGACGGCATCAACGAGCGCAACTGCAACATCGCCGCATTCAGCCGGTTAAGCAGCTTCAGGTGTTGATCGTCGGTGACTGACTCGCCATTAATGATCCGGCTGTAAATCTCGGCGCAATCGCGCAGCGCGCTGGCCAGGTTGTAGCGCCAGGAGTACACGGCGTACAGCGGCAGGGCGAAGGAGAACGCCAGGGCCAGGACGATGCCGATCAGGATATCGACCGTGCGCCACAGGCCGTCCGAGATCGGGTTGTCTCCATGGCCCGCGACGATAAACACGGTGATTGCCGACAGCAGCGCTATATAGCCGCCCTTGCCAATGGCGTGATACGAAAAGAACCCGCACACCGCCGACATCAACAGGTAGGTCAAAAACGGCTGGCCGAAATAAGCCTGTTGCACCACCAGCACCAAACCGACGCTGGCGCCGATCAAGGTGCCGTAGGCGCGCTCCACGGCTTTCTTGCCGATATTGCCGTGGTGCTGCAAGCCGCCGATCACGATCAGCATGGTCACCGAGGCCCACTCACCGTGGGGCAGGTTGATGCCGGTGGTCAGCAGGATGGTGGCCAGCAAGCCGATGGACACGCGCACGGCGTGGATCAGCTTGGCATGGCGATAACGGCGGTACGGGTCGAGCAAGGGGCGCAGCAGGCGCCGGGCGAAGAAGGGCAGGTTCATCGGTCTTAAAGTGGCCTCAAAATTCAGGTGTGTGTTGTTTTCAGAAGATGTAGTCGGTGGTCAGGAAGCTTGAGTCACGGTTGCGCAGGATGTCGCTGACCAGCGCCTTGTTGCTCTCCTGGAACTTGGTCGCCACCAGCGTGCGGATGGAGAACACGCGCAAGGCGTCATGCACTGACAACGTGCCTTCGGCCGAGTTCTTGCGCCCATTGAACGGGAAGGTGTCCGGGCCGCGCTGGCACTGGGCGTTGATGTTGATACGGCCGACCTGGTTCGCGAAAGCGTCCACCAGGCGCCCGACCTCCACGGCGTTGGTGCCGAAGAGGCTCAGTTGCTGGCCGAAATCCGAGTCCAGCACGTACTCGATCACGGTCTCCAGGTCACGGTAAGGCACGATCGGCACCACCGGGCCGAACTGTTCCTCATGGTAAACGCGCATGTGCGGGTTCACCGGGTACAGCACTGCCGGGTAGAAGAACGTGCCGCGACTTTCACCGCCGTGTTCATTCACCACCTTGGCGCCGTGTTGCGCGGCATCGGCTACCAGGCTGTTGAGATAATCCACCTTGCCTGCTTCGGGCAATGGCGTCAGCGCCACACCGTCTTCCCACGGCATGCCGGGCTTGAGCGTGGCGACTTTTTTATTGAATTTGTCGATAAAACTGTCGACGACATCTTCATGCACGAACAGGATTTTCAACGCGGTGCAGCGCTGGCCATTGAACGACAACGAACCGGTGACGGCTTCACTGACGGCATTGTCCAGGTCCACCTCAGGCAGCACGATGCCGGGGTTTTTCGCATCCAGGCCCAGCGCCGCACGTAGGCGGTGCGGCTTGGGGTGCAGCTTTTTCAAATCGCTGGCGGCCTTGTTGGTGCCGATAAACGCAAAGATATCGATCTTGCCGCTGGCCATCAGCGCGCTGACCGTTTCGCGGCCGCTGCCGTAGATCACGTTGATCACCCCGGCCGGGAAGCTGTCGCGGAACGCCTCCAGCAACGGGCGGATCAGCAGCACACCGAGCTTGGCCGGCTTGAACACCACGGTGTTGCCCATGATCAGCGCCGGGATCAGCGTGGTGAAGGTTTCATTCAGCGGGTAATTGTAGGGGCCCATGCACAGCGCCACGCCCAGTGGTACGCGGCGGATCTGGCCGAGGGTGTCCTGTTCCAGCTCGAAGCGGCTGGAGCGACGGTCGAGTTCCTTTAGGGCATTGATGGTGTCGGTGATGTAGTCGCAGGTGCGGTCGAATTCTTTCTGCGAATCCTTGAGGTTCTTGCCGATTTCCCACATCAGCAGCTTGACCACCGCATCACGCTGTTCACGCATGCGCCGCAAGAACGCTTCGACATGCTGGATGCGGTCTGCCACGCGCATCGTCGGCCATTCGCCCTGGCCACGGTCATAAGCGCGCACGGCGGCGTCGAGGGCGGTGAGGGCGGTGTCGGCATCCAGCAATGGCGTGCTGCCGATGTGCACGCGTGCATCGCCCAGTTGCACCGGGCTGAGGACTTGGGCCAAGGGGCCGCTCCATACCTGCAACTGGCCGTCGACCAAGTAATCACGCTGTTCGATAGGCGCCGCCAGGCGGAACTGTTCGGGAATATCGGCGGCGGAGGTGGGAAACAGCTGGGTGAGCAGGTTGCTGGTGGTCATGTCGCTACCCCTGGAATAGTTGCAAAACATGACTAGAGAGTCACCCAACACGGGGCTCTATGGCAAGGCTTGTGCGCTTTGCAGTACGCACAGGGGCGCTCGCCGGGTAAACTGCGCGGCTTTCTTGAAGGAGTTCACATGAGTCAGTACCAGCCGGGCATTCTTGCCGCACCGGTGCCGTTGCAGGCACGTCATCTGTTTTTTGCCGTGGACTCCCTGGCCGCCGTGCCCGCTGCGCTGGACGCACTGGTGCAGTGGGCCGATTCGGCGGCAGTGATCGGGGTGGGTGAGCCGCTGGTCACCGCACTCGGCGCCCGGATTGAAGGCCTGCGCGCCTTCCCGATGGTCAGCGGGCCGGGCGCGCATAACCCGTCCACCCAACAGGCGTTGTGGGTGTGGCTGCATGGCGTGGATCGCGGTGAGCTACTGTTGCGCAGCCGCACCGTTGAAAAGGCCCTGGCCCCGGCGTTTCGGCTGGTGCAGATGATCGAAGGCTTCCGCTACAAGACGGGCTTCGACCTCACCGACTACGAAGACGGCACCGAAAACCCCCACGACGACGCGGCGGTTGAAGCCGCCCTGACCGACAGCGGCGCCAGCTTCGCCGCCCTCCAGCAATGGCAGCACGACCTCGACGGCTTCGCCGCCTTGCCTGCACAAGAGCGTGATCACATCATCGGCCGCCGCCATGGTGACAACGAAGAACTCGAAGACGCCCCCGAATCCGCCCACACCAAGCGCACCGCCCAGGAAAGCTTCACCCCGGAAGCCTTCGTGGTACGCCGCTCGATGCCATGGGCCGAGAACGGCCAGGCCGGGTTGATGTTCCTCGCGTTCGGCCACTCCTTCGATGCGTTCGAGGCGCAACTGCGCCGCATGAGCGGCCTGGAAGACGGGATTGTCGATGGCCTGTACCGCATCAGCACGCCGTTGACCGGCGGTTACTACTGGTGCCCGCCGTTGAAGGATGGCCATTTGGACCTGAGTGCGATCCTCCCGGCAGCAAACCTCTAGACGGTGAGCGCTGGCTTGCGTGGGATAGTTTCAGCACGATCCGCCTGATTCGCGCAGGTGCCTGCCTCGCAGGCACGCTGGAACCGTCTCAGCACACGCCGCCACACACTCGCTACTTGCCGGGTGTCTGTCATACGGGATGCAAGGCGCAATCGTCGAACCGTCCAGGAGCGCTCACACATGCTGATTTCACGTATTTCCATATCGCACGCCTCACCGCCGCCAAGTCCGGCGTCCACGCCCTTTTCGAAGATGTCGGATTCGGACCTGGCCAAAGCCTTTGGTGACAATTTCCAAGCGTTCAAACACCCCACGACGGCGAATGCAACGACGGATAAAATCCGCGAAGTGGCCGGTCGTTCGCTGACGGGCGACGCGCAAAAAGATAAAGAAACGCAACTGGCCCGGGAACTGCTCAAGCCCAATCGCGACAACGTGATGGCCGCACTGGACTCAGTGGATGACAAGGGCAAGCGCGACGGTGTCATCGGGCCGTGGAACCCCCAGATGGCGGCTGACCAGTTGGCCTGCAATCGCTGCATGACGGTGCAAGGGCCCACCCTGCAGATTACCTATTGATCGTGACCTGTTTTCCACCTCCTGGGGCGAGGGTCGGTTTTCAGCACTGTGTCAGTGACTGTGTATCGAACTGTATCCCCGCACCCTCCTGATACACCCGCATGACGTTCTATCGCGTTCGCGACACAGACCGGATACACGCCTGGCGTTAACTCTGTTCACCAGTTGGCGCAGGCGGTCATCGACCCCCAAGGCGCCCTGGCCACACTCAGTCAAGCCAGGAGACTCACCCCATGAAGCGTCCTTACGCAGCCCTCGCGGCAACCCTCGCCCTGTCCCTCAGCGCTTTCGCCACCGTGGCCCATGCCGATGAGCCCAAGCCCCAGGAAAAATGCTTCGGCGTGTCCCTTGCCGGTGCCAACGACTGCGCCGCAGGCAAAGGCACCTGGCGTGAGCAGGATGACGCCGTGCTCGGCCAGGATGTGCTGGAACTGATGAATGCCCTGCATATCCCCGAGGCGGTGTTGGCAGGCGTGGAAGTGGGCGGGCGGGTGGCCACGCGTGCAGCGGTGTTGAGGCCGAGCCGTTGTGTGGGGCTTGTCACGCTGAATACGGCGCCCCAAGCCGGTTTTGCCGAAGCCGTGGGCGTGATGGCGAGGACCGGGCACTGGCGAACATGAAAATACTGACAGCCACCCAATCCAGCACTGAAAAAAATCGCCGCAGCCCTTAATCTAAAGGCCTTTGTCACCTGCGCGGATTGTTCATGTCTTCTGTTGCCGATGGGTTGCCCCTCAATAAACGCCTGCCTGCCGTGATCGCGATCTCCCTGGGGATCGGCATGGCGACCCTGGACACGGCCATCGTCAACACGGCGTTGCCGACCCTGGCTGAGGGCATCGGCACTGATTCCGCGTCGGTGATCTGGGTGGTCAACGCCTACCAGTTGGCGATCATTGCCACGGTGCTGCCGTTTGCGTCGCTCAGTGATGTGCTGGGGCACCGCCGGGTGTATCTCGGCGGGCTGCTGCTGTTTATCGTGTCGTCGTTGTTTTGCGGCCTGGCCGGGTCGCTGCTGACGTTGACTGCCGCGCGGGTGGCGCAAGGTCTGGGGGCGGCGGCGATCATGAGTGTCAACACGGCGCTGCTGCGGCATATCTACCCGTCAAAAATGCTCGGGCGCGGCTTGGGCTATAACTCGTTGGTGGTGGGGCTGGCATTTACGTTAGGGCCGACTGCTGCGTCGGCGATCCTGTCGGTGGCGACCTGGCACTGGCTGTACCTGATCAACGTGCCGCTGGGCTTGCTTGCCTTGGCACTGGGCCTGCGTTCATTACCCACGTTGCCGATGACCGGGCATGCCTTTGACCGACTCGCAGCGTTGTTGTGCGCTGGGCTGTTCGCCCTGCTGGTGCTGGGGCTCGGCACGGCCGTGCACGGTGCTCAGGGCGCGCTGACGTTGGGCCTGATCGCCGTGGCGCTGGTGTGCGGCGCCTTGCTGCTGCGGCGCCAGGCCGGGCACCCGGCGCCGATGCTGGCACTGGACCTGTTCAAGCGCCCGGTGTTTGCCTTGTCTTCCCTGACCGCTATTTGTGCCTTCAGCGCCCAGGGCCTGGCCTTTGTGTCGCTGCCCTTCTTGTTGCAGGCGGTGCTGGGCCATAGCCAGGTGGAAACCGGTTTCCTGATGACGCCCTGGCCGGCGGTGGTCGCGGTGATGGCGCTGGTGGCGGGGCGCCTCGCCGACCGGGTGTCCCTGGGTTTGCTGTGCGGCATCGGCCTGTTGATGCTCAGCGTGGGGATGGCCGCATTGGCCAGCCTGGACAGCGGCGCCTCGGCGTTTGATATCGGCTGGCGCATGGCGCTGTGCGGCGCCGGGTTTGGATTCTTCCAGTCACCCAACCTCAAGGCGTTGATGACCAGTGCGCCGTTGGCCCGCAGCGGTGGGGCGAGCGGCATCGTGGCGATTTCGCGCTTACTGGGGCAAACGCTGGGGGCGTCGCTGGTGGCTTTGTGTTTCCACCTGTCCCTGGCCAGCGGCCCGCACTCTGCGCTGTGGCTGGGCTGCGGGTTTGCAGCGGTGGGGGCCGTGGCGAGTGGCTTGCGTCTGTTGCCCTATGGGAAAAAGCCATGATTGGGCGTTGTAAAACACCGGTGTGGAAGGCTACCGTGGCGACCTGAATATTTCGGGATGTTTCAGATTTATGTCCAGCCTGGCCCTCCGTACCGCTGATACGAACTCCCGCCGCGCTGCGCTGACCCTGGCTTTATGCTTGCCCAGTGATGTGCTGCTTTACCTGCTGCTGCCGATGGAATCCCAGGCGTTCGGCATCACCCTGGCCCAGGCCGGGGTGCTGCTGGCGGCTAACCGCCTGGTGCGGATTTTCGGCTACCGGCATGTGCTCAATTTCTACGCGCGCAACGGCGACCGCCTGACCTGCATGATTGCCGCCGGTGCGGCGACCCTGTGCGCCGTGGGCAACTCGCTGTTGTCGGGTTTCGCTGCGTTGTTGGGGCTGCGGCTGGTGTGGGGCCTGTGTTTTGCCGCGTTGAACCTGTCCACCCAAGTATTGGCCACCTCGGAACCGGCCGGCGCCGCACGCCGGGCCGGGCGTTCCCGTGCGCTGATCGCCCTCGGGCCGATGCTGGCGCTGCCGTTGGGCGGCTGGTTGACGCTGTGGGCCGGGCCGCGTCCGATCTTTCTGATTCTGGCCGGGTGCTGCCTGGTGGGCGTGTGGATGGCGCGCGGCTTGCCGACGGTGGGGCATGATTTGCACAGCACGCCGGGGCGGCGCTTCAAGTGGCCGGACAGCGTGGCGGTGTGGTCGTTTATCGAAGGGGTGGCGTTGGATGGCCTGTTTATCTTCGGCCTGTCGATCCAGGCGCAGAAGCTGCTGGGCGGTGATGCGGTATTGATCGCCGGTGGCCTGATGGCGCTGCGCTATGTCTCGGAAATGCTCCTGAGCCCGCTGGGCGGCCGTGCGGCCCAGCGCTTTGGCGCCACCTCGATGCTGCTGCTGTTTTCGTTCCTGAGTGCGCTGGCCCTGACCGCATTCGGCAGTTACTGGGTGATCGTCGGTGCGGCGGCGGTGCTGGTGCTGCGCGCGCTGCAACTGCCGCTGGTGACCACCTTGGTGGCCGAGCGCAACCCCGGTTCGATGCGCGTGTCGGCCCTGGCCTCGAATGCCGTGTGGCGGGATATCGGCGCCGGCCTCGGGCCCTTGCTCGCCGGCCTGCTGCTGCCGATTGCCTCGGCGCCGTGGGTGTTCGGTCTGGCGGGCTTGGCGATTGCGGTGAGCGCGGTGTTCTGCTGGCGGGCAAAGCTTTCCAACTGACGCCGTGAGGTGGTGTGTGTCCGTTCAAGAGCATTTCGTAAGCGTGCGAGTCCCTCAGGTTTAAGCGCTTTTAAGCACTTGCAGCCAGGCGGGGTCGAAACGGGTTTGCTCGATATCGATCCCCAGCGCCTGCATCTTGGCTTTATGTGCCTCGACCTCGGCGACCAACTGCACCTGGGCGCTGGAGTTGGCATCCAGTTCATGCATCTGCGTGAGGCCCAGGTGATAGAAGCGCAGCACTTTGATCGCCGTCGGGTCACTGGCCTGGACCTGCTCGGTGACCTTGTGCATCACATTGGTCACGCTCATGAGGCAGCGCTTGAGTTGCCAGCCATACACCGCCGGCGCCAGCCACGGCTGAGTCCAGAAGGGGCCACGCACCAGCGCCACGGTGATCAGCACCCCGGCGAAAACGCCGCCGACATTGAAACGTAAATTGTCACCGCCGGGCTCGCCGAACAGCATCACTGCCAGGCTCGACAGCAACATGGCCAGGGCCATGAACAGCACCGCGACAATCAGCGTGCTGCGCCGGGTCTGCTGGCGGAAGGTGACAGGGTCGCAGGGTTTGAGCTCGAACATCCGGGTCGTATCTCCAGAAGGGGCCAGCATCATCTCACGCTTGGGCAAACAAGTTGAACGATGGCGCAGGGCGGTTTCTCTAAACCTGTGTAGACCCTTTGAGGTGAACCATCATGTCTGAATACAACCAGCCACCGCCCGGTACCCCGAACCCTGACCGCACACCCGGTGAGGAGGAGCGCGACAACGATGCGTTGCGTCCCAACGACCCGGCGGAGCGTCAGGACGACGACGTAGAACGCGTAGAGGAAGACCTGGAAAACCTCCACGACAAGGCCCGCCCGCTTTAAACAAGGCCCGTCCGTTTTTTATAAGGAGAGCACCGTGATTGATACTCCGAAAGGCCCGTCTTCAGACGAGCATTCCAGCGGTAAGGATGAGCTGGGTTTTGACCCGGATTCGCCGGACGTGGCGGATCCGCAGGTTGATCCTATCGGCCCGGCTATTGCACCGTTGGATAAGGACAAGAAAGACAAGGATGAAAAGAAGCCGGCCTATGATCCGTTGGGCGACTTGAAGCCATAAAAGAAGCCATAAAACCAGCGTTGTGGTGAGGGAGCTTGCTCCCTCACCACAGGTGGTGTTGCATTCTTTCCTTCTTCGTCTAGCGACATCTGATTACTTCGGCGCAACCCACGTCACTTCAGTAATCCCAAACTTTTCAGCCCACGGCCGAGTCGTTTTCTTCACCTGCTCGTGCCCCACGCGGCCCACGCGACTCACGTGCGCAATATCGGCATCGACCGCCGCCCAGTGCCAGGCCTCGGCGTTGTTCATCACTTCGGCACGCACCACAAAGGACTTCGGTTTGCCATGCAGTTGGTAGTGGATGGTGTAGATTTTTGCGGTACTCATGTTGCCTCCCTGTGTTGTTATAGATGGATACGGGAGCGTTCAAAAAGGTTCATTCAAAATGACAATCTGCATGCTGGCGCGGCATAGTGACGTCTTCATCTCGCGCCCAAGGATTGCGCCATGCCTCTGCTGACCCATAGCCGCCTCTATCTGCAACGCCTGGGCTATGACGCGCCGCCAGCGCCGACCTTGCAGACGTTGCAGACTCTGCAACTGCGCCATGTGTGCACCTTTGCTTTCGAAAGCCTGTCGACGTTGATGCGCCTGCCGGTGCCGATCGACCTGCCCAGTGTCGAGCAAAAAGTGCTGCTGGAGGGACGGGGTGGTTATTGCTATGAGCTGAACCAGATGTTCCTGGCGCTGTTGCAGGAACTCGGCTTTGATGCACGCGGCATTACCGGCCGGGTGGTGATGGGAGGGCCGCCGGATGCGCACACGGCGCGCACCCATCGCTTGAGCCTGGTGACCCTGGACGGCGTGCGTTATATCAGCGATGTCGGCTTTGGCGGCATGGTGCCCAGCAGCCCGTTGCAGTTGGACACTGAAGCGCTGCAGGTCACGGCGCATGAACCTTATCGCCTGACCTTCGACGGGCAGGGCAGTTACACGCTGTGGGCGCAAGTGGCCGGGGAGTGGCGCGGCTTGTATGTGTTCGATCTGCAAGTACAGGCGGGCATCGACTATGAAATCGGCAACTGGTACGTCTCCACGCACCCGGGTTCGCCCTTTGTGGGCCAGCTGAAAGTCGCACGCTTGGCGCCGGGTAAACGCTATACGTTGAACAACGCCAGCTACGCGGTTCATTACCTGGATCGGCCGAGCGAAAAACGCACGCTTGGCAGTGCCGATGAGCTGCTGGATGTGCTGGGCAGGACCTTTGACATTCAAGTGCCGGTCTCGGCGTCGCTTCGCCAGATCCTTGATAGCCTCGTAGTGGCTGTTTTTTGAGAGTATTGATCCAGAGCCTTCGCTGAACCGTTTTACCTTCAAATCGGTGCAAATTAATTCGAACCTTTCGCGCCAGCAAGGGTTCGAAGCGGTTCCTGAATAATTTGCTCACCAGACAAGGAGATGTAAAACGATGTCCAAGCTATTCGGAAAATTTCTCAAGGGTTCCTCGCTGCTGGCGCTGGTCGCTGCGCCTGCTGCGGTGTTCGCCGCACCGTCCACCGACCCGATTTCCATCTTCGGGATCCTGGGCAGCTACAACGACTTCAAATTCGAAGGCGGCAGCCAAAGCGACAAGAGCCACATGCCGGAAGCGGGCCTGTTCTACAACTTTGGCAACAAGCTCACCGCCGAATCCGGTTTCATCTACCAAGCCGGTATCGAAGCCAAGTACGGCGAAAAGAGCGACAACAAACTCAAGGAAGGCCAGGCCGACCTGGATCTCGGCTGGCGCGCCGCGCTGGATGCGCGCAACTTTGTCGACGTGATCGTGGGCGGTGGCTACAGCTGGACCCGCTACGAGCCGGAAATCAACAACCTTGATGTGAAGCTCACCAATAAATCACCGTTCGCCAAGGCGGCCCTGGGCTACAACCACCAGTTCGATGACATGACCCTGCGCGTCGAAGCCGGCGCCCGTCGCACTATCGATGGCCGCACCAGGCTCAAGGTGGATGATGTTGGCAGCGACACCGTGGACCTCAAGGACCGCACCAACCCATACGCCGAAGTCAGCCTGCTGATGAATCAGAAAGGCGACTTGCCGGTGATGGCAGGCCTGTACTACACCCGCACCGAATACAAGCTCGACGGTGATTCCGACGTGGCCGACAACACCAAGCTCAAGCGTGATGAGTACGGGTTCAAGGTCGGTATCGCATTCTGACGCCGTTGTAATGGAAAACGCCCCGAATGTTCGGGGCGTTTTTATTGGGGTCATTGCAGGTCAACCCAACGCCGCAAGTTGTGCCACGGTCTCGGGAAAACGCGCCACCAGGCGAATCAGGGTGGCGGCCTGGGCATTAGGTTTGGCCCGGCCTTGCTCCCAGTTTTCCAGCGTACGCGTGTTGGTGCGCAGGTACATGGCGAAGACGGCACGGGAGAGGTTGAGCTGTTGACGCACGGCGACCACTTCCTCTGCGGTGAGCGGCTCCAGGTTGTTGAGATGAACCTTGTGGGTCCGCAGGGTGACTTTGCCTTGGCGTTCGTTTGCCAGGGCGTCGAAGCCTTCGACCAGTTCGGAAAAGATTTCACGTTTCATGATGTGTTCTCGCTTTGATTTCCCTGTCCAGCATGTGTTTTAGGGCTTTTTTGTGCTGTGGCGTCAGGTCGTCCTGTTCATGTTTGCCGTACAGGGTGAATAACCAGAATTGCGTGCCGCCCGACCACCCGTAGTCAATGACCCGCAGGCCACCGCGCTTGCCTTTGTTGCGTCGTTCGTCGACAAAGCGAACCTTGCGTAAACCGCCTGTTCCCTCGATCACGTCTCCCGCTTCCGGGTTCTTCATCAACGCCTGTTGGAAACCGTGGAAAAGCTCGTCACTCAGATAGTCCTTGCGATGCCGCTCGAAGGCCGGCAGTTCGATAAATAGAGCATCCATGCTCTGTACGTAGCCTGCGTATAGTTTGGTGGCCCACCCGCCTTGGGTCAAGTGACCCTGCTGTGGGAACTTTCCTAAAACGCAAACACCATACGGCGGCCCTCATCGGGTAGATGCCAGATAAGGAGGCAGGTGGAGGAGGAAATTTCCCTGAGTAGAGGAGGGTAAAAGCACCGGCCCCAGAAACGCAAAACGGCGCCCGAAGGCGCCGTTTTGTTTACTGCATCCCGCTAAGCGATCAAACGCCCAGCACCGCGTGCTGCACCAGGGTGAGCAACGGTTGTGGGTAAACACCCAGGAAGAACGCGAGCAGGGCGATGGCCAGCAGCATCACGCCGCCTGCCTTCTGTTCCCAATGCAGCTCGGCATCCACACGACGCAGGTTTGGCTCGATCAGGTACAGGGTGACCATCACGCGCAGGTAGTAGAACACGCCGATGGCGCTGCCCAGGACCAGCGAGGCAACCAGCCACCACTCGTGCGCTTCAACGCCGGTGGCGACGATGTAGAACTTGCCGATAAAGCCGGCAGTCAGCGGGATACCGGCCAGGGACAGCATCATCACGGTCAGTACGGCGGTCAGGTACGGACGGCGCCAGAACAGGCCGCGGTATTCGTACAGGGCGTCGGCGTCACGGCCTTTGAACGGCGAGGACATCAGCGTGATCACGCCGAACGCGCCGAGGCTGGTGATCACGTAGGTGACCAGATACACGCCCATGGCTTCCACGGCCAGGCCTTTGCTCGCCACCAGGGCGATCAGCAGGTAGCCGAAGTGAGCGATGGACGAGTAACCCAGCAGACGCTTGAGATTGTTCTGCGTCAGGGCCAGCAGGTTGCCGAACAGGATCGACGCGATGGCGATCACGGTCAGTACGGTGCTCAGCACACCGGTGTTGGCGGCAGGGGAGATCTGGAACAGACGCACCATCACCGCAAACACAGCCACTTTCGACGCGGTGGCCAGGAACGCAGCCACCGGCGCCGGGGCGCCTTCGTACACGTCCGGGGTCCACAAGTGGAAGGGCACCAGCGACAGCTTGAACGCCAGGCCGATCAGCATCATGGCCAGGCCCAACTGGGCAATCGGCGCAGGCATGCTGGTGGCCGCCAGGGCGTGACCGATACCGGTGAAGCTCAGGTTGCCGGCTTCGGCGTAGAGCAGGGCCATACCGAACAACAGGAACGCGGAACCGGCCGCCGACAGCACCATGTACTTGATGCCGGCTTCCAGGGAGCGCTTGTTGAAGAAGGCATAGGCCACCAGGCCGTAGGTTGGGATCGACAGCAGTTCCAGGCCGATGAACAAGCCCGCCAGGTGCTGCGCGCTGACCAGCACGATGCCACCGGCCGCAGCCAGCAGGATCAGTAGGTACAGCTCTTCGCGGTTGCCTGGGTAGCCAGTGCCGCCTTCGCCGAGGTAGGCGTGGGCGAGGGTGACGCAAGCCAGGGTCGCGACCAGGATCAGCGCGATGTACAGCAACGCGAAGTCATCGACCATCATCAATGGCGTGACCGCCAGTGGTGCGACCTTGAGGGCCGGGATGATCGAGAGCAGGGCCAGGTTCAAACCGGCACAGGACAGCAGGAACGTTTGCGAGTGATTGCGGCGCCAGGCGATCGCCAGCATCACCACCACGATGGTGAGGCTGGTGATCAGCAGCGGCGCAAGCGCGATAAAGTGTTGGATCGTGAATTCCATAGCGCTCTTACCGGGCCGAAGCGAGTTGAGAGAAGGCGGTGCCGAACCACTGCTGCACGCCATGCATCGTTGCGGCAGAAGTGTCCAGGAACGGTTGCGGGTACACGCCGATGTAGATCAGCAGTACCGCCAGGCCGAGCACCATGATCAGTTCGCGCGCATCCATCCCTTGCAGGACGGTGTCGGACTTGGCCGGGCCGAAGTAGGCGCGGTGGATCATGATCAGCGAGTAGACCGAACCAAACACCAGGCCGGAGGTAGCAATCGCACTGATCCACGGCGTCTGCACGAAGGCACCCATCAGGATCAGGAACTCGCCGATGAAGTTACCGGTACCCGGCAAGCCCAGGGATGCAGCAGCGAAGAACAGGCTGATCGCCGGCAGGTACGCGATGCGCGACCACACGCCACCCATTTCACGCATGTCACGAGTATGCAGGCGCTCGTACAGCTGACCGCTCAGGATAAACAGTGCAGCGGCCGAAACACCGTGGGCCAACATCTGGATCACCGCGCCTTGCAGCGCCAGTTGGCTGCCGGAGTAGATGCCGATCAGTACGAAACCCATGTGGGAAACGGACGAGAAGGCGATCAGACGCTTGATGTCGGTTTGTGCGAAGGCCAGGAACGCGCCGTAGAAAATCCCGATCAGACCCAGGGTCATGGCGATCGGCGCGAACTCGGCCGAAGCATTCGGGAACAGCGGCAAGGCGAAACGCAGCAGGCCGTAGGCAGCGGTTTTCAGCAGGATACCGGCCAGGTCCACGGAACCGGCGGTCGGCGCCTGGGCGTGAGCGTCAGGCAACCAGGAGTGGAACGGCACCACCGGCAGCTTCACCGCGAAGGCGATGAAGAAGCCCAGCATCAGGATGTACTCGGTGGTCAGGGACATCTTGGTCTTCAACAGGTCGGCGTAGTTGAAGGTAATCACGCCCGTGCTGTTGAAGTTGACCAGTACCAGGCCCAGGATCGCCACCAACATGATCAGGCCGGAAGCCTGGGTGAAGATGAAGAACTTGGTTGCCGCGTAGATCCGGGTTTTCTTGCCGTCCGAAGAACTGTGACCCCAGAGCGCGATGAGGAAGTACATCGGCACCAGCATCATTTCCCAGAAGAAGAAGAACATGAACAGGTCGAGGGCGAGGAACACGCCGACCACGCCGCCCAGGATCCACATCAGGTTCAGGTGGAAGAAGCCCACGTGACGCTGGATCTCTTTCCAGGAGCAGAGTACCGAGAGGATACCCAGCAGGCCGGTCAGCAGGATCATCAACAGCGACAGGCCATCGAGGGCCAGGTGCACATTGATGCCGAAGCGCTGGATCCACACGTGCTTGAATTCAAGCGCGAAGGTCGGATCGACACCCGGTGCCGGAGCAAATGAATAGTCGCCATGGGCCCACAGCCAGAGGCCGAGTGCGAGTTCCAGGGACATGGTCAGCAACGCAATCCAGCGGGGGAGGGTGGCGCCGAAGCGTTCACCCATCCAGCAGAGCAGGCCGCCGATAAAGGGGATCAGGATTAGCCAGGGCAGAATCATGACGGGCTCGTTTCCTTTCGCAAGTTCGCAAAGTTCATAGTCATACCGCCACCACCACGATGGCGCCGATCACCAGCACGGCACCGGCCGCCATGGAAGCTGCATACCAACGCAATTGGCCGGTTTCGCTGCGGCTCAGGGCGGTGTGACCGGCCTTGGCGGCACGCGGGATCAAACCGATGGTCTGGTCGAGCGGGTCTTTACGCAGCATGTGGCTGATGGCGAGGTAGGGCTTGACGAACAGTTTGTCGTAGATCCAATCGAAGCCCCAGGCGGCGAACCACCAGGCTGACAGGAAGCGGCCAATGCCACTGTTGGCAACGGCTGTCACGAAGCGACGCTTGCCGAGGAACAGCAGGGCCGCGAGCAGGATACCGGCGATGGCGATGGCGCCCGAGGCGATTTCCAGGCTGTGCTTGGCGGCGCCACCGGCATGGCCGGCGCTTTCCGGCAGTACACCGGCCAAGGGCGGGGTGATCAGCGCGCCGATGAAGGTCGACAGGATGATCAGCACCGACAATGGCAGCCAATGCGAGATGCCGTGGCCTGCGTGTGCTTCGGTCTTGGCTTCACCGTGGAAGGTGATGAAGATCAGGCGGAAGGTGTACAGCGAGGTCATGAATGCACCCACCAGGCCTGCGTACAGCAGGTTCTGGTTACCGCTGGCAAAGGCTTCCCAGAGGATTTCGTCCTTGGAGTAGAAACCGGCGGTCACCAGCGGCAGGGCTGCGAGTGCGGCGCCACCGACGATGAAGCTGGCGTAGGCCAGTGGCAGCTTCTTCCACAGGCCGCCCATCTTGAAGATGTTCTGCTCGTGGTGGCAGGCAACGATCACCGCACCGGAGGCAAGGAACAGCAAGGCCTTGAAGAAGGCGTGGGTCATCAGGTGGAAGATCGCCGCGTCCCAGGCGCCAACGCCCAGGGCCAGGAACATGTAGCCGATCTGGCTCATGGTCGAATAGGCGAGGATCCGCTTGATATCGGTCTGCACCAGCGCGGCGAAACCGGCGAGTACCAGGGTCACGCCACCGACGATGCCTACAAGATGCAGGATATCCGGCGCCAGGGTGAACAGGCCGTGAGTACGGGCGATCAGGTAGACACCGGCAGTTACCATGGTTGCCGCGTGGATCAGTGCGGAAACCGGGGTAGGGCCCGCCATCGCGTCCGCCAGCCAGGTTTGCAGGGGCAGTTGCGCGGATTTACCCACGGCGCCGCCCAGCAGCATCAGGGTGGCCAGGGTGATCCAGAAGTCGCCGACCTGGAATTTCTGCGGTGCCAGCACCAGCAGTTCCTGGATGTTCAGCGTGCCCACCTGTTGGAACAGGATGAACAGGCCGATAGCCATGAACACGTCGCCGATCCGGGTGACGATAAAGGCTTTAAGTGCCGCGTTACCGTTGTTGCGGTTGCTGTAGTAGAAACCGATCAACAGGTACGAGCACAGGCCCACGCCTTCCCAACCGAAGTACAGGAACAACAGGTTATCGCCGAGCACCAGGAACAGCATGCTGGCGATAAACAGGTTGGTGTACGAGAAGAAGCGCGAGTAACCCGCTTCACCGCGCATGTACCAGGACGCGAACAGGTGGATCAGGAAGCCCACGCCGACAACCACGCCGAGCATGGTGATCGACAGGCCGTCGACGTAGAGGGCGAAGTTAGGCTTGAAGCCTTCCACCGACATCCACTGCCACAGTACCAGGGTGTAGTGACCGCCTTCCGGCGGCGCCACGTTGAATTGCCAGATGACATAGGCGGCAACGATGGCCGACAAGCCAATGGAACCCACGCCCACCAGGGCCGAGAGGTTTTCCGACCAGCGTCCACGGGAGAACGACAGCAGCAGGAAACCGATCAGGGGGAATACGAAAGTCAGAAAGATCATGTTCATCCGCGCATCTCACTGGCAGCGTCGATATCAAGCGTGTGGAAGCGACGATACAGTTGCAGCAGGATCGCCAGGCCAATACTGGCCTCGGCGGCTGCCAGGCTGATCACCAGGATGAACATGACTTGTCCATCCGGCTGGCCCCAACGTGCACCCGCAACGATGAACGCCAGTGCGGCGGCGTTCATCATGATTTCCAGGCTCATCAACACGAACAGAATGTTACGGCGGACCATCAGGCCGACCAGGCCAAGGCAGAACAGGATGCCGGCGACCGCCAGACCATGCTCCAAAGGGATAGCAGGCATCGTCATTGCTCCTTGGCTTCGTTGCGGCCCAAGTGGAAGGCAGTGATGGCTGCGGCGAGCAGCAGCATCGACGCCAGTTCGACCACCAGCAGGTACGGGCCGAACAGGCTGATGCCCACGGCTTTCGCGTCTACGGTGGTGTGGCCGATGGCCTGGCCGCTCTGGTGAGCGAACAGCACATACAGCAGTTCACCCAGCAGCAGGGCTGCGAGGACAACCGGGCCGAGCCAGATGCCGGGCTTGAGCCAGACGCGCTCCTGGGCGACCGAAGCCGGCCCCAGGTTGAGCATCATCACCACAAACACGAACAGCACCATGATGGCGCCGGCGTAGGCGATCACTTCCAGCACACCGGCGAACGGTGCGCCGAGGCTGAAGAAGGTCATGGCCACGGCGATCAGTGAAATGATCAGGTAGAGCAGGGCGTGCACAGGGTTGGTGTTGGTGATCACGCGAAGCGTGGACACAACCGCGATACCCGATGCGAAATAGAAAGCGAATTCCATCTTTCTTCCTTAAGGCAGCAAGCTCTTCACGTTGATCGGCTCGGCTTCGTTTTGTGCGGCGCCTTTCGGCTTACCGGCAACGGCCATACCTGCAACACGATAGAAGTTGTAATCAGGGTTTTTACCGGGACCAGAGATCAGCAGATCTTCTTTCTCGTACACCAGGTCCTGACGTTTGAACTCGGCCATCTCGAAATCCGGTGTGAGCTGGATCGCGGTGGTCGGGCAAGCTTCCTCGCAGAGGCCGCAGAAAATGCAGCGCGAGAAGTTGATGCGGAAGAAGTCCGGGTACCAGCGACCGTCTTCGGTTTCAGCTTTCTGCAGGGAGATGCAACCCACCGGGCACGCCACGGCGCACAGGTTGCAGGCTACGCAACGCTCTTCGCCATCGGGGTCGCGGGTCAGCACGATGCGGCCGCGATAGCGCGGCGGCAGGTACACCGCTTCTTCCGGGTATTGCAGGGTGTCGCGTTTGCGGAAGCCGTGACCGAACACCATCACCAGGCTTCGCAACTGGGTACCGGTACCCTTAACGATGTCGCCAATATATTTGAACATGGGTCAAATCCTCACTGAACCGCGGCCGCTGGCGTGTTCAACAACACAACGGCAGCAGTCACCAGCAAATTGATCAGGGTCAGTGGCAGGCAGAAGCGCCAGCTGAAATCCATCACCTGGTCGTACCGTGGGCGCGGAATGGAAGCGCGCAGCAGGATAAACAACATGATGAAGAACGCGGTCTTCAGGAAGAACCAGAAGAACGCCAACTGCGGCAGGATGCCGAATGGACCGTGCCAGCCGCCGAAGAACAGTGTGACCAGCAGGGCCGAGATCAAGATGATGCCGATGTATTCACCGACGAAGAACATGCCCCATTTCATACCGGCATATTCAATGTGGTAACCGTCGGCCAGTTCCTGTTCCGCTTCCGGCTGGTCGAACGGGTGACGGTGAGTCACGGCGACGCCAGCGATGAAGAAGGTACAGAAGCCGAAGAACTGCGGAATGATGAACCACAGGTTCTGCGCTTGGTACTCAACGATGTCGCGCATGTTGAACGAGCCGACCTGCACCACGATGCCCATCAGCGCGAGGCCCATGAACACTTCGTAGGACACGGTCTGGGCCGAGGCCCGCAAGCTGCCCAGCAGGGCGAACTTGTTGTTACTCGACCAACCGGCGAACAGCACCGCGTAGACCGACAGACCGGCCATGGCGAAGAAGAACAGCAAGCCGATGTTCAGGTCCGCCACGCCCCAGGTCGGGGTGATCGGGATAACGGCGAAGGCGATCAGCAAGGCGCTCATGGCCACGACCGGTGCCAGGGTGAAGATCACCTTGTCGGCAAACGGTGGGGTCCAGTCTTCCTTGAAGAACATTTTCAGCATGTCGGCAGCGATCTGGAACATGCCGAATGGGCCAACGCGGTTCGGACCGTAACGGTCCTGCCACCAGCCCAGCAGGCGACGTTCGACGAAGCTGAGCAGGGCGCCCGCGACGACCACGGCCAACAGGATCACGATGGCCTTGACGACCGAGATGATCACGTCGATCACTTCAGGGGTGAACCAGGTCATTGCGCTGCCTCCTGCAGACCGTCAACGGTTTTGCCAAAGATCGCCGGTGGAATGCCGGCGAGGCCTTTAGGCAGTGCAACCAAGCCGGCACCCAATGCTTCGTTGATGCGCAGCGGCAGACGCAAGGTCTGGCCGGCCACGTTCAGGCTGAGCAGGGCACCGTCGTTGACGCCCAGGCGGTCGGCTTCGGACTTGGCCAGGGACACGTAGGCTTCTGGAATGCGCTCTTGTACCGGCGCGGCTTTCGAAGAGTTCTCTTCGCTGCCGAACAGGTGGAAGAACGGCACAACCTGCCAGGTGCCCTGGGCCGGGTTGAACGGACGCGGTACGGCAGCGAACCAGTTCAGCGAGTCGCCCTGGGTCTCGATCAGGCGGGTGCCTGGGTCGCCAGCGCGGATATGACCCCCGACTTCGTCCTGGAACTTGTTCCAGGCCTGTGGCGAGTTCCAGCCCGGCGACCAGGCAAACGGCACCTGCTGACGGGGCTCGACCGAACCCGAATAACCTTCCATGGAGAAGGCGAACGCGGTGTCGTTGTCTTGCGGGGTACGCGGTTCATGCACGCTGATGTCGGCGCGCATGGCTGTACGACCGGAGTAACGCAGCGGCTCACGGGCGAGTTTCATGCCCTTGATGCGGAACGCGGCGGACGGTGCGGCGTCGACGATCCGCGCCAGCTGCGGCGCGCTTGCGGCGGCGGCGGCGGTGACGTGGTCGAGCTGAGTCCAGTCGATTGGCTGGTTCAGCAAGGTGGCGCGCAGGGCATGCAGCCAGCGCCAGCCTTCATGGACCAGGATGCTGGCGTCCATGTACTTCGGATCGAACACCTGGAAGAAGCGCTGGGCGCGGCCTTCCTGGCTGACCAGGGTACCGTCGCCTTCGGCGAAGGTGGCGGCCGGCAGCACCAGGTCGGCGCGCTCGCTGGTGGCGGTTTTCTGGTGGTCGGCGACGATCAGGACTTTGGCGGCGTTCAGCGCAGCGTCAACCTTGGCGGCATCGGTGCGGGTGTACAGGTCGTTTTCCAGCACCACGATGGCGTCGGCGTTGCCGTCGGTCACCGCTTGCAGCGCGGCGTCCAGCGACTCGCCACCGAGCATGGCCAGGCCGAGGCTGTTGGCTTCCGGCACGACCAGGCTGATGGAACCGTTCTTGTCGCGCAGCTTCAAGGCCTTGGCGATGTTGGCGGCGGCTTCGATCAGTGCCTTGGAACCCAAGGAGGTGCCGGCAATGATCAATGGGCGCTTGGCGGCCAACAGGGCGTCGGCGATGCGCTGGGCCAGTTCACCGGCTTCAGCGTCCAGGCCTTCGACGGCCGGTGCGCTGGCGTCCAGGGCGTGGGCCACGGCAAAACCGATGCGCGCCAGGTCATCTGGAGCCGCATGGACGCATTCTTCAGCGATATCGTCGAGCTTGGTTTCAGCGAGGCTTGCGATAAACAGCGGGTTCAGCGCGTGCTGGCCGATGTTTTTCACGGCGGCATCGAGCCAAGGCTGGACGCGCATGGCGTCGGCCATGTCTTCGGCCTTGCCTTTCACCGACTGGCGCAGCGACAGCGCGATACGCGCGGCGGTCTGGGTCAGGTCTTCACCGAGCACGAAGATCGCATCGTGATCTTCGATGTCGCGCATGTTCGGAACGGGCAGCGGGCTGTCGTTCAGCACTTGCAGGACCAGGCGGATGCGCTCCAGCTCACCGGCTTCGATACCGGAGTAGAAGTGCTCGGCGCCCACCAGCTCACGCAACGCGTAGTTGCTTTCGAGGCTGGCACGCGGCGAACCGATACCGACAATGTTACGGCCGCGCAGCAGGTCGGCGGCTTTATCCAGCGCCGCGTCGAGGCTCAGCTTGGCGCCATCGGCCAGCAGCGGCTGGCGTGGGCGGTCTTCGCGGTTGACGTAGCCATAGCCGAAACGGCCCCGGTCGCACAGGAAGTACTGGTTGACCGAGCCGTTGAAGCGGTTTTCGATGCGACGCAGTTCGCCGTAGCGCTCGCCTGGGGAGATGTTGCAACCGCTGGAGCAGCCATGGCAGATGCTCGGCGAGAATTGCATGTCCCACTTACGGTTGTAGCGCTCGGAGTGAGTCTTGTCGGTGAACACACCGGTCGGGCAGACCTCGGTGAGGTTGCCGGAGAACTCGCTTTCAAGTACGCCGTCTTCAACGCGACCGAAGTACACGTTGTCGTGGGCGCCGAATACGCCGAGGTCGGTGCCGCCGGCGTAGTCCTTATAGAAGCGCACGCAGCGATAGCAGGCGATGCAGCGGTTCATTTCGTGGGAAATGAACGGGCCCAGTTGCTGGTTCTGGTGGGTACGCTTGGTGAAGCGATAGCGGCGCTCGTTGTGGCCGGTCATCACCGTCATGTCTTGCAGGTGGCAGTGACCGCCTTCCTCACAGACCGGGCAGTCGTGGGGGTGGTTGGTCATCAGCCATTCGACGACACTGGCGCGGAACGCCTTGGATTCTTCATCGTCGATGGAGATCCAGGTGTTGTCGGTGGCTGGGGTCATGCAGGACATGACGATACGACCACGCGTGTCGTTCTCGTCGGTGTACTGCTTGACCGCGCACTGGCGACAGGCACCGACGCTACCAAGCGCGGGGTGCCAGCAGAAATACGGGATGTCGAGGCCGAGTGAGAGACATGCCTGTAACAGGTTGTCCGCCCCATCGACTTCGAGCGCTTTGCCGTCTACGTGGATAGTGGCCATGGTTCAAAGTTCTTCGTTGGCCCGTTGTCAGCGGGCGTGGCTAATGGAATCTTGTTATTCATGGGCATCAACACAGCCTTTACGGCGTCAGCCCATGAGCAGGTGAAGGGCACGGACCCTTCGCCTGTTTTAAGCGTTACGCGCCGACTACGATCGGCCTCGCCAGAGGCGGGACGGCGGCGCTGGTAGGCGCGATGCCGGCTTCGAACTCCGAGCGGAAGTATTTGATTGCGCTGCCCAATGGCTCCACGGCGCCCGGTGCGTGAGCACAGAAGGTCTTGCCTGGGCCGAGGAAACCGACCAGGCCCAGCAGGGTCTCGATGTCACCCTCGCGGCCTTCGCCGTTTTCCAGGGCCATCAGCAGCTTGACGCTCCATGGCAGACCGTCGCGGCAGGGGGTGCAGAAGCCGCAGGATTCGCGGGCGAAGAACTGCTCCATGTTGCGCAGCAACGAGACCATGTTCACGGTGTTGTCGACCGCCATCGCCAGGCCGGTACCCATCCGGGTGCCCACCTTGCCGATGCCGCCGGCATACATTTGTGCGTCGAGGTGCTCGGGCAGCAGGAAACCGGTACCGGCGCCGCCTGGTTGCCAGGCCTTCAAGGTGTAGCCGTCGCGCATGCCGCCGGCGTAGTCCTCGAACAGCTCGCGGGCGGTCACGCCGAAAGGCAGCTCCCACAGGCCAGGGTTCTTGACCTTGCCGGAGAAGCCCATGAGCTTGGTGCCCATGTCTTCGCTGCCTTCGCGGGCCAAGGATTTGTACCAGTCCACGCCGTCGGCGATGATCGCCGGCACGTTGCACAAGGTTTCAACGTTGTTCACGCAGGTCGGCTTGCCCCACACGCCCACGGCGGCGGGGAAGGGCGGCTTGGAGCGCGGGTTGGCGCGACGGCCTTCGAGGGAGTTGATCAGTGCGGTTTCTTCACCGCAGATATAACGCCCGGCGCCGGTGTGCACGAACAGTTCGAAGTCAAAGCCCGAACCGAGGATGTTCTTGCCCAAGAGGCCGGCGGCCTTGGCTTCTTCCACGGCACGGTTGAGGTGCTTGGCGGCGGTGGTGTATTCGCCACGCAGGAAGATGTAGCCCCGGTAGGTTTTCAGCGCGCGGGCGCTGATCAGCATGCCTTCGATCAGCAGATGGGGCAGTTGCTCCATCAGCATGCGGTCTTTCCAGGTATTGGGCTCCATTTCATCCGCGTTGCACAGCAGGTAGCGGATGTTGATGGATTCGTCCTTGGGCATCAGGCCCCACTTCACGCCCGTGGGGAAGCCTGCACCGCCGCGGCCTTTGAGGCCGGCGTCTTTCACGGTCTGGACGATGTCGTCCTGGGCCATGTCGGCGAAGGCTTTGCGCGCAGCGGCGTAGCCGTTCTTGGCCTGGTACTCGTCGAGCCACACGGGCTCGGCATCGTCACGCAGGCGCCAGGTCAGCGGGTGGGTCTCAGGCGAACGCTTGATCAGGTTGGCCGGGCCGAAAGAAGTCAGGGTCATGGGTAGCCCTCGAGCAATTGGGTCACGCCAGCGGGCTGCACGTCACCGAATGTGTCGTCGTCGATCATCAACGCCGGCGCCTTGTCGCAGTTGCCCAGGCAGCACACCGGCAGCAGCGTGAAGCGGCCGTCCGGAGTGGTCTGGCCGAGGCCGATGCCCAGCTTGTTCTGGATCTCGCTGACCACGGACTCGTGGCCACCGATGTAGCAGACCATGCTGTCGCACACGCGAATGATGTGGCGACCCACCGGCTGGCGGAAGATCTGGCTGTAGAACGTGGCCACGCCTTCAACGTCGCTCGCGGGGATGCCGAGGATCTCGCCGATGGCGTAGAGGGCGCCGTCGGGCACCCAGCCACGTTCCTTCTGGACGATCTTCAGCGCCTCGATCGACGCCGCGCGCGGGTCTTCGTAGTGATGCAGCTCGTGCTCGATGGCCGAGCGCTCGGTTTCACTCAGGGTGAAACGGTCTGTCTGGATAAGCGTGCTGTTCATGCTTAGCGGTCCACGTCGGCCATAACGAAATCGATACTACCCAGGTACGCAATCAAGTCCGCGACCATCTCGCCTTTGATCACCGAAGGGATCTGCTGCAAGTGCGGGAAGCTTGGCGTACGAATCCGGGTGCGGTAGCTCATGGTGCCGCCATCGCTCGTCAGGTAATAACTGTTGATACCCTTGGTCGCTTCGATCATCTGGAAGGACTCGTTGGCCGGCATCACCGGGCCCCACGAAACCTGCAGGAAGTGCGTGATCAGGGTTTCGATGTGCTGCAGCGTGCGCTCTTTCGGCGGCGGCGTGGTCAGCGGGTGATCCGCCTTGTACGGGCCGGCCGGCATGTTGCGCATGCACTGCTCGATGATCTTCAGGCTCTGGCGCATTTCTTCGACGCGCACGATGCAACGGTCGTAGGCATCGCCATTGGCCGCCAGCGGCACTTCGAACTCGAAGTTCTCGTAGCCCGAGTACGGGCGCGCCTTACGCAGGTCGAAATCGCAGCCAGTCGAGCGCAGGCCGGCACCGGTGACGCCCCATTCCAGGGCCTCTTTGGTGTTGTAGGCGGCGACGCCGATGGTGCGGCCCTTGAGGATGCTGTTGTCCAACGCAGCCTTTTGGTACTCGTCCAGACGCTTGGGCATCCAGTCGATGAATTCCTTGACCAGGCGCTCCCAGCCATTCGGCAGGTCGTGGGCCACGCCGCCAATGCGGTACCAGGCCGGGTGCAGGCGGAAACCGGTGATGGCTTCGATGACCTTGTAGGCGCGCTGACGGTCGGTGAAGGTGAAGAACACCGGGGTCATGGCGCCGACGTCCTGGATATAGGTACCCAGGAACAGCAGGTGGCTGGTGATCCGGAAGAACTCGGCCATCATGATGCGGATGGTGTCGACGCGGTCCGGTACCTTGATGCCAGCCAGCTTCTCGACCGAGAGCACGTACGGCAGGTTGTTCATCACGCCGCCGAGGTAGTCGATACGGTCGGTGTACGGGATGAAGCTGTGCCACGACTGACGTTCCGCCATCTTCTCGGCACCACGGTGGTGGTAGCCGATGTCCGGTACGCAGTCGACGATTTCTTCGCCGTCCAGTTGCAGGATGATACGGAAGGCACCGTGAGCCGAAGGGTGGTTCGGGCCCAGGTTGAGGAACATGTAGTCCTCGTTGGTGCCGGAGCGCTTCATGCCCCAGTCTTCCGGACGGAAGCGCGCAGCTTCTTCTTCAAGCTGCTGCTTGGCGAGGTTGAGGCTGAAGGGGTCGAATTCGGTGGCGCGCGCAGGGAAATCCTTGCGCAGCGGGTGACCTTCCCAGGTCGGCGGCATCATGATGCGCGTCAGGTGCGGGTGGCCCGGGAAGTCGATCCCGAACATGTCCCAGACTTCGCGTTCATACCAGCTGGCGTTCGGCCAGATACCGGTGACGGTCGGCACGCTCAGATCGCTCTCGGACAGGGCGACCTTGATCATCACGTCGCTGTTACGCTCGATCGACAGCAGGTGGTAGAACACGGTGAAATCGGCGCCGCTCGGCAGCCCCTGGCGCTTGGTGCGCAGACGCTCGTCCACGCCATGCAGGTCATAGAGCATGACGTACGGCTTGGGCAGGTTGCGCAGGAAGGTCAGGACTTCGACAAGCTTGGCACGCGCCACCCACAGCACCGGCATACCGGTGCGTGTGGCCTGGGCGGTGAAGGCGTCAGGGCCAAAACGGTTATTGAGTTCGACGACCACATCCTGGTCGTCTGCCTTATAAGGCGGGATGTACAGAGCACTGCCTGTAGTCATGGTTTTTTATCGCTTTCGGTCAACGTAAAGAATGAAGCCAGGTTTTCGTTCTATAAAAGAAGCGGTGCTGGATCAGACTTCGTCGGGGCTGCGCAGGTTGGTGACTGCGATTCGCTGTTCGCGGCGTTGTTCCTTTTGCGAAGGCATCTCGGCGCGGTACACGCCTTGATCGCCGACGACCCAGGAAAGCGGGCGACGCTCCTTGCCAATCGATTCCTGCAATAGCATCAAGCCTTGCAGGAAAGCTTCAGGGCGGGGCGGGCAGCCAGGCACGTAGACGTCCACGGGCAGGAACTTGTCCACCCCTTGAACGACGGAGTAGATGTCGTACATGCCACCGGAGTTGGCGCACGAACCCATGGAGATAACCCACTTTGGCTCGAGCATTTGCTCGTAGAGACGCTGAATGATCGGCGCCATCTTGATAAAGCAGGTACCGGCGATAACCATGAAATCCGCCTGGCGCGGCGATGCCCGGATAACTTCGGCGCCAAAGCGCGCGATGTCGTGGGGCGCCGTGAAGGCGGTGGTCATTTCCACGTAGCAGCAGGACAGACCGAAGTTGTACGGCCACAGGGAGTTTTTACGCCCCCAGTTGACCGCGCCACTCAGCACGTCTTCCAGCTTGCCCATGTAGATGTTTTTGTGGACTTGGTCTTCTAACGGATCGGAGACGGTTTCCCGTTCGCCGATAGGGTACTGATCGTTAGGAGCATCCGGGTCGATCCTGGTGAGATTGTATTGCATCGCCAAAGCCTCATTGTTTCAGCTTCGCTTGCCGCTTACGACGAGCTTCCGGAGCCCAATCAAGGGCGCCCACTCGGAATAGGTAGACAAGGCCTGCCAACAGAATTGCTATGAAAACGAGAGCTTCGACGAATCCGGTCCAGCCGCTTTCGCGGACGGACACAGACCAGGCAAAGAGAAAAAGGGCTTCGATATCGAAGATCACGAAGAGCATCGCGACCAGATAGAATTTGGCTGAGAGCCGCAAGCGGGCGCCACCTGTAGGCAGCATGCCGGACTCGAACGGTTCATTTTTGCTGCGGCCCCAGGCTTTTGACCCGAGGAGGCTGGAGACACCAAGCATGAAGGCGCAAAGGCCGACAACACCGAGAAGGAAAATGGCAAAGCCCCAGTTGTGGGCCATGAGTCCTGTCGCTTCGGTCATGCTGGAAATCCTTAACAGAGAGCAAAGGTCTCTGAGCTCGAAAAAGTAACGATGCAGTGACGATATGTCGCACTGCAATCAATCGCGGTGATTTTATGGCTAAACACCGGGCAAGTAAAATTCCTATAGCGAAATTATTCGATGGAATAAGCACATAGTGCACCTTCTTGGGGCTGTAGCCCTTATGGGGCGGGCATTAGCGGGCATTTAATCAAATGTGTTTTGTTTAACCGGTAACGAAGTTTTCATGCTCCAAATGATAATGAATATTGTTTGCGTGGAGTTTAAGCGATTGTTTCTCATGCAGCGAGGGAAGTTGCCGTTACTTGCTTGATTACCGCTTAGTTGCTGACGCGGATCTTTTAACCGATTTATCCGACGCAAATACCGCTCTGGATCAATATTTTGCCCAAAATTTCCAGGCCGCATGCGTTCCCACAGTTGGATTCTCATTGGCCCGGAGCAGATCGCTCAGGCAAAAAAACGCCCCGAACCAGTCGGGGCGTGATTGTTGTGCGGCACTGCGGTTAGGTCTTCCTTGCGGCCGCAGTGGCCGTGTACGCGGTGCTTAGTGGAACTGCTCTTCTTCGGTCGAGCCGGTCAGCGCGGTCACGGACGAGGTGCCGCCCTGGATCACGGTGGTCATGTCGTCGAAGTAGCCGGTGCCCACTTCCTGCTGGTGCGCCACGAAGGTGTAACCCTTGGCGGCGTCAGCGAACTCTTGCTCCTGCAGCTTCACGTAGGCGGTCATGTCGTTGCGGGCGTAGTCGTGCGCCAGGTTGAACATGCTGTGCCACATGTTGTGAATGCCGGCCAGGGTGATGAACTGGTGCTTGTAGCCCATGGCTGACAGTTCGCGCTGGAACTTGGCGATGGTTGCGTCGTCCAGGTTCTTCTTCCAGTTGAAGGAAGGCGAGCAGTTGTAGGACAGCAGTTGGTCCGGGTATTCCTTTTTGATCGCTTCGGCGAAGCGACGGGCTTCGTCCAGGTCCGGTTTGGCGGTTTCGCACCAGATCAGGTCGGCGTACGGCGCGTAGGCCAGGCCGCGGGCGATGGCCTGGTCGAGACCGGCGCGTACTTTATAGAAGCCTTCCTGGGTGCGTTCGCCCGTTACGAACGGCTGGTCGTACGGGTCGCAGTCCGAGGTCAGCAGGTCAGCGGCGTTAGCATCGGTACGGGCCAGGATGATGGTCGGTGTGCCGGCAACGTCAGCGGCCAGGCGGGCGGCGGTCAGCTTCTGTACGGCTTCCTGGGTCGGAACCAATACCTTGCCGCCCATGTGGCCGCATTTCTTCACCGACGCCAGTTGGTCTTCGAAGTGCACGCCGGCAGCGCCGGCCTCGATCATGCTCTTCATCAGTTCGTAGGCGTTCAGTACGCCGCCGAAACCGGCTTCAGCGTCCGCCACGATCGGCGCGAAGTAGTCGATGTAGCCTTCATCGCCCGGGCCTTTACCGGCTTTCCACTGGATCTGGTCGGCGCGGCGGAACGAGTTGTTGATGCGCTTGACCACGGTCGGCACCGAGTCCACCGGGTACAGCGATTGGTCGGGGTACATGGATTCAGCGGAGTTGTTGTCCGCTGCCACTTGCCAGCCGGACAGGTAGATCGCCTGGATACCGGCTTTTACCTGTTGGACTGCCTGGCCGCCAGTGAGGGCGCCCATGCAGTTGACGAAATCTTTCTCGGGGCGGAAGGACGGCTTGGCACCCTGGGTGACCAGCTTCCACAGTTTTTCGGCGCCGAGTTTTGCAAAGGTGTGCTCAGGTTGAACCGAGCCACGCAGGCGGACGACGTCAGCAGCGGAATAAGCGCGGGTCACGCCTTTCCAGCGTGGGTTTTCAGCCCAGTCTTTCTCGAGGGCTGCAATTTGCTGTTCGCGTGTCAGTGCCATGGGAAAAAACCTCGTCGCGTCTTGTTTGAAGTATCCGTTTGCCAGCCACGCATTCATTGCGTGGGCAGGGCTGCTCGCTGACCAGAAGCTTAGGTGGTCAAGTCAGGTTCGGCGGGGAATGCGACGGGATGAACGATGGCTCAAGGGAGAGTTGAGCAGGTAAGGGCGAACTGCGAACGGTCTTCGGGCGTCGTGGGCCTTTGTACGATCCATCAGTGTGTAGCCGGGTTACCTGGTTAGCTTCCGTCCCTCGGGACAACTTCGTTCCAGTCGCAACCTCGTCAAACACACCTTGTGGGCGGTACAGACACGAATCGGCTCAGGTGGGTAACTTGGAGCGACGATCCGAAGGCCCTTGCCAGGGCCCCTGATTAGCGGGAGCGAGGCCATCATGCCCATGCTTTTTTGGATCGTCAAATGTTTTGTAGTGCTTTTTTTCAAGCACTACATCTTTAGTCTAAGACGACTCATCAGTCAGTTTTTGGTGCTTCAGTTCAAGGTGTCGACTTTAACCCGTACCGTCAGGTCATCGCGACCCTGAGTAGAGTAGCTGCGGGTTGTAGAGGATTTGTCGGCCTGGGTCTCGCGATTGATGCCAGCCAGGGAGATCCACTCGCCCAGCCGCCCACTGACGGTTGTGTCGGTGCTTTGCACGTTCACTACATCGGGACGTTCCTGGCTCATGCGGTCACGGTTGGTGCTGATCGCCAGATGAACGGTCTCGCCGGTGACGCTGGCGGTCACGTAGAAACCCTGGGTCACGTTGCGATACTGAGTCTGGTTTTGCAGTCGGCCGTAGCTGTCCTGCTGGGTGGTGGTCAGCGGCACGCTCTGGCCGACCTGGATCAGTGCGGGTACGCCTTCGCTGGCCTGGATCTGCTGGATGCCGCCATCGCGGCTGGTGGTGCCGTAGCTGATGATGCGGGTTTGGCTATCGCCGCTGTTCTGCTGGTTGTTTTCGTTGGTGTCGACGGTGATCAGCAGGCGTTTGGCGGGTGTGTCGAGTTGAGAAAGCAGGGCACGCAGGTCCTGGATCTTGGCGGGGGCGGCATTCACGATCAACTGGTTGCCGTAAGCGCTGACGGTACCGTCCTTACCGATGAAGTTCTGTGCCACGGGGAGCAGATCGGCGCTGGTGCGGTTGCTCAGGTTGACGACTTCGGTGTCGGCCACGGCCGAGACGCTGGCGGTCAGGAGGAGGGCGGTGAGCAGGGTGCGTAGGGACATGTCCGTTATCTCTGCGAGTCAAAGGCTGGATAGTGCCAGTTTGTCGGCCTGGCAGGTCGCAAATTGAATCGTAGACGGCAAAATGCCCTGGCATGGCAGGGCATTAAGGGTGTTGCTGAAATAGCTATCGGGGGCAAGCGACGCGGTCTCGGATCAGGCCCCGCGCACCATATCGACGTGCGGAATCCCGACTTCCAGGAATTCCTCGCTGACGATCTTGAAGCCCAGCCGCTCATAAAACGGCGCCGCATACACCTGCGCACTCAGGAACTGCTTGGCCTGGCCGCGCTGCTCGGCTACACCAATCACCGCAGCCATCAGCTTGTCGCCGACCTTCAGCCCGCGCCAGTCCTTGAGTACCGACACGCGGCCGATCTCGCCGCTGGGCAGCAGGCGCGCGGTGCCAATCGGAAAATCGCCTTCAAATGCGAGGAAATGCACCGCGCCGGCGTCGTCCGCGTCCCACTCCAGCTCCGGTGGGACCGATTGTTCCGCGATAAAGACCGCTTCACGAATGCGCCGAATCTCGGCGATATCCTTTTGCCAATCCGCGACACTGACGTGAATCTTATTCATCGGCAAATCCCAGGCTTCCTTGCTTGACCAGTTCGCACAGCAGATCGCGGCCGTCTTCATCCGCCAGCCATTCGCCGAGGTTCTCGCTGTGCAGCGCATCGGCCGAGCACACCAGCTTCAGCAGCTCACGCAGCTTGCCGGGCAGGTAACGGCTCTGGCCGCTGGCGAACAGCAGCACGTCGTCGTCGACTTCGGACCAGGCCAGGCGCGCGCTTGGGTTGCGCACCAGGATCGCGCCATCTTGCAGGCTGCTGATGAAGTCTTCTTCACCCAGTTCTTCACCGGCCACCAGTTCCGGGTAGCGCGGTTCGGTCATGAACTGGCCGAACCAGGTCAGTAGCATGCGCTCGTCGCTCATGTGCTCGGCCAGCAGGCTCTTGAGGCGGTCCAGCGCGTCGCTCTGGATCTGGTGGGGGTCGCTGACCGGCTGGGCGTCGGCGTCGGTGTAGCGCTCTTCGTCAGTCAGGTACTGGCTGAGGAAGTCGGTGAAGTGGGTCAGCACTTCGGCGGCGCTCGGTGCGCGGAAACCCACGGAGTAGGTCATGCAGTCGTCTTCGGCAATGCCGAAGTGCGCCAGGCGCGGTGGCAGGTAGAGCATGTCGCCCGGTTCCAGCACCCATTCGGCGCTTTCTTCGAATTCGGCGAGGATGCGCAAGTCGGCGTGCTGCAGCAGCGGGCTCTCGGAGCTGCACATTTGGCCGATCTTCCAGTTGCGCTTGCCCTGGGCTTGCAGCAGGAACACGTCGTAGTTGTCGAAGTGCGGGCCGACGCTGCCGCCGGGTGCGGCGAAGCTGATCATCACGTCGTCAATGCGCCAGCTGGGCAGGAAGCGGAACTGCTCCAGCAGCTCGGCCACTTCCGGCACGAACTGGTCGACCGCCTGCACCAGCAGGGTCCACTCGCGCTCAGGCAGGGTGCTGAAGGCATCTTCGGCGAACGGGCCGCGACGCAATTCCCACGGACGCTCGCCGTGTTCAATCACCAGGCGCGACTCGACTTCTTCTTCCAGCGCCAGGCCGGCGAGTTCGTCGGCGTCGATCGGGCTTTCGAAATCAGGGATGGCTTGACGGATCAGCAGCGGCTTTTTCTGCCAGTAGTCGCGCAGGAATTCCCGTGCCGTGATGCCGCCCAGAAGTTGAAGAGGGATATCAGGATTCATGTGTAACCTATTGAAAAAAAGCACTTTTCAGACTGGAATAAAAACGCCCGGCGCGGCCGGGCGTCTCAAAGGGGCTTGCGTGGATCAGATGCGCTTGGCTTGCTCTACAGCGTTGCCGATGTAGTTGGCCGGGGTGAGCAGTTTCAGCTCAGCCTTGGCCGCGGCTGGCATGTCCAGGCCGTCGATGAAAGTTTGCAGTGCTTCAGGGCTGATGCCCTTGCCACGGGTCAACTCTTTCAGCTTCTCGTACGGGTTTTCGATGTTGTAGCGGCGCATCACGGTCTGGATCGGCTCGGCCAATACTTCCCAGCACGCGTCCAGGTCAGCGGCGATCTTCTGCTCATTGAGCTCAAGCTTGCTGATGCCTTTGAGGCTGGCTTCGTACGCGATCACGCTATGGGCAAAGCCCACGCCGAGGTTGCGCAGTACGGTGGAGTCGGTCAGGTCGCGCTGCCAGCGGGAGATCGGCAACTTGCTGGCCAGGTGCTGGAAGAGGGCGTTGGCGATGCCAAGGTTGCCTTCGGAGTTTTCGAAGTCGATCGGGTTGACTTTGTGCGGCATGGTCGACGAGCCGATTTCACCGGCAATGGTGCGCTGCTTGAAGTAGCCCAGGGAGATGTAGCCCCAGATATCGCGATCGAAGTCGATCAGGATGGTATTGAAGCGCGCAATGGCGTCGAACAGCTCGGCGATGTAGTCGTGCGGTTCGATCTGCGTGGTGTACGGGTTGAAGCCCAGGCCCAGCTCGTCTTCGATGAAGGCTCGGGCGTTGGCTTCCCAGTCGATCTCCGGGTAGGCCGACAGGTGGGCGTTGTAGTTGCCTACGGCGCCGTTGATCTTGCCCAGCAGCGGTACGGCGGCGACTTGAGCGATCTGGCGTTCCAGGCGGTACACCACGTTGGCCAGTTCTTTGCCCAAGGTGGTCGGCGAGGCCGGCTGGCCGTGGGTGCGCGACAGCATCGGCACCGCAGCGAAGCGAATCGCCAGTTCGCGGATGGCTTCGGCGGTCTGGCGCATCAGTGGCAGCATGACGTCATCACGGCCTTCACGCAGCATCAGGGCGTGGGACAGGTTGTTGATGTCCTCACTGGTGCAGGCAAAGTGGATGAACTCGCTGACCTGGGCCAGTTCCGGCAGCTTGGCCGCTTGCTCTTTGAGCAGGTACTCGATGGCTTTGACGTCGTGGTTGGTGGTGCGCTCGATCTCTTTCACACGCTCGGCGTGCTCCAGGGAGAAGTTTTCCGCCAGGGTGTTGAGCACAGCGTTGGCTTGCGCGGAAAACGCCGGCACTTCGCTGATGGCGGGGTGAGCGGCCAGGCGTTGGAGCCAGCGCACTTCAACCAGCACGCGAGCACGGATCAGGCCGTATTCGCTGAAAATAGGGCGCAGGGCCTGGGTTTTGCCGGCGTAGCGGCCGTCAACAGGGGAAACCGCAGTGAGCGAAGAGAGCTGCATGGGGTGTTCTCGGACAGTCGGGCAACGAAATGGGGCGCGTATCATACATGAAAAAATCCGCCGGTCCGTTGCCAACTGACCGGCGTATTACGCGTAACGGCTTGAAAAAGGCCTGCTGGTGCGACTTATTCGTTGCGCATCAACGGGTAAAGCTCTTTAAGTAATTTGCGTCGGCTGATCACCAGTTGCCAACGATGTCCGCCCAACTGGCGCCACAACCGTGCCGAGCGAATACCGGCCAGGAGCAGGGCGCGGATTTTCGAGGCGTTGTTCGGTTGCTGCAGGTTGCGCATGTCGCCGTGGACCTGGATCCGCTGGCGCAAGGTGCTCAAGGTGTCCTGGTACAACGCACCGCAGGCGGCAACCACGTTTTCGTGGGCCGGGCCGAAGTGTTCCACTTGGGATTGGATTTGCGGCAGGCGCTTGCCGATGACCTCCAGCATGTCCTCGCGCTTGGCCAGTTGACGCTCCAGGCCGAGCATCGACAGGGCATAGCGCAACGGCTCGCGCTGCAGGGTGCTGGGGTCGCGCTCCAGGGCGCCGATCAGTGCGCGGTAGCCTTCACGCAGCGCCAGGTCGTCGCCCCCGTAGACTTCCAGGGTGTCCTTGGGGTCGCGGATCAACAGGCTGCCGAGCATGCAGGTCAAGCCTGCCTCGGTGACCTGGCCGGTCTTGGCGATCTTGTCCACCAGCACGGCGGCAAGGAAAACCCCGCCGAGTGCCGTCAATTGCTCCTGGGTCGGGCTCATGCCGGGTTGCTCCAGGCTTCGGCGACTTCAATCACGCCGCCGCCCAGGCAGATTTCGCCGTCATAGAACACCACGGACTGGCCCGGGGTGACCGCGCGTTGCGGGTCATCGAAGGTGGCCCGGTAGCCGGTGGCGGTTTTTTCCAGGGTGCAAGGCTGGTCGCCCTGGCGATAGCGCACTTTGGCGGTCAGGCGGCGCGGCGTGCTCAGGTCGATCGGGTTGACCCAATAGATCTCGGAAGCCAACAGCGCGCCGGAGAACAGCAGCGGGTGTTCGTTGCCCTGGCCGACGATCAACACGTTATTGTCCAGGTCCTTGACCAGCACGTACCACGGCTCTTCACCGGCGTCTTTCAGGCCGCCGATGCCCAGGCCCTGGCGCTGGCCGATGGTGTGGTACATCAGGCCGTGGTGGCGGCCGATCACTTCACCGTCGGTGGTCTTGATTTCACCCGGCTGCGCCGGCAGGTACTGCTTGAGGAAGTCGCTGAAGCGGCGTTCGCCGATAAAGCAGATCCCGGTGGAATCCTTCTTCTTGGCGGTGGCCAGGCCATGTTTCTCGGCAATCTTGCGCACTTCGGGTTTTTCCAGCTCGCCCACCGGGAACAGGGTCTTGGCGATCTGTTCACCGCCGACGGCGTGCAGGAAGTAGCTCTGGTCCTTGTTCGGGTCCACGCCCTTGAGCAGTTCGGTGCGGCCATCGATATCGCGGCGACGCACGTAGTGGCCAGTGGCAATCAGGTCGGCGCCGAGCATCATGGCGTAGTCGAGGAACGCCTTGAACTTGATTTCACGGTTGCACAGGATGTCCGGGTTCGGCGTGCGGCCGGCCTTGTATTCGGCCAGGAAGTGCTCGAACACATTGTCCCAGTACTCGGCGGCGAAGTTGGCGGTGTGCAGCTTGATGCCAATCTTGTCGCACACGGCCTGGGCGTCCGCCAGGTCGTCCATGGCGGTGCAGTATTCCGTTCCATCGTCTTCTTCCCAGTTCTTCATGAACAGGCCTTCCACCTCATAACCCTGCTCCATGAGCAGAACGGCGGAAACGGAAGAATCCACGCCGCCGGACATGCCGACGATAACGCGCTTCTTTTGTGTGTCAGAAGGGGCTGGATCACGCATAGGGTTTCAACGGGTGTCTTGAAAAAGGACGCGATTCTAGCAGGCCTGGGCCCGCAAGGCTAAAGAGAAGGGCGGATCAATTCCAGGCTGTGGCGCTGGCCGGCCAGATAATCATCGATACAGCGGATGATCAGCTCGCTGCGCCAGTCGTCGCGCAGCGCCATCAGCTCGTCACGGGTCAGCCAGCGGGCGCGCAGGATGCCTTCGTCGAGTTGATAGTCCGGGTGGTGCTTCAGGGCTTTGGCGGTGAAGCAGACCCGCTGGTAGGTCACGCCATTGCTGGGGGCGGTGTAGAGGTAGATGCCGACGATACCGGTGGCTTCGACGTCCCAGCCGGTTTCCTCGAGGGTTTCGCGAACCGCGGCTTGGATGAGGGTTTCATCCGGGTCGAGGTGGCCGGCAGGCTGGTTGAGCACGGCGCGACCGCCCTTGAGTTCCTCGACCATCAGGAAGCGGCCGTTGTCTTCGACGAGGGTGGCGACAGTGATGTGGGGTTGCCAGGTCATGGTTACCTCTGGATTTAAGATGCGGTGCTGTCCTGGAACAGGATAACCGTCAGTGTGGGAGGGGGCTTGCCCCCGATGAGGGCGTGTCAGTTGATCTATCTGTGCCTGACCCACCGCTATCGGGGGCAAGCCCCCTCCCACATTTTGATTAGGTTTTTTCAGCAAAAAAGCACATAAAACAGAAACCCCGGCACAGGGCCGGGGCTTCTTTGCATCCTTACAACCTTACTTCAACTTGGCAATCGCCGCGTTGAGGGTGTTGCTTGGGCGCATGGCCTTGCTGGTCAGCTCAGGGTTCGGCGCGTAGTAGCCGCCGATGTCCACTGGCTTGCCCTGTACGGCGTTGAGCTCGGCCACGATGGTGGCTTCGTTCGCGGCCAGGGTCTTGGCCAGTTCGCCGAACTGCGCTTGCAGGGCAGTGTCTTCGGTCTGGGCGGCCAGGGCTTGAGCCCAGTACAGCGCCAGGTAGAAGTGGCTGCCGCGGTTGTCGATGTTGCCGACTTTGCGCGATGGCGACTTGTTGTTGTCAAGGAACTGGCCAGTGGCCTGGTCCAGGGTCTTGGACAGTACCAAGGCTTTCGGGTTGTTGTACGTCACACCCAAATGCTCAAGGGAGGCGGCCAGGGCCAGGAACTCACCCAGGGAGTCCCAGCGCAGGAAGTTTTCTTCCAGCAGCTGCTGCACGTGCTTCGGAGCCGAACCGCCGGCGCCGGTTTCAAACAGGCCACCGCCGTTCATCAGCGGCACGATCGACAGCATCTTGGCGCTGGTGCCCAGTTCCATGATCGGGAACAGGTCGGTCAGGTAGTCGCGCAGTACGTTACCGGTCACCGAGATGGTGTCCAGGCCCTTGCGGGTACGCTCCAGGGTGAACTTCATCGCGTCGACCGGCGACATGATGCGGATCTCCAGGCCTTCGGTGTTGTGGTCTTTCAGGTAGGCCTGAACTTTCTCGACCACGACGCCATCGTGTGCACGCTTAGGGTCCAGCCAGAAAATGGCCGGGGTGTTGCTGGCGCGGGCACGGTTGACGGCCAGTTTGACCCAGTCCTGGATCGGCGCGTCTTGGGTCTGGCACATGCGGAAGATGTCGCCAGCCTCGACTTTCTGTTCCATCAGCAGGTTGCCCTTGCTGTCGGTCACGCGGACGACGCCGTCAGCCTTGACCTGGAAGGTCTTGTCGTGGGAGCCGTACTCTTCAGCCTTTTTCGCCATCAGGCCAACGTTTGGCACGCTGCCCATGGTGGTAGGGTCGAAAGCGCCGTTGGCTTTGCACTCTTCGATCACCGCCTGGTAGATGGTGGCGTAGCAGCGATCCGGGATCACGGCCTTGGTGTCGTGCAGTTGGCAGTCGGTGCCCCACATTTTGCCGGAGTCACGGATCATGGCCGGCATCGACGCGTCGACGATGACGTCGCTCGGTACGTGCAGGTTGGTGATGCCTTTGTCGGAGTTGACCATCGCCAGGGAAGGGCGAGCGGCGTAGACCGCTTGAATGTCAGCTTCGATCTGCGCTTGCTGATCACTAGGCAAGGCCTTGATGCGCGCGTACAGGTCGCCGATACCGTTGTTCAGGTTGAAGCCGATCTGTGCCAGCACGTCGGCGTGCTTGGCCAGGGCGTCTTTATAGAACTCGGCAACGATCTGGCCGAACATGATCGGGTCGGAGACCTTCATCATGGTGGCTTTCAGGTGAACCGACAGCAGTACGCCTTGCTTCTTGGCGTCTTCGATTTCAGCGGCGATGAAGCTGCGCAGGGCTTTTTTGCTCAGCACGGCGCTGTCGATGATTTCGCCGGCCTTGACCGTGGTCTTTTCTTTCAGGACGGTGGTAGTGCCGTCTTGAGCGACCAGCTCGATTTTGACAGCGTCAGCGGCTTCGATCTGTACGGATTTTTCGCTGCCGTAGAAGTCGCCGCTGCTCATGTGGGCAACGTGGGATTTGGAGTCGGCAGCCCAGGCGCCCATTTTGTGCGGGTGCTTGCGTGCATAGTTCTTGACCGACAGCGGAGCGCGACGGTCGGAGTTGCCTTCGCGCAGTACCGGGTTCACGGCGCTGCCCTTGACCTTGTCGTAACGTGCACGGGTTTCTTTTTCCGCGTCGGTGGTTACGGTTTCCGGGTAGTCCGGCAGGGCGTAGCCCTGGGCCTGCAATTCCTTGATCGCGGCTTGCAGCTGCGGGGTCGAGGCGCTGATGTTAGGCAGCTTGATGATGTTGGCTTCAGGTGTAACGGCCAGGTCGCCCAGTTCGGCGAGGTGGTCCGGGATAGCCTTGGTGCCCAGTTGCTCGGGGAAGCTTGCGAGGATGCGCCCTGCGAGGGAGATGTCGCGGGTTTCCACGGCAATATCAGCGGAAGCGGTGAAGGCCTCTACGATAGGCAGCAGTGAATAGGTGGCGAGGGCTGGGGCTTCGTCGGTGAAGGTATAGATGATCTTCGAGCGGGTGGGCATATTCGGATTAACTCTCTTCTTTGCTGAAAGCGTGCGCAGAAACTCGAGATGCGCCGGGTGGAGCGCGTTCGTTCAAAGTCATCCATGAGCGAAATGTCGAGGTTTCTTCGCGGTGATGTTGGGTTGCATCAGTCGAGCGTCAAGCGGGTGGACTATTGTATTAGCCCTGCTTTGTAGCGGAAGGCACTGTTCTAGAGCGGTCCGCCGTCGTGACTCTTTGGTCAGCGGCGGCATTATACATAGGTCGCTATGCTTACGCCGAGCCTTCATACAAAAGGTGTGTCGTCCATTGGTCTAAAGGTCGCAGGTGCCGGGTTACGCCTAAAGTCGCACGATGTGCTCAAGATTGGCGCTTTTCCCTTTGCTTTCAGGCTTGTAGGCGACAATTTATGCTGTTTTCGATGCAAATGAGCATGGCGCGAGGTTTCAGTCGCCATTTATCTGGAGTAGGCTCGAACGCAGCCAGATGTTCAATCCATAGATGGAGTTCAGCATGGGATACAAGAAGATTCAGGTTCCGGCAGTCGGCGACAAAATCACCGTCAATGCAGACCATTCTCTCAATGTTCCTGACCAACCGATCATCCCTTACATCGAAGGTGACGGTATTGGCGTCGACATCAGTCCGGTGATGATCAAGGTGGTCGACGCAGCTGTTGAAAAGGCCTACGGCGGCAAGCGCAAAATCTCGTGGATGGAGGTTTACGCCGGTGAGAAGGCGACCCAAGTCTACGACCAGGACACCTGGCTGCCTCAGGAAACCCTGGATGCGGTCAAGGATTACGTGGTGTCCATCAAGGGGCCGCTGACCACGCCGGTCGGTGGCGGCATCCGCTCGCTGAACGTGGCCCTGCGTCAGCAACTCGACCTGTACGTGTGCCTGCGGCCGGTGCGCTGGTTCGAAGGCGTGCCCAGCCCGGTCAAGAAGCCAGGCGATGTGGACATGACCATCTTCCGCGAGAACTCCGAAGACATTTACGCCGGGATCGAATGGAAGGCCGGTTCGCCGGAGGCCACCAAGGTCATCAAGTTCCTCAAGGAAGAAATGGGCGTCACCAAGATCCGTTTCGACCAGGATTGCGGGATCGGCATCAAGCCGGTATCGCTGGAGGGCACCAAGCGTCTGGCGCGCAAGGCCCTGCAATATGTGGTGGATAATGACCGCGATTCGCTGACTATCGTGCACAAAGGCAACATCATGAAGTTCACCGAAGGGGCCTTCAAGGAGTGGGCCTACGAAGTGGCGGCCGAAGAGTTCGGCGCGACGCTGCTCGATGGTGGGCCGTGGATGCAGTTCAAGAACCCGAAGACCTGCAAGAATGTAGTGGTCAAGGATGCGATTGCCGACGCGATGCTCCAGCAAATCCTGCTGCGTCCGGCTGAGTATGACGTGATCGCCACCCTCAACCTGAACGGTGACTACCTGTCTGATGCCCTGGCGGCGGAAGTGGGCGGTATCGGTATCGCGCCGGGGGCTAACTTGTCCGACACCGTGGCGATGTTCGAGGCAACCCATGGTACTGCGCCTAAATATGCAGGCAAGGACCAGGTCAACCCAGGTTCGTTGATTCTGTCGGCAGAGATGATGTTGCGCCATATGGGCTGGACCGAGGCGGCTGACTTGATTATCAAGGGCACCAACGGTGCGATTTCGGCCAAGACCGTGACCTACGACTTCGAACGCCTGATGGAGGGCGCGAAACTGGTGTCGTCGTCGGGCTTTGGTGATGCGTTGATTTCGCATATGTAATCGCGCGGGCATAAAAAACGGCCATCCCGAGTTGATTGGGGTGGCCGTTTTTTTATCGCAAGCTACACGCTCGGCGGCGAGTCAGGCCGTTTGTTTCTTTTCTGCTTCGCTCGCACGTGCTGCTGGGCTCGCAATGACTTCTTTCACTGTGTCGATATTCACGGCGTGCAGTCCTTTAGGGCCTTGAATGATCTCAAAGCTGACTGCTTGTCCCGCTTTCAGCGTTTTGTATCCGTCCATGATGATCGCTGAAAAGTGCGCAAACAGGTCCTCGGATTTACCGTCTTCAATGATAAAACCGTACCCCTTGGCATTGTTAAACCATTTGACCTTGCCACTGATCTTGACGCCAGACATACCCATATCCCTCTGCACCAGACTCCATCACTGGAGTATCATCCAGTTTATCCGTCCTAACCCGAATAAATAAGGTTGACTGCGCGGACCTTTTTTACCCACTGTGGGTTCTATTGGTTGTAACACCGTTTCGCCGATAGTCAAGGCGACCGATCGGTCAGCAGTTGAAATTCTGACAGGTCGCCCCCACCACTGTATTTGAACCACTGACGAACCTTTCTTTCCATGCATGCAATCAGCCAGATTCGACTAACATTCAATCAGGATCGACCGGATCACGAACACGATGACGACGGTTCTGCAGGCATTGCTGTTCAGGAGGCCAAGCCTGCTTTACAGGCGCCGCCGATGTACAAGGTGGTTTTGTTCAATGATGACTACACACCGATGGATTTCGTGGTCGAAGTGCTCGAGGTGTTTTTTAACCTGAACCGCGAGTTGGCGACCAAGGTAATGCTGGCCGTTCACACAGAAGGACGGGCAGTATGTGGAGTGTTTACCCGCGACATCGCCGAGACAAAGGCCATGCAGGTCAACCAGTACGCCAGGGAAAGCCAGCATCCGCTACTCTGTGAAATCGAGAAGGACGGTTAACGCCGACCACTTGGGTATGAGGTGAAGCTATGTTAAACCGCGAGCTCGAAGTCACCCTCAATCTTGCCTTCAAGGAGGCCCGTTCGAAGCGTCATGAATTCATGACCGTCGAACACCTGCTGCTGGCACTTTTGGATAACGAAGCTGCCGCCACCGTTCTACGTGCGTGCGGCGCCAACCTCGACAAACTCAAGCACGACCTGCAGGAGTTTATCGACTCCACCACGCCACTGATCCCCGTGCACGACGAGGACCGTGAAACCCAGCCAACCCTGGGCTTTCAGCGGGTATTGCAGCGCGCTGTTTTCCACGTTCAGAGCTCCGGTAAGCGTGAAGTCACGGGCGCCAATGTGCTTGTGGCCATTTTCAGCGAACAGGAAAGCCAGGCAGTGTTCCTGCTCAAACAGCAGAGCGTTGCCCGTATTGATGTCGTCAATTACATCGCCCACGGTATCTCCAAAGTGCCTGGGCACGGCGATCATTCCGAAGGTGAGCAGGAAATGCAGGACGACGAGGGCGGTGAGTCTTCTTCTTCGGGCAATCCACTGGATGCCTATGCCAGCAACCTCAACGAACTGGCGCGCCAGGGGCGGATCGATCCGCTGGTGGGGCGCGAGCTTGAGGTTGAGCGTGTAGCGCAGATCCTCGCGCGTCGTCGCAAGAACAACCCGTTGCTGGTGGGTGAGGCGGGCGTGGGTAAAACCGCGATTGCCGAAGGCCTGGCCAAGCGCATCGTCGATAACCAGGTGCCGGACCTGCTGGCAAACAGCGTCGTCTACTCCCTGGACCTGGGCGCCTTGCTCGCCGGGACCAAATACCGTGGCGATTTCGAGAAACGCTTCAAGGCGTTGCTGGGTGAACTGAAAAAACGCCCTCAGGCGATTTTGTTCATCGACGAGATCCACACCATCATCGGTGCCGGTGCGGCGTCCGGCGGGGTAATGGATGCCTCCAACCTGCTCAAACCGCTGCTCTCGTCGGGTGATATCCGCTGCATCGGTTCGACCACGTTCCAGGAATTCCGTGGCATCTTTGAGAAAGACCGTGCCTTGGCGCGTCGCTTCCAGAAGGTCGACGTGTCCGAGCCTTCAGTCGAAGACACCATCGGTATCCTGCGCGGGCTCAAGGGGCGTTTCGAAGCGCACCATGGCATCGAGTACACCGATGAGGCTCTGCGTGCGGCTGCTGAGCTCGCATCGCGCTACATCAATGACCGGCACATGCCGGACAAAGCCATCGATGTGATCGACGAGGCGGGCGCTTACCAGCGCCTGCAGCCGGTCGAGAAGCGTGTGAAGCGCATCGACGTTGCTCAGGTTGAGGACATCGTGGCCAAGATCGCGCGGATTCCGCCTAAGCACGTCAACAGTTCCGATAAGGAATTGCTGCGTAACTTGGAGCGCGACCTGAAACTCACCGTATTCGGCCAGGATGCAGCCATCGACGCGCTGTCCACCGCGATCAAGCTGTCGCGTGCGGGCCTCAAGTCGCCGGACAAGCCTGTCGGTTCGTTCCTGTTCGCAGGCCCGACCGGCGTCGGCAAGACCGAAGCCGCGCGGCAGTTGGCCAAGGCCATGGGTATTGAGTTGGTGCGGTTCGACATGTCCGAGTACATGGAGCGCCACACGGTATCGCGCCTGATCGGTGCGCCTCCGGGTTATGTCGGTTTCGACCAAGGCGGCCTGTTGACCGAAGCGATCACCAAGCAGCCGCACTGCGTATTGCTGCTCGATGAAATCGAGAAGGCTCACCCCGAAGTCTTCAACCTGCTGCTGCAGGTGATGGACCACGGCACCCTGACCGACAACAACGGGCGCAAGGCGGACTTCCGCAATGTGATCGTGATCATGACCACCAACGCCGGTGCCGAAACGGCTGCGCGGGCTTCGATCGGCTTCAGTCATCAAGATCACTCTTCCGATGCCATGGAAGTGATCAAGAAAAGCTTCACGCCGGAGTTCCGCAACCGCCTGGACACCATCATCCAGTTTGGTCGCCTCAGCCATGAGGTTATCAAAAGCGTGGTGGACAAGTTCCTCACCGAGCTTCAGGCGCAGTTGGAAGACAAGCGCGTGCAACTGGAAGTCTCCGAGGCGGCGCGCAGTTGGATCGCCGAGGGTGGCTACGACGCGGCAATGGGCGCACGTCCAATGGCACGTCTGATCCAGGACAAGATCAAGCGGCCATTGGCCGAAGAGATCCTGTTCGGCGAGCTCTCCGACCATGGTGGCGTGGTGCACATCGACCTCAAGGATGGCGAGCTGACCTTCGAGTTCGAAACCACAGCTGAAATGGCCTGATCGATAGCTGCGGGCGCCAATGTGGGAGGGGGCTTGCTCCCGATAGCGGTAGATCAGTCACTCATGTAGCGACTGAAACACTGCTATCGGGAGCAAGCCCTCTCCCACATTTGGTTTTGGCGCTTGGTAAATAGCACGCACACAAAAACGCCCGGCATAACCGGGCGTCTTGTATTGACTTGCTTAGCGAGCGCGGTAAGTGATGCGCCCTTTGCTCAAGTCATAGGGCGTCAGCTCGACGCGCACTTTGTCACCGGTAAGAATACGAATGTAGTTCTTGCGCATCTTGCCGGAGATATGCGCGGTTACGACGTGCCCATTTTCCAACTCCACACGAAACATGGTGTTGGGCAGGGTGTCGACGACAGTGCCTTCCATTTCGAAGCTGTCTTCTTTCGACATGCAGTAAAGCCCTCGGTATCCAGTGAATGGCCCGGTGCAACTGCGCCAGGCAAAAGCGGCGTGCATTGTGCCCGAAAAAGGGTGTTTAAGCCAAGGGGTTCTAGTTAAGTGTTACCCATCTTTGATTAATCAGCAGTTCAATAGGCCGATATTGGGTCTTGTAATTCATCTTTTTGCAGTTCTTGATCCAGTATCCGAGGTACACCGCCTCCAGTTCCTGGCGCAGTGCCTCACCGATTTGCCAGAGGATCGCAAAGCGTCCCAGGCTGCGGCGTTCTTCGGCCGGCTCGTAGAAGGTGTAGACCGCTGACAGGCCGTTAGGCAGCAAATCGGTCACGGCAACGGCCACCAGTCGGCCGTCTGCACGAAACTCGTAGAAGCGCGAGAAGGGCAGGTCGCGCACCAGGAAGGTAGAGAACTGGTCGCGGCTGGGTGGGAACATATCGCCATCGGCGTGTCGCTCCTCGATATAGCGCTGGTAAAGGTCGAAGTATTCTTCGGTAAACCGAGGCTTGGCCGGCATCACTGTGAGGTCGGCGTTGCGCTTGAGGATGCGTTTCTGGTTGCGGTCCGGCAGAAACTGCGCCACGGGGATGCGTGCCGGTACACAGGCATTGCAGTTCTGGCAGTGAGGCCGGTACAGATGATCGCCGCTGCGCCGAAAACCCATCTCCGACAGGTCGGCATACACATGCACGTCCATAGGCTGGCTGGGGTCGAGGAACAGCGTGGTGGCCTGCTCGTCGGGCAGATAGCTGCAAGAGTGGGGTTGAGTGGCATAAAACTTCAAACGCGCCAACTCGGTCATGATCAACCCTCGGATAAGCTTTCAAATAAGTGTAAGCCAGGAGCGCGCAAGTCGCCTAAGAAACCCACGGTCCAGTGTTGGGTTGGTCCAGATGGTCGCGCAGGAAACCTGCGAAGTCGCTGCGGGAGATGGCGCGGGCACCCAGGCTGTGCAGGTGGTCATTGGGCATCTGGCAGTCGATCAGTACAAAACCCCAGGCCTGCAATTGGCAGGTCAGGGTGGCGAAGCCGAATTTTGAGGCGTTGTCGGCGCGGCTGAACATGGATTCGCCGAAAAACAGCTGGCCCATCGCCAGGCCATACAGGCCGCCCACCAATTCACCGTTGTCCCAGACCTCCACCGAATGCGCATAGCCGCGCTGGTGCAGTGCCAAGTAGGCGTTCTGGATGCTCTGGGTGATCCAGGTGCCGTCGGCATAGGCGCGCGGTGCTGCACACGCTTGGATGACGGCAGCGAAGTCTTGGTCGAAGGTCACGGCGTAGCGCTGCTGGCGCAACAATTTGCCCAGGCTGCGCGATATATGCAGCTCGTCGGGGAATATCACCGTGCGGGGATCGGGCGACCACCAGAGGATCGGCTGGCCCTGCGAAAACCACGGGAAACAACCGTGGCGGTAGGCTTGGATCAGTCGCTCGGCCGATAAATCGCCACCGGCCGCGAGCAGGCCATTGGGTTCGCGCATGGCTTTGGCCAGCGGGGGGAAAGTCAGTGAGTCGCGTTGTAACCAGGTCAGCATGGCATCCAGGCTTACGGAAGGGGAGGGGAGTGGGCAGCGATGGTGTCTGCCCCAAGAGTTGATTATTGTCGACACAGCGCTCTGGGGCCAGTCCGAATCGGCCATTGACGCGCATTAGCGTGAGCGGGTGTTTCTGCAACTCTCTGCATAAGGCGTGGTCGTAATCGGGTCTGGCCCATGCAGGCATTTTGCCAAGCTTGCCTGGATTAGTAAAAACAGCTCATAAGCCTTTGTCAGCAAAGACAATGCATGCTCAAATTGGGCCTCTTGTGAGATGTCATTGGCCAGGCTGTTTGAAGAACGCCAAGCGGCGTGGCATCAGGCACACAAACCCGTACAATGCGGCCATTGTGGCGCTGCTGCCATTTCATCCAGCAATCGCCCGGTGTTAAAAGTAGATTCAACCACGCTCGTTCATTTTTCAGCTGCCCGGATTGGGCAGTATTTGCAGTCATTCAACAGATGGACGCGCTAAAGGCGCAGGAAAAGACCCGTTTTGAAGAAATCCGCCGCAACACCTAAAGCAGCAGTCGTGCCCGCTTGGCGCCAGCACCTGCATTATCGCCTCAAGGAAGGTGCGTTGATCGCCATCGGCGCGCTGTGCCTGTTCCTGATGATGGCCTTGCTGACGTACGGCAAGGACGATCCGGGCTGGAGCCATAACAGCAAGATCGAAGACGTGCAGAACTTCGGTGGGCCTGCCGGTTCCTACAGCGCCGATATCCTGTTCATGGTGCTGGGGTACTTCGCCTATATCTTCCCATTGCTGCTGGCGATCAAGACCTGGCAGATCTTCCGCCAGCGTCACGAGCCGTGGCAGTGGAGCGGCTGGCTGTTCTCCTGGCGGCTGATCGGCCTGGTGTTCCTGGTGTTGTCCGGGGCGGCATTGGCGCACATTCATTTCCATGCACCCACCGGCCTGCCGGCGGGCGCGGGCGGGGCGCTGGGCGAAAGCCTCGGCGACCTGGCGCGCAAGACGCTGAATATCCAGGGCAGCACCCTGATGTTCATCGCGCTGTTCCTGTTCGGCCTCACCGTGTTCACCGACCTATCGTGGTTCAAGGTGATGGACGTGACCGGCAAGATCACCCTCGACCTGCTGGAACTGTTCCAGGGCGCCGCCAACCGCTGGTGGGCGGCCCGCGTCGAGCGCAAGCGCATGGTGGCGCAGCTGCGTGAAGTGGACACCCGCGTCAACGAAGTCGTGGCCCCAAGCACACCGGACCGGCGTGAGCAGGCCAAGGTCAAGGAACGCCTGATCGAACGCGAGCAGGCCCTGAGCAAACACATGTCGGACCGCGAGAAGCAGGTGCCGCCGGTGATCGCTCCCGCGCCGCCTAAACCGGCCGAGCCGAGCCACCGCGTGCAGAAAGAGAAGCAGGCGCCGCTGTTCGTCGACAGCGCCGTCGAAGGCACCTTGCCGCCGATCTCGATCCTTGACCCGGCCGAAAAGAAACAACTCAACTATTCGCCGGAATCCCTGGCGGCCGTCGGCCATCTGCTGGAAATCAAGCTCAAGGAATTCGGCGTTGAAGTGTCGGTGGACTCCATCCACCCAGGCCCGGTGATTACCCGGTATGAAATCCAGCCGGCCGCGGGGGTGAAGGTCAGCCGTATCTCCAACCTGGCGAAGGATTTGGCCCGTTCCCTGGCCGTGACCAGCGTGCGCGTGGTGGAAGTCATCCCCGGCAAGACCACCGTGGGTATCGAGATTCCCAACGAAGACCGCCAGATCGTGCGCTTCTCCGAGGTGCTGTCGACGCCGGAGTACGACAACTTCAAATCGCCGGTCACCCTGGCCCTGGGTCACGACATCGGCGGCAAGCCGGTGATCACCGACCTGGCGAAAATGCCCCACCTGCTGGTGGCCGGTACCACCGGCTCGGGTAAGTCGGTGGGTGTGAACGCGATGATCCTGTCGATCCTGTTCAAGTCCGGCCCGGACGACGCCAAGCTGATCATGATCGACCCGAAGATGTTGGAATTGTCGATCTACGAAGGCATCCCGCACCTGCTGTGCCCGGTGGTGACCGACATGAAGGACGCCGCCAACGCCCTGCGCTGGAGCGTGGCCGAGATGGAGCGTCGCTACAAGCTGATGGCGAAGATGGGCGTACGGAACCTGTCGGGCTTTAACGCCAAGGTCAAGGAAGCCCAGGACGCCGGTACACCGCTGACCGATCCGCTGTACAAGCGCGAAAGCATTCACGACGAAGCGCCGTTGTTGACCAAGCTGCCGACCATCGTGGTGGTGGTCGACGAATTCGCCGACATGATGATGATCGTCGGCAAGAAGGTTGAGGAACTGATCGCGCGTATTGCCCAGAAGGCCCGTGCCGCCGGTATTCACTTGATTCTTGCGACCCAGCGTCCGTCGGTGGACGTGATCACCGGCCTGATCAAGGCCAACATTCCGACGCGCATGGCGTTCCAGGTGTCGAGCAAGATCGACTCACGGACCATCATCGACCAGGGCGGCGCCGAACAACTGCTCGGCCACGGTGACATGCTCTACATGCCACCGGGCACCAGCCTGCCGATCCGGGTTCACGGCGCCTTCGTTTCTGACGATGAGGTCCACCGTGTGGTGGAAGCCTGGAAACTGCGCGGTGCGCCGGAGTACAACGACGACATCCTCGCGGGCGTTGAAGAGGCCGGCAGTGGCTTCGACGGCGGCAGCAGTGGTGGCGACGATGATGCCGAGACCGACGCGTTGTACGACGAAGCCGTGGCCTTTGTGCTGGAAAGCCGTCGCGCCTCGATCTCGGCGGTACAGCGCAAGCTGAAAATCGGCTACAACCGCGCCGCCCGCATGATCGAAGCCATGGAAAACGCCGGCGTCGTCACCGCAATGAACACCAACGGCTCGCGCGAAGTCATTGCCCCCGGGCAGATGCGCGACTGATCCCGTGCCGCGTGGCAACACGCGGCGCGCCCTGACTACTCAATGAGGACTCCCATGCGTCTTATCCGCATGCTGTTGTTGCCGGCACTGGCCCTGACTGCTGTTTCGGCGCACGCCGACCCGGCCTCCGTCGCCAGCCTGAAGAACCTGCTGGACAAATCCCAGACCCTGACCGCGCGCTTCTCCCAGATGACCCTGGATGCCGGTGGCACCCAGTTGCAGGAAACTGCCGGCGAAATGGCCGTGCAGCGCCCTGGCCTGTTCTACTGGCACACCGAAGGCAAGGCCGAGCAAACCATCGTTTCCGACGGCCAGAAGGTCACCCTGTGGGACCCGGACCTGGAGCAAGCGACCATCAAGAAGCTCGACCCGCGCTTGAACCAGACCCCGGCGCTGTTGCTGTCGGGTGATGTGTCGAAAATCAACGACAGTTTCGACATCACCTCCAAGCAAACCAGCAACGTGATCGAGTTCACCCTCAAGCCGAAATCCAAGGACACGCTGTTTGACACACTGTCCCTGTCGTTCGGCAACGGCGTGATCAATAACATGCGCCTGGTCGACAGCGTCGGCCAGCGCACCGATATCCTGTTCTCCGGGGTCAAGGCCAACCAGCGGGTGCCCGCGTCCAAGTTCAAGTTCGACATCCCCAAGGGTGCCGACGTGATCCAGGAATAATCTAGAGGTTTCAAACGCTGCCCATGGATCTGTTTCGAAGTGACCCGATTGCCCAGCCTTTGGCGGCGCGCTTGCGTTCGACCAACCTGGATGAGTACGTCGGTCAGGAACACCTGCTCGCTCGCGGCAAGCCTTTGCGCGAAGCCCTGGAGCAGGGCGCGCTGCATTCGATGATTTTCTGGGGGCCGCCGGGAGTGGGTAAGACCACCCTGGCACGGCTGCTGGCGAAGGTCTCGGATGCACACTTCGAAACGGTCTCGGCGGTGCTCGCCGGGGTCAAGGAGATCCGGCAGGCGGTTGAAGTCGCCAAGCAGCAGGCCGGGCAATACGGTAAGCGCACCATCCTGTTTGTCGATGAAGTGCATCGCTTCAACAAGTCGCAGCAGGATGCGTTCCTGCCTTATGTCGAAGACGGCACGCTGATTTTTATCGGCGCCACCACCGAAAACCCTTCGTTTGAGTTGAACAACGCCTTGCTCTCGCGGGCGCGGGTCTACGTACTCAAGAGCCTGGATGAAGTGGCGATGCAGAAGCTGCTGCACCGCGCCTTGAACGAAGACAAGGGGTTGGGCAAGCGGCAACTCAGCGTGAGCGAAGAGGGTTTCAAAATCCTGCTCACCGCCGCCGATGGCGATGGCCGCCGCTTTCTCAACCTGTTGGAGAACGCCTCCGACCTGGCCGAAGACGGCGGTGAGATTGGCGTCGACCTGCTGCAAAGCTTGCTCGGTGATACGCGCCGGCGTTTCGACAAGGGCGGCGAAGCCTTCTACGATCAGATTTCGGCGCTGCACAAATCCGTACGCGGGTCTAACCCGGACGGCGCGTTGTATTGGTTTGCGCGGATGATCGACGGTGGTTGCGACCCGCTGTACCTCGCCCGCCGCGTGGTGCGCATGGCCAGCGAAGACATCGGCAACGCCGATCCGCGCGCCTTGAGCCTGTGCCTCGCCGCCTGGGACGTGCAGGAGCGCCTGGGCAGCCCGGAAGGCGAGTTGGCCGTGGCCCAGGCAATCACCTACCTGGCGTGTGCGCCAAAGAGCAATGCGGTGTACATGGGCTTCAAGTCCGCACTGCGCGCCGCCGCCGAACACGGCTCCCTCGAAGTGCCGATGCATTTGCGCAACGCGCCGACCAAGCTGATGAAACAGCTGGGTTATGGCGATGAATACCGGTATGCCCACGATGAGCCGGATGCGTACGCGGCCGGTGAAGACTACTTCCCCGATGAGCTTGAGCCGCTGCCGCTCTATCAACCCGTGCCCCGTGGCCTGGAGCTGAAAATCGGTGAAAAGCTCAATCACCTCGCGCAACTCGACCGGCTCAGCCCCAAACAACGGAGAAAGTAGTGTTTAAGACGATTCTTGCCGTGTCCGCAGCCGGCATCGCTGGTACATTATTGCGTTTCGCCGCTGGCACCTGGGTCAGCGCCAACTGGCCGAAGCATTTTTATGCGGCGACCCTGGCGGTCAACCTGGTGGGCTGCCTGATCATCGGGCTCTTGTACGGCTGGTTCCTGTTGCGCCCGGAAGTGCCGATTGAAATTCGTGCCGGCTTGATTGTCGGCTTTGTAGGCGGTCTGACGACCTTTTCATCCTTTTCACTGGATACGCTGCGCCTGCTGGAAAGCGGGCAGGCCCTGATAGCCTTCGGGTACCTGGGCATCAGCGTGTTCGGCGGGCTGCTCGCCACCTGGGCCGGCCTGTCCTTGACCAAACTTTGATAAACGAGAGACCGACATGCTCGATTCCAAACTGTTACGTAGCAACCTTCAGGACGTAGCGGACCGCCTGGCATCCCGTGGCTTTGCCTTGGATGTTGCGCGCATCGAAGCGCTGGAAGAACAGCGCAAGACCGTCCAGACCCGCACCGAAGCACTGCAGGCTGAGCGGAATGCGCGTTCCAAGTCCATCGGTCAGGCCAAGCAGCGCGGCGAAGACATTGCGCCGCTGATGGCGGATGTCGAGCGCATGGGCACCGAGCTGTCCGACGGCAAGGTCGAGCTGGAAAAAATTCAGTCCGAGCTGGATTCGATCCTGCTCGGCATCCCTAACCTCCCGCACGAATCCGTACCGATTGGCGAAGACGAAGACGGCAACGTCGAAGTCCGCCGTTGGGGCACGCCAACAGCCTTTGATTTCGAGATCAAGGACCACGTTGCCCTGGGCGAACTGACCGGTGGCCTGGATTTCGAAACCGCCGCCAAGATGTCCGGCGCACGCTTTGCCTTGCTGCGCGGCCCGATCGCGCGCATGCACCGCGCCCTGGCGCAGTTCATGATCAACCTGCACACCGCCGAACACGGTTACGAAGAGGCCTACACCCCGTATCTGGTGCAGGCACCGGCGCTGATGGGCACCAGCCAGCTGCCGAAATTCGAAGAAGACCTGTTCAAGATCAGCCGCGACGGCGAAGCCGACCTGTACCTGATCCCTACCGCCGAAGTGTCGCTGACCAATATCGTTTCCGGCGAGATCCTCGACGCCAAGCAACTGCCGCTGAAGTTCGTGGCCCACAGCCCGTGCTTCCGCAGCGAAGCCGGTGCGTCGGGCCGTGACACCCGCGGCATGATCCGCCAGCACCAGTTCGACAAAGTCGAGATGGTGCAGGTGGTCGAGCCGTCGACCTCCATGGAGGCCCTCGAAGGCCTGACCGCCAACGCCGAACGCGTCCTGCAACTGCTGGAGCTGCCGTACCGCGTACTCGCGCTGTGCACCGGCGACATGGGTTTCAGCGCCGTTAAAACCTACGACTTGGAAGTGTGGGTGCCGAGCCAAGACAAATACCGCGAGATTTCGTCGTGCTCCAACTGCGGTGATTTCCAGGCCCGTCGCATGCAGGCGCGTTTCCGCAACCCGGAAACTGGCAAGCCGGAGCTGGTCCACACCCTCAACGGTTCCGGTCTGGCTGTAGGCCGCACCCTGGTGGCCGTGCTGGAAAACTACCAGCAGGCTGACGGTTCTATCCGCGTACCTGAAGTGCTCAAGCCGTACATGGCGGGCGTTGAGGTCATCCGCTAAATGGAATTTCTGCCGCTGTTTCATAACCTGCGCGGCAGTCGCGTGTTGGTCGTCGGTGGCGGTGAGATTGCCTTGCGCAAATCCCGGCTGCTGGCGGATGCCGGTGCGGTGCTGCGAGTGGTTGCTCCCCAGATCGAAGACCAGTTGCGTGAGCTGGTGCAGGGCAGTGGCGGGGAACTGATGTTGCGCGGTTATCAGGAGGCCGACCTCGACGGTTGCACCCTGATCATCGCGGCAACGGACGACGAGCCGCTGAACGCGCAAGTGTCCAGCGATGCCAAGCGTCGTTGCGTGCCGGTCAATGTGGTGGATGCGCCAGCCTTGTGCAGTGTGATCTTCCCGGCGATCGTCGACCGCTCACCGTTGGTGATTGCCGTGTCCAGCGGCGGCGATGCGCCGGTGCTGGCGCGCTTGATCCGCGCCAAGCTGGAAACCTGGATTCCGTCCACTTACGGCCAATTGGCCGGGTTGGCGGCGCGTTTTCGTGCCCAAGTCAAAGGGTTGTACCCGGATGTGCAGCAGCGTCGTGCGTTCTGGGAAGAGGTGTTCCAAGGCCCGATTGCCGACCGCCAGTTGGCCGGGCAGGGCGATGAAGCTGAGCGCCTGCTGATCGAAAAGGTCAATGGCGCGCCACCTTATGCGCCGGGCGAGGTCTATCTGGTCGGTGCCGGCCCGGGTGATCCCGACCTGCTGACCTTCCGCGCCCTGCGTCTGATGCAGCAAGCTGACGTGGTGCTGTATGACCGCCTGGTCGCGCCCGCGATCCTCGAACTGTGTCGCCGTGATGCCGAACGCATCTATGTCGGCAAGCGTCGCGCCGACCACGCGGTGCCGCAGGACCAGATCAACCAGCAACTGGTGGACCTGGCCAAGCAAGGCAAGCGCGTGCTGCGCCTCAAGGGTGGCGATCCGTTCATCTTTGGTCGTGGTGGCGAAGAGATCGAAGAACTGGCGGCCCATGGCATCCCGTTCCAGGTGGTGCCGGGGATCACGGCGGCCAGCGGTTGCGCGGCATATGCCGGGATTCCGCTGACCCACCGTGATTACGCGCAGTCCGTACGCTTTATCACCGGGCATTTGAAGAATGGGACGTCGGACCTGCCTTGGCAGGACCTGGTGGGACCCTCGCAGACCCTGGTGTTCTATATGGGTTTGATCGGCTTGCCGATCATCTGCGAACAGCTGATCAAGCACGGGCGTGCGGCGGATACACCGGCGGCGTTGATCCAGCAGGGCACCACGTCCAACCAGCGCGTGTTCACCGGCACCCTGGCGGATTTGCCGCGCATGGTGGCGGAGCATGAAGTGCATGCACCGACGCTGGTGATCGTCGGTGAAGTGGTGGTGTTGCGCGAGAAGCTGAAGTGGTTCGAAGGCGCACAATCCCAGGTCTGACAGCGCTATTGTAGCTGGCAGGCTTTCTGTGGTGAGCGGGCTTGCCCCGCGCTGGGCAGCGGAGCGGCCCCAAAACCAGACGTCGAGTTCTTTCTGAAAAAACTCGGCGTTTTTACTGGGACCGCTCCGCAGCCCAGCGCGGGGCAAGCCCGCTCACCACAGTAACTTATCAGCTGCAGACGCCTTTGCCGTTCAGTTGTGCCCGATCATGCGCAGTATCAAACGCTTGCAACGGCCCCTTCGGCACAATCCCCGTCGGGTTGATCGTGCGGTGACTCGCGTAGTAATGCCCCTTGATATGCTCGAGATCCACCGTCTCGGCCACCCCCGGCCACTGATACATTTCCCTCAGCCAATTCGACAGGTTCGGATAGTCCGCAATCCTGCGCAGGTTGCATTTGAAGTGGCTGTAATACACCGCATCAAAGCGAATCAGCGTGGTGAACAGCCGCACATCCGCTTCAGTCAGGTATTCGCCTGCCAGGTAACGATGGTCGCCTAAATGCTGTTCCAGGTGATCCAGCTCCGCAAACACATCATCAAACGCACGTTCATACGCCTGCTGTGAGGTGGCAAAGCCTGCGCGATACACGCCGTTGTTCACCGCTGGGTAAATACGTTCGTTCAACGTGTCGATGGTCGTGCGCAGCGGCTCGGGGTAGAAATCCAGAGTGTTGCCGGTCAATTCATTAAAGGCACTGTTGAACATGCGGATGATCTCCGCCGATTCATTGCTGACGATGCGCTGCAGCTTTTTGTCCCACAGCACCGGCACGGTGACGCGTCCGGTGTAGTCCGCAGTGTCGGCGGTGTAGCGCTGGTGCATAAACGCAAAGTCGTCGAGTTTGTCGCCGGTCGAGCCATGGGCCTTGTCGAAGGTCCAGCCGTTTTCGAGCATCAACCAACTGACCACGGACACATCGATCAGGCTTTCCAGACCCTTGAGCTTGCGCAGGATGAGGGTGCGATGCGCCCACGGGCAGGCCAGGGACACGTAAAGGTGGTAGCGACCGGCCTCGGCCTTGAAGCCGCCTTCGCCGCTCGGGCCGGGCGCGCCATCGGCGGTCACCCAGTGGCGGCGTTGCGCTTGTTCGCGTTGGAAAGCGCCATCTGCGCTACTTTCGTACCACTGGTCTTTCCAGTGTCCTTCGATCAGCAAACCCATGACTGGCTCCTTGGCTAATAAGCGTTGGAGCCCAGTCTAAAGGGATGAGTTCGAACTAAAAGCGCAAATACCGGGCGTGAATAATCGATTAAATCGATTTGTCCCGTGCGGCCCAATACTGCTGGGCCAATTCAAAGGCCTGCTCCCTTGGGTGGCCCAGGCCGCGCAAGGCCAGGGCCATGGTGGCGATCAGCGCCAATTGCGGGTAGCTGTCCTCAACGTCACCGCGCCACACGGCCTTCAGGTGTTCGGGTTCGAGCGTGGCCGGCTTGACGTGGCGTTGGGCGGAGAGGGCGGGCCATTCTTCGTCCCAGCTTTCGCCAGCGGTGGTGCCGTACAGATGGCTGAGGGTGTCAGGGTTGATCTCGACCTCGCCGCCATCCCCTTTCACCACAATCACATTGTCACCCAGCAGGCCGCTGGCATCGCGGTGCACGCCCTGATAACCCGGATGGAAAATGCTTTGCAGCCCCAGGCGTGCCTGCAGCGGGTTGAGCAGGCGCGCCAATGAGTGGATTGGCGAGCGCAGGCCCAGGGTGTTGCGCAGGTCGATCATGCGCTGCAATTGCGGCGCCCAATCACCCAGTGGAATAAACGCCAGGTTGCCTTGCGCATAGGCGGACTCGACCTGCTGCCAGTTACGGCACAGCGGGATCTGCAAACCTTCGAGCAATTGCTCGGTGTACAGCCGGCCCGCCGTGTGTGCGCCACCCCCGTGCATGAGGATGCGCACGCCGTTCTGCGCCAGGCACTTGGCCGCCAGCAGGTACCACGGCAAATGGCGTTTCTTGCCGGCGTAGGTGGGCCAGTCGACATCCACGTTCAGTGCCGGGGCGTGCAGGCGCTCGCGCACGGCTTCGGTGAAGCCTGCAAGTTCCTCTGGGCTTTCTTCCTTGTGGCGCAACAGCATCAGGAAGGCGCCGAGCTGGGTGTCCTCGACTTTTTCGTCGAGCAGCATGCCCATGGCCTCGCGGGCCTCTTCGCGGGTGAGGTTGCGCGCACCGCGCTTGCCTTTGCCCAGGATGCGCACGAATGGCGCAAACGGGTGCTCGGCAGGCGTTTCAAGGGTCAGCGGGGCAAAGTCGGTCATAAGCAATTCGTCGGCCTGGGCAGGCCCGCCAGCTTGGCGGCGAGTTTGGCGGGAGTGCCGTTGAACAGTTTGTTGAGGTGCAGGCTGTTGCCCTTTTCCGGGCCCAGTTTCAAGGCGGTGTACTTGATCAATGGGCGCGTGGCCGGGGACAGCTGGAATTCGGCATAGAACTGACGCAGCAGCGTGAGGATTTCCCAATGGTCCGCGGTCAATTCCAGGGGTTCGGCGGCGGCCAGGGCGTTGGCCACCTCATCGGACCATGCGTTGAGGTCAACGAGGTAGCCGTCCTTGTCCAGTTCCAGGGTGCGTGCGCCAACGGTCAGGGTGTTCATAGCCAGCTGTTGACCTTGTCGTAGTCGAGCGACAACTGCACGAAGCCTGGGTAATCCACGCTATCGGCCCAATCCGGGAGCGGCAGGTTGCGTGCCTGCATGTCCTCGGCCAGCACAAAGACTTTCACGCCTTTGGTGTGCAGGGCGGGGCTGTGGAGCCCGTAGGCGCCATCGCCGCAGAGCAGGATGGCGTCTTCGGCGCCGCACATACGCAGGCAGCTGTCGAGGCGGCTATCGGTAAACGGGGAGTGGGAAACCACATGGAGAGTCGACATCAGAGGGTAATCACCTGGTCGTAACGGTCAATCAGCGCGGCGATCGCGGCACTGTCCAGCGGCTCGGCGCTGACGGGCATCGTGAGGCCGCGCGCGGCCAAGCTGTGGCGGCAGGCGAACACCTCATCGATGCCGAACAGGCCCAGCGCCTGGAGGTTGGCGCTGAGGTCTTTTTGCTGCACGGCCTTGGCGTCCTGGTGCGGCGCCAGTTGGAACACACCGTCATCGAGGAACAGCAGGCCAATCGGCAGATCGAAGGCGCCACCGGCCAAAACGATGTCCAGCGCTTCGCGGGCGCTTGGCCCGGACCACGGCGCCTGGCGGCTGATCACCAATAGGGATTTGGACATGTCACGGCCCTCCAAAACAGATCAGGCGGTCGGCGGCCTGGGTGGCGTCGTGCAATTGCCCCAAACCCGACAGCTCCCAAGGCGCCTCGAGGTTGACCGCGCTGCGTTGATAGCGCGTGGCCTCCTCCTGGTTGAGCACGCCACGGCGCAAGGCGGCGGCGATGCACACCACGCTATCAAGCTGGTGCGCGCTGACAAACTCGCGCCATTGGTGCGCAATGTCTTGTTCGTCCTGGGGCACAACGAGGTTATTGGACGCGCTGTAGACGCCGTCCTGATAGAAAAACAGCCGCACAATCTCATGCCCGCCGGCCAGCGCCGCCTGGGCGAACAGCAGGGCGCGGCGCGAGGAGGGCGCGTGGGCGGCGGAAAACAGTGCAATCGCAAACTTCATGGAACACTCTGCAAGCAAACGTCGGCCAATGATAAAGCCGTCGCCCTGAAAAAGCCCGCCGTGATCAAAACGGTCACTGTCGATGACTGTTCAGGCGATTGCCGGTAGGCGCAAGGCTGCCTAGTCTGTGGGCATTCAAATGCCGAAATGGAGTTTCCATGTCAGGTCCCTTGGCGTCACTCAAAGTGTTGGATTTTTCCACCTTGCTGCCTGGCCCATTCGCCTCGTTGATGCTGGCGGACATGGGCGCGGAGGTGCTGCGCATCGAATCGCCCACGCGCATGGACCTGTTGCGCGTCCTGCCGCCTCACGACCAGGGCACGTCAGCCAGCCATGCCTACCTCAACCGCAACAAGCGTAGCCTGGCGCTGGACCTCAAGCAGGCCGAGGCGCTGGAGATCGTACGGGCGCTGGTGAAAGAGTACGACATTGTGCTCGAACAGTTCCGACCAGGGGTGATGGAGCGGTTGGGGCTGGGATATGAGGCATTGAAGGCGATCAACCCCCGGTTGATCTATGTGTCGATCACCGGGTACGGCCAGACCGGGCCCTACAAGGACCGCGCCGGGCACGACATCAATTACCTGGCGCTGGCCGGGGTGGCCAGCTACACCGGACGCCAGGACACCGGGCCGTTGCCGCTGGGCGTGCAGTTGGCGGATGTGGGCGGCGGTTCGCTGCATGCGGTGGTGGGGCTGCTGGCGGCGGTTATTGCCCGGCAGCAGAGCGGGGTCGGCCAATACTTGGACGTGAGCATGACCGACTGCTCGTTCAGCCTGAACGCCATGGCCGGTGCGGGTTACCTGGCGTGTGGGGTGGAACCGGAGCGAGAAGGCCACGTGCTCAATGGCGGCAGCTTCTACGACTATTACCGCTCGCGGGATGGGCGCTGGATGTCGGTGGGCAGCCTCGAGCCCGCGTTCATGCAGCCATTGTGTGACGCGTTGGGTCGTCCGGATTTGGTGTCGATGGGCCTGAGGCCTGATCAGCAGCCAGCGCTGAAGCAGGCGCTGCAGGTCGAGTTTGAGAAGCGCAGCTTTGATGAGTTGTGCGCGTTGTTCGCCGCGGTGGATGCGTGTGTGGAGCCGGTGCTGAGCTTACGTGAGGCGGTGGAGCATCCGCAGCTGAAGGCGCGGGGGTTGGTGAGCCAGGTGCCACGGGGCGATGGCTCGACCCAGGCGCAACTGGCCTGCCCGCTGAAGTTTTCCGAGGGGTTGCCTGAGCCCAGGCATATGGGCGCTGCGGTTGGGGCGCACAGTGATGAGGTATTGGCGGAGTTGGGGTTCAGTGCCCAGCGCATAGAGGACTTGCGGCGGGCCAGGGTTGTAGGGTGACTGAGCAGACGCCATCGGGAGCAAGCCCCCTCCCACATTTTTACCCGGTTCACCCTTTGGATGGGGAGGGGGCTTGCCCTCGTTGAGGCCCTTACTCCACGCGGGTTTCCCCGGTAAACACCAAGGTCTGGCGACACCGCCGACACAAATACCGCCGCCCCTGGGCCACCATGCCATGGCGCTGTGACGAAAACGGAAAGTCACTGTCCGCACACGGGCATCGGTAGATATAGCGAGTCACCTGGCGGCGCTTCACTTCATAGGTGTGGCAACGGTCCGGCGGCAGTTCATAGACCCCGCGCATGATCAATTGCCATTCCTCGCCATGGGGCTGGATGCGCTCGCCGAACAATTGGTGGGCAATCAGGTGCGCCACTTCATGGGCCACGGTCTGTTTGAGGAAGTGTTGGCTGTTTTCACGGTACAACTGTGGGTTGAAACGCAGCAGGTTCTCGTGCAAATGCGCGACACCGGCCTTCTGGCCCCGCAGCTTGAGGCTGACCTGGGGGCGTTTGAAGCTTCGTTTGAAAAAGGATTCGGCTTGCAGGAAACAATCTTCGACGCGGGTATTGAGTTGCTCGGGCATGCTGTACATATCTCCAGAGACGTCCAGTATGCCGCAAAGCTGGGTGTTTCCGAATCTGTCAGGCGCCGAATGGTCATGCATAACGCACAAAGCCACCTTGCGGTGGCCTTGCCTACGGTTTTATCCGCTCAGTTGGTGTAGATCGGACCCACGCCCAAGCCCCAGACGATCACGGTAAACGCCATGATCGCCACCAGTACCACCAGGCCCACGGCCAGCACCGAGCTGGAAAACAGGAAACCCTCGTCCGGGTCGATGCTCATGAACGTCGGCAGCCCCACGTACAGCAGGTACACCGTGTAACAAATGGCCGCCGTGCCCACCACCATGCCCAGCCACATATGCGGATAGAGCGCGGCCAGCCCGCCGATGAACAGCGGCGTGGCGGTGTAGGTGGCAAACGCCACGCAGCGCGCCATGCTGGGGTTGGCATCGTAGGTACGTGCCATCCAGTGAATGAACGCCCCCATCACTGCCACGCCGCCGAGCATGGCGGCGTAGGACATGAGGGTCATCCACAGTGCGCTTTCCTGGGTCAGCATCACCGGTGCGCGGTTGCCGATGACCCAGCCGACCTGAGTGGTGCCGATAAAGGCGGATACGGCGGGGATTGCCGCGAGAATCAAGGTATGGGTGAGGTACATGTGGCCGATGCTTTCTTCTTTATCGCCACGGATTTCCCGCCATTCCTGGTCGGGATGGGTAAATAGCCCCACGACGTGATGGATCATGCCAGTCACTCCTGTCGTTGTTACCATCGCCCCCCATCGGAGCGCCCACGGGCCAAATGGCCTCAAAGGTCCTGGATACATGTGCGACCTCTAGTCGCAGTATAGGAAGGGATGACCGGAATGACTGTAAGGCCTTTAGAGCAAATTGCGCTGTAAACACGGGGGTTAATCGCGGCGGGGTCTGTAGGTGGCGATGTGATTCAAGGTGGGAGGGGGGCTTTCATCGCCTATCCAATGGGGCTGCTGCGCAGCCCAGCGCGGGGCAAGCCCGCTCACCACAGCAAGCCCAATCCCACATTGGAACTCAGCGGGTCATGAAGGTAAAATACCCGGCTTTTCGTCACACACCTTTTGCGGATCCAAGCGCCATGGGCACTCTTACGGTCAACCAGAACAAACTGCAAAAACGCCTGCGTCGCCTGGCCGGTGAAGCGGTCGCCGATTTCAATATGATCGAGGACGGCGACAAGGTCATGGTCTGCCTCTCCGGCGGCAAAGACAGCTACACCCTGCTCGACGTGCTGCTGCATCTGCAAAAGGTCGCGCCGATCCAGTTCGAGATCGTGGCCGTCAACATGGACCAGAAACAACCAGGTTTCCCTGAACATGTGCTGCCGGCCTACCTCAAAGCGCTGGGCGTCGAGTACCACATCGTTGAAAAGGACACCTATTCGGTGGTCAAGGAGTTGATCCCGGAAGGCAAGACCACCTGCTCGCTGTGCTCGCGCCTGCGCCGTGGCACGCTCTACACCTTCGCCGATGAGATCGGTGCGACCAAGATGGCCCTGGGTCATCATCGCGATGACATCGTCGAGACCTTCTTCCTCAACATGTTCTTCAACGGCTCGCTCAAGGCCATGCCGCCCAAGCTGCGCGCCGATGACGGGCGCAACGTGGTGATCCGCCCGCTGGCGTATTGCAACGAGAAAGACATCCAGGCCTACTCCGACTTCAAGCAGTTCCCGATCATCCCGTGCAACCTGTGCGGTTCCCAGGAGAACCTGCAGCGCCAGGTGGTCAAGGAAATGCTGCTGGACTGGGAGCGCAAGACCCCAGGTCGTACCGAAAGCATCTTCCGCAGTCTGCAGAACGTGATCCCCTCGCAGTTGGCCGACCGCAACCTGTTCGACTTCGCCAGCCTGAAGATTGATGAAACCGCCGCATCGCGCTTCGTTAATGTTGTGAACCTCTGAGCTGATTCGATGCTCTGACACACGGCGCTCGCGGGCGCCGTTTTCAATTCAATTGCCAGGAGAGGGCATGCGCGATTACAAGTGGCTGCACGAATATTGTCTGAACCGCTTCGGTTCGGCGGCCGAGTTGGAAGCCCATCTGCCGGTTCCCAAGACTGCGGCGCAGTTGCGCAAGATCAGTGATGATCGCTACCTGTCGACCCTGGCGCTGCGCGTGTTTCGTGCGGGCTTGAAGCACAGCGTGGTCGATGCCAAGTGGCCGGCGTTCGAACAGGTGTTTTTTGGCTTCGACCCGGAAAAGGTCGTGCTGATGGGCGCTGAGCACCTGGAGCGGCTGATGCAGGACACGCGGATCATCCGCCACCTGGGCAAGCTCAAGAGTGTGCCGCGCAATGCGCAGATGATCCTCGACATTGAGCAGGAGAAGGGCAGCTTCGGCGCGTTTGTCGCCGACTGGCCGGTGACCGATATCGTCGGACTGTGGAAGTACCTGAGCAAGCACGGCCATCAACTCGGCGGGCTGTCAGCGCCGCGTTTCTTGCGTATGGTCGGCAAGGATACGTTTGTGCCGAGTTATGACGTGGTTGCCGCGCTGAACGCGCAGAAGATCGTCGACAAGGCGCCGACCAGCCTGCGCGACCTGGCGACGGTGCAGGGCGCGTTCAACCGGTGGCATGCCGAGAGTGGCCGGCCGATGTGCCAGTTGTCGATGATGTTGGCCTACACCGTCAACCACTGATCAGCGCTTATTGTGGCGATGGAGCTTGCTCCCGTTGGAGTGCGAAGCGCTCCCAAACGATCTTGGGGCTGCTGCGCAGCCCAACGGGAGCAAGCTCCCTCGCCACAGGGTGTGATCAGTTGGCTTGCGAATCAACGGCCAGGCGGCGATTGAGCTGATGTCGCCACCGCACATACAACAACGCCGTACAAAACACCGCCAGGCTCGCCAGCATCTCCAGCACCCCGAACCCTTGCCGGTTCGGGTCATACGCCGCCAGCGCGCCCTTGATGAAATACAGGTTCACCACAAAGCACATCCACGAATGCCCGCGTGCGCTGCCCAGCAGCATGCCCGGCGCCAGCACCAGCAGTGGCACCAATTCGATCAGCAGGATCACCCACGGCCGTGCGCCGTGCAGGTCAGCGACGAACAGGTAGTACACGCAGAGCAAACCCACCAGGCCAAAAAACGCCAGCAGGCTCAGTGCCCGGGCCACCTTGACCCGTGGCTCGAGCCACGCCTGGGGCGGCAGGACCTTAGGCTTTCTGGCCACGGCCGTTCTCCAGCAGCGTGGCAGTGCTGGCCAGGCGCAGGCCGAGGGCGCGACACAGGGCGATTTCATGTTGATCGAGCAGGCGCTTGCCGTCCGGCCCCGTATGGTGGCTGGCACCATACGGCGTGCCGCCGCCCTGGGTATCGAGCAACGCTTGTTCGCTGTAGGGCAGGCCGGTGATGAGCATGCCGTGGTGCAGCAACGGCAGCAGCATCGACATCAGCGTGGTCTCCTGGCCGCCATGCAGGCTGGCGGTGGAGGTAAACACACCGGCCGGCTTGCCGACGAGGGCGCCGGTAAGCCACAGGTTGCTGGTGCCGTCGAGGAAATACTTGAGCGGCGCGGCCATGTTGCCGAAGCGGGTCGGGCTGCCCAGGGCCAGGCCCGAGCAGTGCTTCAGGTCATCGAGGCTGGCATACAGCGCGCCTTCCTCCGGAATGCTCGGCGCCACGGCTTCGCACTCGGTGGAGATCGCCGGCACGGTGCGCAGCCGGGCTTCCATCCCGCCTTGCTCGATGCCCCGGGCAATCTGCCGGGCCATTTCGCTCACCGAGCCGTTGCGGCTGTAATACAACACCAGCACATACGGAGACGTCACGGCAGGATCTCCACTACGTTTTCCGGCGGACGGCCAATGATGGCTTTGTCGGCGGTCTCCAGGATCGGGCGTTCCATCAGCTTCGGGTGCGCGGCGATGGCAGCGATCAATTGGGCTTCGCTGAGGCTGGCGTCGGCCAGGTTGAGGGTCTTGTATTCGTCTTCACCGCTGCGCAGCAGTTGGCGCGCGCTGATCCCCAGTTTGCCCAGCAACGCCTTCAACTGTGCGGCGTCCAGCGGGGTTTCCAGGTAACGCACCACGGTAGGCGTGAGGCCGCGGGCTTCCAGCAGTTCCAGCGCACCGCGGGATTTCGAGCAGCGCGGGTTGTGATAAAGCGTCAGATCGGTCATGTGCGGGTCGCATCTTGCGTAAGGTGGCGGGTATTCTACCCGCGCAGCGACCTGTCCTTAAACCGTAAGAGGCGATAGGTCGCAGCCAACGTTCATTTTTGCGAAGGATTACCCCATGACTAGGCGACTGATCGGTGCATTGGCGATCATCACAACCCTGCTGCTCAGCGGCTGCGGTAACGATTACGGCGTTGACCAATATGGCCAGAAAGTGGCGGCCGAGCGCTTGGACAAGCAGTGGCTGGTGGTCAATTACTGGGCTGAATGGTGTGGCCCGTGCCGCACGGAAATCCCCGAGCTCAATGCCTTGGCCGAACAACTGAAGGCGCAGAACGTGGGCGTGTTCGGGGTCAACTTCGACAATGTGCAGGGCGCCGAATTGAAGGAAGCCAGTGAGAAGCTGGGCATCAAGTTCACGGTGCTGGCGCAGAATCCGGAGGGGATCTTCGATATTCCACGCAGCGAGGCGTTGCCGGTGACCTACATCATCGATGACAAGGGCAAGGTGCGCGAGCAGTTGATGGGTGAGCAGACGGCGGAAGGGGTGTTGGCCAAGCTCAAGGCCTTGCGCGGTTAAAGCCACAACTCAAAACAACTGTGGGAGGGGCTTGCCCCCTCCCACATTTAGCTTCCATCAATCCATAGATTGGGAACATCAGCCTTCTTCGAGCCACAGGCGAATCGGCTTGCCTTCGGCCGGCCAGAACCGCGTCTGTTCGATCGGCGAGATGTCCCAGCGCTGCACGCCTTGCAGGGCCTGGAAGAAGCGGTGTTCCTGTTCCATCAGGGCTTCGCCGCAGAGTTTGCGAGTGCTGCCGATCTTGCCGAAGCTGAGCGTGTCGCCCTCCAGGGTGTACGGCGCAAACCAATGGTTGCAGCCGCCATTGCCGTAGGCGCGGCCATCGGCGCCGAGGGTGACGGTCAGGTGCGCGTAATCCATCAGCGGCCGTTCGCCAATCCATTCCACCACGTAGCTGTGATCCTGCTTGAGCTTGACCGAGTCCCCGGCACAGCCCGTCAAGGCCGCACCGACGGCGGCGAGCAGAAGCAGGCCTTTCATTGTGCGGCCTTCTGGCATTTAGGGCAGCGGTGCTTGTCGCCCTCGCTGGCCCAGCCCAACTCGGCGATCCGCGCATTGGCGGCCGGTTGCAGCGGCGCTTTGGTCAGCTTGGTTTCCACCGCAAATTCGAACTCCAACACCGCATCGCAGCTGTCGCAGTTGACCTTCCAGGTGTGAATCTCCAACTCGCCGAACTTCGGCCCCTGGGCCATCGCGACCCACTGGCCCGCCGGGCGGATGGAGTAGCGCGCGTCACCTTCGACGGTGAGGCGCATCGACAGGGTTTTACTGCCGCGCAGGGTGACGATCAGCACGTCGCCATGCTTGATCGAACCACCGTTGCCAGTCACCTGGTAACGGCCCGGCACCAGGGCGCGGCATTCGATCAGGGTGTGTTGCGGGCTCAGCAAACTGAAGCGGAAATCGTGTTCGGCCATGGATCCTCCAAATAGGCGCGGCATCCTATCACGGGTGCCGGCTCATCATGAGCCTGGTATGTGACCGCTGATCATCCTTCGACCAGGTTCTGCGCCCGGCCCTCGGCCCAGGCGACAATGTTGGCCAACGTGGTACCGGCGATGGCCGCCAGGGCTTCGCGGGTGAGAAACGCCTGGTGGGCGGTGATGATCACAGTGGGGAAGGTCAGCAGGCGCGCGAGGACGTCGTCCTGCAGGGGCAGGTCGGAGCGGTCCTCGAAAAACAGCTGCGCTTCTTCCTCATACACATCCAGCCCGAGGTAGCCGAGTTGGCCGTCCTTGAGCGCCTCGATCAGCGCCGGGGTGTCGACCAGCCCGCCGCGGCCGGTGTTGATCAGCATCGCGCCGGGCTGCATCTGCGCCAGCGAGCGGGCGTTGATCACATGTTTGCTGTCGGCAGTGAGCGGGCAGTGCAGGCTGATGATCTGCGCCTGGGCCAGCAATTCGGGCAGGGTTACGTAGCGTGCGCCCAGGGCCTCGACCTGCGGATTGGGGACGGGGTCATAGGCGAGCAGTTGGCAACCGAAGCCGGCCATGATCTTGGCGAAGGTGGCGCCGATCTGGCCGGTACCGACCACGCCGACGGTCTTGCCCACCAGGTCGAAACCGGTGAGGCCATGCAGGCTGAAATCACCATCGCGGGTGCGGTTGTAGGCGCGGTGCAGGCGGCGGTTAAGCGCGAGGATCAGCGCGACCGCGTGTTCGGCCACCGCGTGGGGCGAATAGGCCGGCACGCGCACGATGGTCAGGCCCAGGCGCTTGGCGGCGGTCAGGTCCACATGGTTGTAGCCCGCCGAGCGCAGGGCGATCAGCCGCGTGCCGCCCTTGGTCAACAGTTCCAGCACCGGGGCGCTGAGGTCGTCGTTGATAAACGCGCACACCACTTCGTGGTGTTCGGCCAGGGCCACGGTGTCGAGGTTGAGCCGGGCGGGCTGGAACTGCAGCGCCAGGCCTGGCGGCAGCGGCTCGCCGAGAAAGCTGTCGCGGTCGTAGGTTTGGCTGCTGAAAAAAATGACGCGCATCAAAAAGCTCCCTGCAATTAATCCGTCGCAAACGCTGATCAATGGTGGGAGGGGGCTTGCTCCCACATTGACCAAAGCCCATAAAATGTATTCAGGCGTTAACCCGCGCTTCACTCGCCAGCCGGGCAATGGCCATGTCCAGCTCGTCCAGCGCGTGCTGGGCCTTGGCGTCGTCCTGCTTGAGCAGGGTTTCGGCGCGGTGGCAGGCGGCGCGCAGTTGCGGTACGCCGCAGTAACGGGTCGCGCCGTGCAGGCGGTGCACACGTTCGATCAGGGCGCTGTTGTCGTTGGCGTCGCGGGCAATGGTGATGGCCAGGCGATCGGCCTCCAGGGAGGCCAGCAACATGGCGAGCATATCCGCCGCCAGGTCAGCCTTGCCGGCGGCCAGGCGCAAGCCTTCTTCATGATCCAGCACCGGCAGTTGCACGCCGGGGCCGAGACCGTCGGTGGCGCGTTCCGGGCCTTGATTGCGCAGGGCCAGGCCGGTCCATTTCAACACCACCTGGGCCAGTTGCCGCTCGCTGATGGGTTTGGTCAGGTAATCGTCCATGCCGCTTTGCAGCAAGGCGCGTTTTTCGTTAGCCATGGCGTGGGCGGTAAGGGCAACCACCGGCAATGGCGTGCCGCTGCGCTCGCTTTCCCACTGGCGGATCGCCTCGGTGCTTTGGCGGCCGTCCATGCCGGGCATCTGCACGTCCATCAGCACCAGGTCGAAGGTGTCCTGTTTCACCGCGTCGATGGCTGCATACCCGCTTTCCACCGCACGCACCCGTGCGCCCATGTCTTCCAACAGGGTCTGCACCAGCAGCAGGTTCGCCGGGTTGTCGTCCACGCACAGCACGCGCGGCGCCCGGCTGGAGAGCGGCTCGCCCGGTTCGCTGCGCGACGGGCGTGGGCTGATCAGGTCGGACAACGCACGGCGCAGTTTGCGCGTGCACGCCGGCTTGGCCTGCAACTGGCTGTTGGGGTTGGGCACCGATTGGTTGAACAGCATCTGTTCGGTGGTGGGGCACAGCACCAGCACTTTGCAGCCCAGGTGTTCAAGGTCCCACAAGTGCTGGTTGAGGCGCTCGGGCGGGATGTCATTGGCGGTCACGCCGAGGACCGCGAGGTCAATCGCCTGGTCGGTTTGGTGGGCGCTGGTGATGCCGTTGGTCAGGCTTTCAAGGCTGGTGAACGGCGTGACTTCCAGGCCGCAGTCTTCCAGTTGATGCTGCAGCGCCTGGCGCGCCAGCTCGTGGTTTTCCAGCACGGCCACGCGATGGCCCAGCAGCGGCGCGGACGGCAGGTCTTCGACGTCGTCACGGGTCTTGGGCAGGTTCAGGCTGATCCAGAACTCCGAGCCTTCGCCCGGCGTACTGTCGACGCCGATTTCACCGCCCATCTGCTCGATCAGGCGCTTGGAGATCACCAACCCCAACCCGGTGCCGCCGGGCTGGCGCGACAGTGAGTTGTCGGCCTGGCTGAAGGCCTGGAACAGCGCGCGCACGTCCTGGCTGGACAGGCCGATGCCGGTGTCTTGCACGCTGATGCGCAATTGCACGCTGTCTTCCTGCTCGTCCTCGATCATCGCCCGGGCGACGATGGTGCCTTCGCGGGTGAACTTGATCGCGTTGCTGATCAGGTTGGTGAGGATCTGTTTGAGGCGCAGCGGGTCGCCCACCAGCGCCAGCGGCGTGTCGCGGTAGACCAGGCTCACCAGTTCCAGCTGCTTGGCATGCGCGGCGGGGGCAAGGATGGTCAGGGTGTCTTGCAGCAAGTCCCGCAGGTTGAACGGGATGCTGTCGAGCACCAGCTTGCCGGCTTCGATTTTCGAGAAATCGAGGATTTCGTTGATGATGCCCAGCAGGTTGTCGGCGGATTTTTCGATGGTGCCCAGGTAATCGAGCTGGCGCGGCGTGAGTTCGCTCTTCTGTAGCAAGTGGGTAAAGCCGAGGATGCCGTTGAGCGGCGTGCGGATCTCGTGGCTCATGTTGGCCAGGAACTCCGACTTGATGCGGCTGGCCTCCAGGGCCTCCTTGCGCGCCAGGTCCAGCTCGATGTTCTGGATCTCGATGGTTTCCAGGTTCTGGCGCACGTCTTCGGTGGCCTGGTCGATGCTGTGTTGCAGTTCTTCTTGGGCATTCTGCAGGGTCTCGGCCATGCGGTTGATGCCTGAGGCGAGCTGGTCGAGTTCCTGGCTGCCCAGCGGTGGCAAGCGGGTTTCCAGGTTGCCGTCCTTGAGTTGGGCCACGGCTTGCTTGATCTGGCCGATCGGTGAGTTGATCGTACGGCTGATGCGCAAGGCCAGCGCCGCGGTGCAGATCAGGCCGATGGCGATCAGCAGCAGGCTGGCGAACAGGCTGCGATAGCCACGCAACAGCATGCCATTGTGGGACAGTTCCACCTCGACCCAGCCCAGCAGGCGATCGGCCTCATCCGGGATCAGGTCGCCGGCGAGGTTGCGATGGCGGCCAAACACCGGCAGCAAGTAGCGGGTGGCGTCATTGCCGGTGCGCTGCAGCAGGTGGGAACTGTTGCCGATCGGCGGCTGGTTGAGCATGGTCGGGCCGGCATGCGCGAGCGATGCGCGGTCCGGGCTGAGGAATGACACGGCGCGAACGTCCGGCTGCTCCAGGGACTGGGTGGCGATGCGCTCCAGCAGGTCGGTGTTGCGAGCGCTCAGGGCGGGCGCCACCAGCGGGGCCAACTGCTCGGCGATCATTTCGCCGCGTTGCAGCAGTTGGGTCTGCAGTTCGGAGAGCTGCATCCAGGTGAAATAGCCCCCCAACAGCGAGGCCATCAGGCTGGTCGGTAATAACGTCAGCAACAGTACGCGGCCTTTTATCCCCATTCTTGTCAGCACGCCACTCTCCTGCTACCACATTGATATCTACGGAATTGCGCGGGCATCCGGCCCGCGCCACCTGCGCAGTGTAGCCATTTGCGCGGTGAGGAATCTTGCAAATTAATGACAGATGGCAATCTTCAAGCCAATTGGCGTCCGGCGGCGATTGGCCGCGGCGGGGGAATATTGAGTAATCAGCCATTAAGAATGACTGGCAGAGACTAATGAATCCCGCAGCAGTCCGCCTACCTGCATCGCAACAGCGAAGAAGTGCTCAGCAAAGCCTTTCTATATCAGCACGTGCTGCAACGCGGTTATGCCTCCATGACAGCAGCCTCGGCATGCACATCAGCCAGACCCGCCGTAAGCTCAAGGCCATCGGCTACACCGAGCGCGAAGTGCGCAGGGTGTGGGGCAAGGGTTGCGCGTGCAGTTGCGCTTGCGGGCCTGCTAGGCGCGGCGTTGTTTGCGCTTTTTCCACTGATGGGCAACCCACCAGCGCCAATAGCCCATGGTCAGGCAGTAGGCGAGGGCGCCCAGCACCAGCCCCAACACCACTGAACCGAGCAGGAACGGCTGCCATAAGGTGCTCAGTTGGCCGCTGATCCATTCCCAGGTCAGGTCATCGGGCAGGCTGCGGGGCGGCACATTCATCAGCCAGGCGCCGGTCATGTAGGTGCAGATAAAGACCACCGGCATGGTAATCGGGTTCGTCAGCCATACCAGGCTGACCGCGATGGGCATATTGCCGCGCACCGTGATCGCCAGGACCGCCGCCAGCAGCATCTGCAAAGGAATCGGGATAAAGGCCGCGAACAAACCCACGGCCATTGCGCGTGCGACCGAGTGGCGGTTGAGGTGCCAGAGGTTCGGGTCATGCAGCAACGTGCCGAGAAACTGTAATGACTTGTGTTCCCGGATACTGCTGGGATCAGGCATGTACCGTTTGAATAAGCGCCGGGGCATAAGGGGTCCAGGTCAGTTCGAGGGGCAAGTATGCCCGCATTCTATAAACAGAAAATTCAGACTTTGTGACAAAACATCATAGGCCGCGCTGGGTGCTCGGCTAAGACTGAGTGGATCACTTGAAAAGGATGATTCATGAGGACAGGGATGTTCGCGTTTGCGCTGGGGCTGCTGGCCTTGCGTTTTCTACCGGCATTGCCGGCAACCGGCTGGCTGATCGCCCTGCTGGTGCTGGCGTTGATGCTGTTGCCGTTTCGCACTTACCCCTTGGCGTTTTTCCTGCTGGGGCTGAGTTGGGCGTGCATCAGCGCACAGTGGGCCCTGGATGACCGCCTGCGGCCAGCGTTGGACGGCCAGACGCGTTGGGTGGAAGGGTGGGTCACCGGTCTGCCGCAACAGACGGGCGAGGGCGTGCGTTTCGTACTGACCGACAGCCGGTCACGTAACGCGCGGTTGCCTACGCGCATCCGGGTGTCCTGGCGTGGCGGGCCGCCGGTGCGCAGCGGTGAACGCTGGCGCCTGGCGATCACCCTCAAGCGACCGGCCGGGTTGCTGAATTTCCACGGTTTTGATCAGGAAGCCTGGCTGCTGGCCCAGCGGATTGGCGCCACCGGTACGGTGAAGGACGGCGAGCGTCTGGCACATGCCCGTCACGCCTGGCGCGACAGCGTGCGCCAGCGCCTGATGGTGGTGGATGCCCAGGGCCGGGAAGCCGGCCTGATGGCCCTGGTATTGGGCGATGGTTCCGGATTGGCCGCTACCGATTGGCAGGTGTTGCAGGACACCGGCACCGTGCATCTGCTGGTCATTTCCGGCCAGCACATCGGTTTGCTCGCAGGCTTGATCTACGGGTTGATCGCCGGGTTGGCGCGCTACGGCTGCTGGCCGCGAACCTGGCCGTGGCTGCCCTGGGCGTGCGGCCTGGCGTTCAGCGCCGCGTTGGGTTACGGCGTGCTGGCAGGGTTTGGCGTGCCGGTGCAGCGCGCCTGCGTGATGGTCGGGTTGGTGTTGTTGTGGCGCTTGCGCTTCCGGCATCTGGGGCTGTGGTGGCCATTGCTGCTGGCACTCAATGCGGTGCTGGTCCTGGAGCCGTTGGCCAGCCTGCAGCCAGGGTTCTGGCTGTCGTTTGCGGCGGTGGCTGTGCTGGTCCTGGCGTTTGGCGGACGGCTGGGACCGTGGAGCCTTTGGCAGGCGTGGACCCGCCCGCAGTGGTTGATTGCCATCGGGTTGTTTCCGGTCTTGCTGGTGCTGGGGCTGCCTATCAGCCTCAGCGCACCGTTCGCTAATCTGGTTGCGGTGCCCTGGATTAGCCTGGTGGTATTGCCGCTGGCGTTGCTGGGGACCGCGTTGCTGCCGCTGCCGTGGGTGGGTGATGGATTGCTGTGGCTGGCGGGCGGTGCGCTGGACGGCTTGTTCAACGGCTTGGCGTGGCTGGCCGGGTACATGCCTGCCTGGATCCCGGCCGAGGTGCCGCTGGGCTACTGGCTGGTGAGTCTGCTCGGTGCGGTGCTGCTCCTGCTGCCCAAGGGCGTGCCGTTTCGGCTGCTGGGCTGGCCGATGCTGTTACTGGCGGTGTTTCCGCCGCAAGAACGGGTGCCCCATGGGCAGGTGGAGGTCGTGCAGCTGGACGTCGGGCAGGGACAGTCGCTGATTTTGCGCACGCGTCACCACACTTTGCTGTATGACGCCGGTCCACGCTCCGGAACCTTTGACCTGGGCGCCCGCGTGGTGTTGCCGTCGTTGCGAAAGCTTGGGGTAGCGGCCTTGGACCTGATGCTGCTCAGCCACGCCGACGCCGATCATGCCGGTGGTGCGGCAGCGATTGCCAAGGGCCTGCCGATCAAGCGCGTGGTGGGTGGAGAAACCGACCGGCTGCCGGCGTTTCTCGGCACCCGGCCGTGCATCAGTGGCGAGCGCTGGACCTGGGACGGCGTGACGTTCGAACTCTGGCAGTGGCCTGGCGCCATCAGTGGCAATCCGAAGTCTTGCGTGTTGCAGGTGCAGGCCAATGGCGAGCGCCTGCTGCTGACCGGCGACATTGACCGCGCCGCCGAACAGGCCATGCTCGCTTCCCCGCTGGCGGTGCCCACTGAATGGTTGCAAGCGCCGCACCATGGCAGTCGCAGTTCTTCGTCGTGGGCGTTTCTGGAGCGCCTCGCCCCTGTTTCCGTGCTTATTTCACGGGGGCGGGGTAATGCGTTCGGCCATCCGCATCCCCAGGTGATGGCGCGCTACCAGCGGTTGGGCAGCCAGGTGTATGACAGTGCCGAGCAGGGTGCTGTGCGCGTGCAATTGGGCGCTTTCGCACCACCGGTTGTTGCGCGCAGTCAACGCAGGTTCTGGCGCGAGCGGTTACCTTAGGCTCTGGCAGCCGCGGCCGATGGGGTCTGTGGCCGACGAACCTATATGGTAAAGTGGCGCACTTTTTCGAGGGGACATTCACTGTGTGGGAATTGGTCAAATCCGGCGGCTGGATGATGTTGCCGATCATCATGAGCTCTATCGCCGCACTCGGCATCGTCGCCGAACGCCTGTGGACCCTGCGTGCCAGTCGCGTTACCCCCGAGCATCTGCTGGGGCAGGTCTGGTCCTGGATCAAGAACAAGCAGTTGGACAAGGACAAACTCAAGGAGCTGCGCGCCAATTCACCGTTGGGTGAAATCCTCGCCGCCGGCCTGGCCAACTCCAAACATGGTCGCGAGATCATGAAAGAGTGCATCGAAGAGGCCGCCGCGCGCGTCATCCATGAACTGGAGCGCTACATCAACGCCCTCGGCACCATCGCCGCCATGGCGCCATTGCTCGGTTTGCTGGGTACGGTACTGGGCATGATCGATATTTTCAGCTCGTTCATGGGCTCCGGCATGACTACCAACGCGGCCGTGCTGGCCGGCGGTATTTCCAAGGCGCTGATCACCACGGCAGCAGGCCTGATGGTGGGTATTCCTTCGGTATTCTTCCACCGTTTCCTGCAGCGTCGCATTGATGAACTGGTGGTGGGTATGGAACAGGAAGCCATCAAACTGGTGGAAGTGGTGCAGGGCGACCGTGACGTGGATCTGGTTGGGGGCAAAGCGTGAAATTTCGCCGCAAGCAACGGGAAAATGTCGATATCAACCTCGCGTCGCTGATCGACGTGGTGTTTATCCTGCTGCTGTTTTTTGTCGTCACCACCACCTTCACCCGACAAACCGAGCTGCGCGTCGACCTGCCGGAAGCCGTGAGCGGCTCGCCGGCCGAAGACCAGGAAGTCAAGCAACTGGACATCGCCATCAGCGCTGACGGGGTGTTTTCGGTGAACAATCAGTTGCTCGAGAAAAACGACCTCGCCAGCCTGATGGATGCGTTGCAGAAAGAGTCCGGCGGTGACACCCAGCGGCCGTTGTCCATCAGCGCCGATGGCAAGACCCAGCACCAAGCCGTGATCACTGCGATGGATGCCGCCGGCAAGCTCGGCTTCAGCCATCTGCGCATGACCACCGTCGAGGCGGCGAGCCCACCCTGATGGCCATGTCCGATCGTTTGCTCAAGGCCTGGTACGAAGGCCATCCGGCACTCGCACTGTTGCGGCCGCTGGAATCTCTGTATCGCCGGGTGGTGCAACGCAAGCGCGCACGCTTCCTGGCGGGTGAGGGCGAGATCTATCAATCGCCGGTGCCGGTGGTGGTGGTCGGGAATATCACCGTGGGGGGCACGGGCAAGACGCCTTTGATCCTCTGGTTGATCGAGCACTGCCGACGCAGTGGCTTGCGCGTGGGCGTAGTCAGTCGCGGTTATGGCGCTAAGCCACCACAGTTGCCGTGGCGGGTCGAAGCCAGCCACAGCGCTGACGTGGCAGGTGACGAACCTTTGTTGATTGTGCAGCGCTGCGGTGTACCGCTAATGATCGATCCCGATCGCAGCCGTGCGGTCAAGGCGCTGCTGGCCAGTGAAACCCTGGACCTCATTCTCTCCGACGACGGCCTGCAGCATTACCGCCTGGCCCGTGACCTTGAACTGGTGCTGATCGACGCCGCCCGTGGCCTGGGCAACCGCCGTTGCCTGCCGGCAGGGCCGTTGCGCGAACCGGTGGAGCGGCTGCAGAGTGTCGACGCGCTGCTCTATAACGGCGCCGCCAGCGACCGCGAGGACGGTTTTGCCTTTCGCTTGCAGCCCGCCGCGCTGGTCAATCTACAGACCGGCGAGCGCCAGCCGGTCGATCATTTTGCACCGGGCCAGCAAGTGCATGCGGTCGCCGGCATCGGCAACCCGCAACGTTTCTTCAATACCCTTGAAACGCTACACTGGCAGCCGATACCCCATGCGTTTGCCGACCACGCGCCATACAGTGCCGAGGTCTTGAATTTTACGCCGTCATTGCCGCTGGTCATGACCGAGAAGGACGCGGTGAAGTGCCGCGCCTTTGCCCAGCCCGACTGGTGGTACCTTGCGGTGGATGCACTGCCGTCGCCGGCGTTCGTCGCCTGGTTCGACACGCAGTTGATGCGTCTGTTGCCTGCCCGTCTCTTGCCTTAAACCGCTTCTTTCCAGGAAACACTCATGGACACCAAACTGCTCGATATCCTCGCTTGCCCGATCTGCAAAGGCCCGCTCAAGCTCAGCGCCGACAAAACCGAGCTGATCAGCAAAGGCGCCGGCCTGGCTTACCCGATCCGTGATGGCATCCCGGTGATGCTCGAAAGCGAAGCCCGCACCCTGACCACCGATGAGCGCCTGGATAAATGACCACAGCCTTTACCGTTGTCATTCCCTCCCGCTATGCGTCGACCCGCCTGCCGGGCAAGCCGCTGCAACTGATCGGCGACAAGCCGATGATCCAGCTGGTGTGGGAACAGGCCTGCAAAAGCAGCGCCGAGCGCGTGGTGGTGGCCACCGATGACCCGCGTATCATTGAAGCCTGCCAAGGCTTCGGCGCCGAAGCCGTACTGACGCGTGAAGATCACAACTCCGGCACCGATCGCCTGGCCGAAGTCGCCACAAAACTTGGCCTCGCGCCCGATGCCATCGTGGTCAATGTGCAGGGTGACGAGCCGTTGATCCCGCCGAGCGTGATCGACCAGGTAGCCGCCAACCTGGCAGCCCATGGCGAAGCCCGCATGGCGACCCTGGCCGAGCCGATCGAAGACATCGCGACCCTGTTCAACCCGAACGTGGTGAAGGTGGTCAGCGACATCAACGGCCTGGCGCTGACATTCAGCCGTTCGACCTTGCCATGGGCCCGCGATGCGTTTGCCAGGCAACCTGATGTGTTGCCGGAAGGCGTGCCCTACCGCCGCCATATCGGCATATACGCCTACCGCGCCGGTTTCCTGCATGATTTCGTCAGCTGGGGCCCGTGCTGGTTGGAAAACACCGAATCCCTGGAGCAACTGCGGGCGCTGTGGCACGGCGTGCGCATCCACGTTGGCGATGCGCTGGAAGCGCCGCCGGCCGGTGTCGACACCCCGGAAGACCTTGAGCGCGTCCGTCGCCTGCTGGGGGCCTGATGGAGGTCCTGTTTGTCTGCCTGGGCAATATCTGTCGCTCGCCCACCGCAGAAGGCGTACTGCGCCATAAATTGCGTGAAGCGGGGCTGGCGGGGCAGGTCGACGTAGCGTCCGCCGGTACCGGCGAATGGCATATCGGCAACCCGCCGGACCCACGCAGCCAGCGTGCGGCGTTGGTGCGTGGCTACGATCTGTCGGCCCAGCGGGCCCAGCAGGTCTCGCGCGCCGACTTTGCGCGCTATGACCTGATCCTGGCCATGGACCACAGCAACCTGCGCAACCTCAAGGCCATGCAGCCGGCGCAGGGCAAGGCGGAGCTGGACCTGTTCCTGCGCCGCTACGAGGCTGAAGTGGACGAAGTCCCCGACCCGTATTACGAAGGTGAACAAGGCTTCGAACGGGTCCTGGACTTGATCGAACGTGCCTGTGATTTATTGGTGATCGAATTGAAGGGGCGGTTATGACCTTGCAGGTGCTTGCGCAGGTATCGCTCAAGCCATTCAACAGCTTTGGCATTGACGTACGTGCCCGGCTATTCGCCGAGGCCCACAGCGACGACGACGTCCGTGAGGCCCTGGCCTATTCAGCTGCGCAGGCGGTGCCATTGCTGGTGATCGGCGGTGGCAGCAACTTGCTGCTGACCCAGGACATCCAGGCGTTGGTGCTGCGCATGGCCACCAAAGGCATCCGTGTGCTGCACGATGACGGCACGCAGGTGGTGGTCGAAGCCGAGGCGGGTGAAGCCTGGCACCCGTTCGTGCTGTGGACCCTGGAACAGGGGTTCTGCGGCCTGGAAAACCTCAGTCTGATCCCCGGCACCGTTGGCGCGGCCCCCATGCAGAACATCGGCGCCTACGGTGTGGAGATCAAGGATGTGTTCGTCGGCCTCACCGCCCTGGACCGACACACTGGCGAACTGCGCGACTTCAGCCTGGAAGAATGCAACTTCGCCTACCGTGACAGCCTGTTCAAGCACGAGACCGGGCGCTGGCTGATCCTGAGGGTGCGTTTTGCCCTGAGTCGCGCCAGCCACCTCACACTCGACTACGGCCCGGTGCAGCAGCGCCTGGCAACCCAGGGCATCACCGACGCGACGCCGAGCGATGTCAGCCGGGCCATCTGCAGCATCCGTCGGGAAAAACTCCCGGACCCGGCAGAGCTGGGCAATGCCGGGAGTTTCTTCAAAAATCCATTGGTGTCCCAGGCGCTGGCGGCTGAACTGCAGGCGCTGTATCCGGACCTGGTGGCATACCCACAGGCCGATGGGCAGATGAAGCTCGCGGCCGGCTGGCTGATCGACAAGGCCGGCTGGAAGGGCTTTCGTGAGGGGGATGCCGGGGTGCACACGCTGCAGGCACTGGTGCTGGTCAACTACGGCGGTGCCACCGGGCACGATATCGCCAACCTGGCCCAGCGTATCCAGCGCGACATTGCAGAGCGTTTCAAGGTAGACCTGGAAATGGAGCCCAACCAGTACTGATCGGCTGCTCTCGATACGTAAGAAACAAAAATGCCCCGTATCTTTCGATGCGGGGCATTTTTTATTGCGCTAGCGATCAGTCGTCGCGGCTCATGATGCCGAAGATCTGCAACAGGCTGATGAACAGGTTGTAGATCGACACATACAGGCTGACAGTCGCCATGATGTAGTTACGCTCACCGCCGTGGATGATCGCACTGGTCTGGAACAGGATGCACACCGAGGAGAACAGCACAAAACCCGCGCTGATCGCCAGTTGCAGACCGCTGATCTGGAAGAACATGCCTGCGACCACGGCCGCCAGCAGCACGAAGAAGCCCGCGGTGATGAAGCCGCCCAGGAAGCTCATGTCCTTACGGGTGATCAACACGTAGGCCGACAGACCACCAAACACCAGGGCCGTCATGGCAAACGCCGAACTGACCACTTCCGCCCCACCGGCCATGCCGAGGTAGCGGTTGAGGATCGGGCCGAGGATAAAGCCCATGAAACCGGTCAAGGCAAACGCCGACACCAGGCCCCACGCCGAGTCACGCAGCTTGTTGGTCAGGAAGAACAGACCATAGAAGCCGATCAGCACGACAAAGATATTCGGGTAGCCGACGCGCATCTGCTGCGCCACGAACGCCATCACGCCGCTGAAGGCGAGGGTAAGGGCGAGCAAGCCATAGGTGTTGCGCAACACGCGGCTGACTTCAAGCTGCTCAGCCTGCGCGTTGCCATTCACTGCGTAATTCTGTTCGCGCATGGCGACACTCCTTCGGTTTTGAAACGTTCAGTCGCAAAGATCATAACAGACGCTCTGTAACAAGCGATGGCGAGAGTTTGACAGTGTGTTTCATTCGGGTATTATGGCGCCCGCTGAGACGGGATGGGCTATTATAATCTCGTGATGCACAAGGGAAATTGGCAGAGTGGTTGAATGCACCGGTCTTGAAAACCGGCGGACGTTAATAGCGTCTCCAGGGTTCGAATCCCTGGTTTCCCGCCAAACACATAAAGAAATCCCGCGAGCCGGAGGCTTTGCGGGATTTTTTTTGCCTGCAGTTTGTTGGCTACCTACTGATGTGTTGGCATTAAGTGGGACGTGTTGGGCCGACGGGGTAGGGTGGGTTACTGAAATTGACAGGCGAATGGGGCTTCGCCATGCTGCAAGCGTTTCGCGGGTGTTGAGGCGGAATACCTGCAATGATCGGCCTAGCGGCGCCCAGCGCGTCGGCTGTGCGGCATCTTTCGGCGTCCTGACTTCTGAGACGGTAGCGCAGCCAGACAGTGACATGCGCTAAGTTGAGGTTGTAGCCAAATGTTCGCGTCATTAGCACGGCTTTCCAGTGGCTTTCACGTGCATCAATCTCTTGCGGCATGGAGTGAAGGTCGGCGATCTCCAGCAGAGTAAACCGGAAATCCTGCTGACGCTCCACTTCAACGCCCAACTCCTGCACCAGTGCTTTGGGCTGGTCAGACCGTCGAAAGAGCAATCGCTTTTTCTAAGACGGCCTGTAACATCTGCTCCGGTGATTGTTCCTTGTTGAAGAAGTTCGGTGACAATTTATCAGCGTCGTTTTCAGTCGATTGCCGGAGAAGGGCGACCGGCCCCGATTGTCCTAACTGCTCTTGGTAAAGACTTTTTATACTGTCCCTAAAACCATCAGGGTATGCCGCTTTTTCGACCCCTGGAAGATCATCGAAATAGTCCATGATGCCTTTGAAGATTTCACTGTTGTCTCCGCCGTTCGTTATAGTGGCGTACAACTTGGAAAAATATGTTTCATCCTGCTTACTAAGCTCCCCATAAGCGGCATATCGTTCTGCATCCGTATAGGTTCCTGAATCATCATAAACAATATTGCTTAGCCCGTTTCGGGCCATACCTTCAAATGGGTTTGGAAGTTTTTCGGGAGGGAGTTTAGAAAGCCCAATTGCGTAATCCAGTGATTGCTGACCTAACGCCAAACGGGCAGGGTCGTCTGTTTTGGGAAGTAGATCCTCATTATTAAGATTCCCGCCAGCAATCCGCTGCCCGAAATTGTACATATCGCTCTGACCTTTTGCATATTGTCCTTTTAAATCCCTATTGGACATAGAGGCTTGTTTGTCATCAGCCTTACTTAATGCGTACAGTGCCCGTGCAGAATCGGAGATTGTGACGGTCTCCGTCGTCTTGAGGGCGGCATCCCCTGAAGGTAAATTTACAGGGTTGGACGAAGGAAGCTTCTCTTGTGTAGAAACCTTTGCCTGTGTACTTGCTTGATACGATTTAATCGAAATGTCCATGGTGATACTCCATACGCTGAAGATGGCTCGAGAGCTATCTTCAGCTAGGGTTCCTATACAAATGTCGGATTATTTGATTTCAAATTCGACAGTGTAGTTATAGGGAGGCGCTGATTGAATTGCTGTGATATTTGCATTGCAAGTAGCGTTATCGAAACCAGTGCTAGTGCCCATTTTAGTCCAGCTAGGGGCTTTAGTCGTTGGATTGACTTGGTGGCTTGCTGCAAAACGACATTTCTTATTACCTGACGTATAGACGAACCGCATTCCTGAAACCGTATCCGCGACACTGGTCAGGGCAAATGTTGTCGTTGCAGACGGCAGAATAGTACTTGGGGTGGGGGCTACACTCCCTGAAAAGTACTCGAAAGTGTACGCGGCTGGACCGGTCGTAGAGTTCTTCACCTTCACGGTGACGATGGTGCCTGCTTGGGCAGATGCAATCATAGAGGCGAATAGAGTTGCTGCCCCGAACAGTTTAGCGAATCTCATAAATATCCCTTTAATTTTGATAATCACTATAACTCTTGTCCTTCCGCGTTTCGGTAAGCACCTTAACTACAAGTGCCTTCTTGATGCAGAAGGATAGTAGCTTTAGGTCATACATCCATGACGCGAAAGCATTTTCCCTCGTCTTGTATAGAAAAGACAGCAAGACTCAACCTCTATAGCGGCAGGTAACCAGAATTCTTTAAGCCAAGGGTTGCTGTTTTTGACACATCGGATGGATAAAGATTTCACAACCTGCAGAAACTAACACATATCCAGCCTGCAACCCTTCAATTTCAATAGCTTGCGCAGTGGTTCTGGTTGCCGCTACCGGCTATCACGCTAGTCATAGTACATAGGTTGAGTGACTCATTTTCGCCACTGCCTGTGGCGGCACCACTATGCTCTTGGGAAAGCGACTGAGCGTGATGCTGCACGACCAATACTATTTCAACGACGAGAAATATCTGGGAGACATAGGTTCTCTAGAATGACGGTTTGGCGAGCGAGAAACTCTATCGATGTATCTCTTGAGTGATGGCGAAAGAGTAGGGGTGGACTTGTTGCCCTCTGATACGCCGGTGTCCTTCAAGTTCAAGATAGAGCCAAACGTAACCTGCTCCTGGAAGAGGGAAAACCTACTTGTAGGTTTATCAGCAACCCACCTCGGTTTGTCGGAGGAAGATTATCGTCTTTTGCTATTTGACGTAGCCGCCGAAATTGTGGGGACGAAATCAAGTGACAGTCCCCATGCCAGTGCCAATCGACGCCGGATTTAGGCTCATCAATGGAATGGCTGACGGTCTACTTTTGGCCGATTGCAGCTTTTCACAAAAAGCTATCCCCGTGAACGGAGACTCGCCAACGTCAGCCACGTTCAACAAGCAGCTCGACCCGTTATTGCAACGGGACATACACGTCCGTTTTCCATTGATCCTGTGGTGTTTGCGGATACACGCTCAGGTAATGGAAGAACAGTGGCTGATCACGCAGTTCTTCGCCACTGGCAGGCAGCCAATCGCGGTAGATCGGATAGATCGATTCGCCGATGTGGTCCGGTGACCCCACGTGCCGCACTACGACGCAGCGACCGCCAGCAATGACTAGTTCGCGCACGCCGAACGCATTCGGTTCCACCGCCTCGTGAATCTCGCCGCAAATGGCGAAGCGGAATGCTTCTGCTGGCGTGGTGTCGGGGTTGCCGTAGGGAATGCCAAAGCTGCGACTCGATGCCACCGGCGACTGCCCGCTCTGCATGCGCCACTCGATGAACTTGCTCACGCTCTCATTGACGAGCCCGGGGGGGCCGCAATGTTCAAGCGCTGCGACCCGGACTTCGGGGAACTCCACGATTCGTACTTGCATGATGATAGTCCTGGAAAAATGAGGGATGGTGAACACCGCATGCCAGACCTGCCAGTTCGGCGCCTTCCTGAACGCACTCGGCGTCATACCGACCGCTCGCTTGAACGCCCTGCAAAACGCCTCGGGACTGTCGAAACCGGCACCGAGTGCCGCCTCCAGTACCGAGTGATCCGCGACGGCGGCCAAGCGATGGGCGGCGCGTCGTAGCCGCATCAGTTGCACATAACGTGAAACCGGCACGCCGACGAACGCGGTGAATTGGCGATGGAAGTGAAACGTCGAAAAATTCGCCACATGGCTCAACGTCTTCACCGACAGATCATCTTCGAGATGCTCATCAATGTAGGCGAGTACGGCGTTGAAGCGCTTTGTGTAAGCGACGTTGATCGGCGTGTCGGACACTGGTACAAGCTCCTGGAAGTACGGTCGGCAATAGCGTCGACTATAGCGAAGGTAGCCTGCCTAGCCGGGTTTGCTCAACGCGGGTTGTGGAGGGAACACCCGTAGATGAGTGACCACCCCTTTTACCCTCGCGACGTCTTCCATTGAGCATGCGTAAGTCCGTTACACGTCGCCAAGGCAGGCGCGGCGGATAGTTTCAGTTCGGCGTCATACAAGTGCACCGCACCCCACTTCATCGTGGCCGTTTGCGAAAGCGATTGTCCGCTTGCGACGCGGCACAATCAGGGTACGTGCGCAGCTTGGCTTCCCAGTAATTGCCGCATTAAATTTGTGGCTTTTCTGACGAGCTTTTACTCGTCATCTCTTTGTTTTTTTACTATTATCGTTCACCTGCGCACTCAAGGAAGAGAGGCTGAGCGCCTTGAGGCTGGTAGAAAATTCATACTCGATCATTGAACGAGTTATTGCTTTTACCCAGAACCTAACGACTCAGCCAACCATAAATACCTCTTGGTGAAACCGATGGATAAAATGTGTGGCATCGTTGTAGTGGTAGGACTTGCCCTCGCGGGATGCGCTACGAAAACCCCAGAAAAACCTGCAGTGGCTGCTCCACCTGCCGTCGTTCAGCAATCACCCTCTGAAGTCGCACCTTCGACACCAGCACACTCGCCTGCGGGATATGAGGCTGTACCTGCGAACGCCAGCACTGACGCCCCAATCGCCACCTCTGCGAAGGCCGCTCAGGCAGAATCAGAAACAAACCTTAACCAAAATCGCGCTGAGCAATGCCGTAAAGAAATCGATGTTTTAAAGCTTTATAACAAAGCGTCTTACGCTAAATACGAGGCGGAATACCAAGCCATTGCGGTCAAGACTGCCAAGTACATGGAAGTCAAAGACTCATTAGGTCCTGATTTGAACTACATGGTTATGCCCGCTTATCAATTTCAAATTCGCGAATTCTGCTTCCGGGTTAAGACTCGTCTGTCGGAGCTTGTGCTTCGCCAAGCCAAATAATGATTCCACGTCAGGGTAGGTCTTTTGCCGGTTAAGAAGCGCTGAAAAAGACTTCCCTCTCTGGTGAAATACTTGCCTCACGCGAATCGAACGGTTAAGCGCCGATGAAGCAGGCTGCCTTCGCCGATGCCGGCTATGCAGGCAAACATCAGCAGGCCCGCCGCGAGCGCTTCTTGGTCTAGAAATTGGTCTAGAAAGGTCAGGTGGTGCCCCGGAAGGGTTTGATTGCCTTGAGGGTGCTGCAGTATCCGAAAGGTGGAGATGATCTGCGGCGTATCGGTTTATGGATCAGTCGGGAAGGCAGTCGACCTCGATTAACTGCGCCCCTCAGTCGCAAATCGTTGCCGCTTTATCCGGTACATCTCCCCATCTGCCTGACTCAGCAACGTATCCGCATCCTCCCCATCCCCCGGATAAAACGCCACGCCAACACTGCAGGACGGCATCTTCACCCCGCCAAACTCAGCCCCCAGCGGCTCAGCCATGACCGCAAGTATTTGCGCCACCTTCCCGGCAACCGCATCCGGTGATTGGATATCCGTGATCATCACCGTGAATTCATCGCCGCCCATCCGGGCCACCAGGTCGGTCTCGCGCACGCAGCGCTCCAGTCGTCGTGCAATCACGCAGAGCACGCGATCACCCATGGCATGGCCATGCACGTCATTGATGCCCTTGAAGTCATTGATGTCCAGGAACAGTAACGCGAGCGTGTGGTTGTGACTGCGTGCGGTTTGCAGGGCGTGGTCCAACCGAGCATTGAACAGTGAGCGGTTGGTGAGGGCGGTCAGCGGATCATGGTGGGCGAGGAAGCGTAGTTCCTCCTCGGCCTGGGTGAGGGCGGTGATGTCTCGCGCGACACCAATTCGCGCACCCACCTCTTGGGACCAGAAGGCCGCCCACAGGATGTGCACGACGCTGCCATCCTTGCGGAGGTAACGGTTGCGGAAGTCGACATGGGGTTGCCCGTTCATGACTCGGACAATGGAGGCGCGGGTGCGCGCCAGGTCTTCAGGGTGCATGTAGTGAGTGATCAGGGTGCCTGTCAGCTCTTGCGCACGGTAGCCGAGCAGTGCCTCGCAGGCATCGCTCACGAAGACAATCTGGTTTTCGCCATCGACGACGAAGACCGTATCCAGCATCAAGTGGATCAGTTTTGGATACAGAGCTTGCAGGTCAACGGGCATGGGGCGTCGGGCGTCAGGTTCAGATGGCCTGATCATAGCCCTATCATGAAGGGGGCGGCGGGCAGTCCTGCAAATTTTTAATGCCGTTCATGCCCGTCGAGCCCCGGTTTATCAGTGGCGCTTGTTCTTATGTTTGTGCTTATTGTTGCCTCTGTGCTTTTTGCCGTCCGATCGATGACCGCTCTCATCATCCGCCAGGTTGTTGCCGAGCGCGCCACCTGCAGCACCGCCGAGACCAGCACCGATAGTTGAGCCGGTTGTGCCGCCGAGGCGATTGCCTATGAGCGATCCACCTGCAGACCCAACCCCACCCCCTATAGCGGCTTCTGCCCTATTGCCTTTCTGAGCACCGACGGCTCCACCGGCGGCACCCCCCAAGCCTGCGCCTACTGCAGCGCCCGTCGAGCCGCCAAGCTGCTGGCCTACGATATTGCCAAGTGCACCACCAACGCCGCCTCCGAGAGCGGCTGTACCGTCTCCGGCAGCCATCGCTCCTTGCGAAATCATCACGCCTAAAACCAGGGCGGGTAGTGTCATTTTCATTTTTGAACCTCTATGGGTTGTCAGCAGGCGCTCATGGGTTAAAGCACGCCTGGCATTAGGATTGAAACAAACAGTCGAAGTTCTTAAGGGGGCAATGTCCAGGCTCAAATGGTTGTAACAAGGTGTGCCGCAATAAATTCAGTCGCTTGGTCGAGAGCTAGAGCCGCGAGCCTATACAAACACGCCAAAACAATCAGGCGTCTGCGGTGCTTTTGGGGGGCTGGTTGTTCACCGTGATTGTCGGAACGTATGATCACCAAGTGCGCCTTACCTGGGCGCTGAGATTCACCCCCTTTTGAAGGACATGAGCATGCAAAAGCACTTCGGTCATTCAGGCCTGTTCAAGGCTGCTTCGTATCTGTGCAGCGAAACCCTCAGCAATGGCATCGCCAGTTGGGAGTTGAAAAACAGTGCGTTGAATACGAAGGAGTTTTTGATATGTCCAAAGAATTACTCGGAGTTTCTGCTCTAGGGTTAATGGTTATCGGCGAGTTTTGTGCAATCTACAGTGAGGTGGTAACCGCCAGGCTGGCTCAAGCCGGTGACGGCTCATGGCAGGGGTTCATTATTCCGGTGGCCGTGATGTGCTTCGCCGGGCTTTGCCTGTTGGGTGCTTATTGGCTGGGGTATCTGGCGGTCGGTGACATCTGGGTGGTCACGGTGGTTTCAGTCACCTCGTTATTGTTGCTGGAGCCTGTGGTGATCTGGGCGCTGTTCCATGAAATCCCCGGGCGAGGCGCATTGATCGGCTTTTGCCTGGGCGCCTTGGGCATGCTCGCCACGGTCTTGCTGTAGGTGCATGTTCTGGCCCGACAGAAAGGATGTCGGGCCGGTTCACCCGTGTGTCACAGGCAATACCTTCCACCGCCGCGCCTGCGGTTGAGTTTTAAAGCGGTAATACCTAGCTCAGCAAAAAAGCTGTGCCACCGAAAGCAGGCAAATTACCTGAACAACCATTTGTGCTCGAATTGGATGTTTCATTGCCGTCACCCTCAAGTACAGTTGCTGGTGAGTATGCCGGGGGCGATGTAGGCAACCGTGTCAGGCCGTTAAAAGGTTGAAATGCCACCCTGAATCGCCGACAACACACGCAACTGTTACAAGCAGTATAGACCCTGGAAAAAATATTCGTCACGGATACGTCTTTTCGCCGTCCCGGCGGTCTCTGCTTACAACTATCTCCCCACCAGCATTGCACTTTTTGGGATTTCTCGGCTCTATCCTTGTCCCAGCCCCGCCGATCCCCGCGTGGGCAGATGAACCAGATCGGGTGCCGATGGATCGCACGTTTACTTGTTTGCACATTCGACGGATGCGCCGCCCCTTGCTGCTGGCCGCCGCGTTAATGCTCTGTGCCAGCGGTTGCAGCCAGCAACAGGGCCGGGATATCGCCAAGCAGTTCAGCAATGGCAAACCCGATGAGTTCTTCCAGACCAGTGTCGATCGCATGGCAACGCTGGGCATGCGTGACAATCTGCAAAGCCTGTATTTGCTGATGAATAAGCTCTATCTGCGAAACCCCAGCCAGTGGCGTCAGTCGGGTTACCCGGATGCTGTGAGCGCGGCCCGCGAGATTCGCCAGGCTATCGAGCAACGTCGAACCCTTCCGGCGCTGGGGGAGCGTCGTGACCTGGCGGCACTGAGTTACTCCTTGAGCCCTGAATTCAAAGGTGACCGGGTCGGGGCGTTTATCTATGCCATCGGCAGCATGATCGTGACCGCTCACGGTGGCCGTACCGAGTTCTACATCACTGACGCGATCAATCCTGAATTCGTCAGCAACGCCGCGCGTAACATCGAGAAGGCCACCTGGCTGCTGAGCAAGCGCCAGGATGCGAATGGCGTGCTGTTGTTGTTTTCCAATGAGATCTCGGAGGAGGGCAGCAACCTCAGTTTCGCGGTGGAGTTCGGCAAGATTGTTGCGCGCCTCGACTTGCTGACCCAGATGCTCGATGAGCGCTATCGACGCATAGGCCTCAACTACGCCCAGAGTTTATTGCTGATGAATTTCCTGCCCGTGCAATGACCGTTTGACGGGCACGCGACAACGTCAGCACAACGCTTGAACCTGTGGCCTCATTGAGTGATCGGTGCGGTATTTCTCTTTCTTCTGTAGGACGCGGCCTATCTTGCTTCCCTGTGCTTGAAACACCCTGCGGTCATCAATAGCCTCGGATTTTTCCGAAAAATGGAGGCCATGCACCATGGGTAAGCTAAAAACGGTTTGGCCTACGGATCGCGAAATACGTTTGCGCTTTATTCTGTTTGCCGTGATCGATGTAGCGAGTGTCCAGGGTGTTTCCTCCGAGTTATTACTGCCCGCACACAAACTGCTGCGTGAATCGCCGACGCAGATGCAACTGCTCGATGCGTTGAGCGAGATCCTGGCGGCGGATGAGATGTACGGTTTCCGCCTCCCGCCAGGGTCGGAAGCGGAGGAACTGATGCAAACGTTGAAGGAAACTGAACGCTAGGTACGCCCGGTTAGATCGTTTATTTCCATAAGATAGGTCGAGATTGCGCAATCGAATATCCATCGCGTCGGTCTGTCTCGTTTGACAGTCATGACATACGTAATAGCGCCGAAATACTCGTTATCACAACGTTTGCAGCTGTTTTCTTCAACTAAGTTTCCCTGTGAACATCCATTCCTGCTGCTCTGCCGCCGTCTTGCGCCACCGCCTGGCGTCTCTAGAATCGGCCCCAGAACTTACTCATTTCCTGTCGATTACGGAGTTTCGAAGATGATGAACGCCATGCAGATGCCGATGAACAGCGCCATGCCAATGATGCCGATGATGGGCATGCCGATGATGATGGCCACCATGAAATGCGAAATGGCTGCGGACGCCATGATGTGCACCATGAAGCCGGCTGCCGGCATGGACATGGCTCAGTTCAAGACCAACGCCGAAATGATGGCGATGATGATGAACTGTGGCATGCCGATGATGATGCAGTGCGCCAACATGTCGATGATGTGCCTGTCGGCCGACGCCATGGCGATGATGACCGGCATGAACATGATGCCCATGATGGGCATGCCGATGCCGATGATGAAGTGTGTGATGGAATGCACCCTGATGGGCGACAGCATGATGTGCAAAATGATGCCGATGCCGGGCATGAGCATGGCCATGATGGAAAACTGCTGCATGCTCATGAACAAAATGATGAACGACTGCGCCATGCCGATGATGATGAGCTGCAACGGCATGCCGATGATGTGCTGCACCTGCTGATAGGTCCCGCACAAAAAAACGCCCCGATTATTCGGGGCGTTTTGCATGTCAATCCAGGCGTTCCGGGTAGGTGATCACCAGAAACGCCACGGCCTCGCTGTCTGCCGGGTTGCGGTAGCGGTGGGGCTGGTCGGCGTAGAACAGGATCGAGTCGCCGGTGGAAAGCAGGTAACGCTCGTCGTTGACGCTGACTTCCAACACGCCTTGGGCCACTACCAGGTTTTCCTGGATGCCGGGGCCGTGGCCTTCGGAAATCTCCTCGCCCAGCGCTCGTAGGCGGATCTCGTAGAACTCGGATTGACGCGCGGTATCGTAGGGGAACAAGGCACGGCTGATAAACCCGCCATCGGCACTGACCAGGCGCTTACTTTGTCGTGCCGGCAGCACTTCCACCCCCTCAAAGGCACGGTCTTCCAGGAACGCCGCCACTGACACCTTCAAGCCCTTGGCAATCTTGCACAGTACCTTGATCGACGGCACGCTGCGCCCGGATTCGATCTGCGCGAGCATCGCCCGGCTCACGCCGCAGACCCGCGCCAATCCATCCAGGGACAAGTGCCGTTTGCTGCGCAAGCGTTGCAGGTTGTGGGCCACGCACAGGCTGATCACATCATCATCAGGGCTGGGCTTGGGCAGCGGTTCAGGCGGTTCGGGGAGCACGTGCAGGAAACTCATCGGCCTTACGCCCGGCGAGTATCGCTGGACGGAGCGGCTTGAGCGGTAAACACCGCCAGCCCGGCACGCGCGGCGTACATCGCCCACATCAACTCGGCTGCTGCACGCGCCTGGCGGCGTTTACGGTGGAGCGTGAAGTCGATGAGGGTGGCGGATGTCTGCATGGGGGTGGTCTCGTGGTACGTGGGTGACTCAGTGGTTCCACAGTAATGCTTGGCGGTTATTTCGTTAAATACTGAGTTTGCATGTGGTAATTCGATTTCGGACTTAGCAAATAATCCACGTCTGACGCTGTTGTGGGAAAGGTCTGGTCCGTTAATAAGGCGTGACCTGGCGGGCGTCCCTGTCTTCCCACCACGTGCCCCCCGAACTCCAAGGACCCGCCCCATGCTGTTGCGCCACCCTCCGTTCCTGTTTGCCGCCCTGACGTTGAGCTCAATGGTGCACGCCGAAGGCCTGCAATTGGCCGCGGTCGAAGTCACCAGCAGCGAAGCCAGCGCCGGCGAAGTGGCCCAGGCGCAGCTCAAGAGCGTGCCCGGTGCGACCAACTACATCGACATGGACAGCGTGCAGCAGGGACGGGTGAGCACCAACGAAGACGTGTTCAAGTACCAGGCCGGGGTGTACGCCAAGGCGGCGAATAACGAAGGGGTGAAACTCTCGATTCGCGGTTCGGGCCTGAACCGCAGTCCGGGTTCCCATGCCTCCGGCTTGTACGAAATGTTCGATGGCCTGCCGCTGACCGGCCCGGGCGGCACGCCCTATGAGCTGAAAGACCCGCTGTGGCAAAGTCGGGTCGAAGTGCTGCGCGGCGCCAACGGTTTCGACCAGGGCGCCCTGGCTCTTGGTGGCGCGGTCAACTATGTGACGCGCACGGGTTACGACGCGCCCAAGCTGCAATTACGCTATGAAGCGGGCAGCAAAGGCTATATGCAGCGCGAGATCAGTTCGGGCCAGGTGCTGGGGGATGCCGATTACTACATCAGCCTCACTGACTCCGAGTCCGACGGCTACCAGCACCAGAGCGCCGGCACCGGCAAAGGTGTAGCGGCCAACTTCGGCTACCGTTTCAACCCGGACCTGGAAACCCGCTTTTATTTCCGCTACCGCGAAACCACCAACGACACCCCCGGCAAACTCACGCGCCACCAGATCAGCCACGACCCGCGCGCGGCCAACAGCCTCAACGCCGCGCGCGATTCCAAGCGCCTGCAACCGGGCTCTACCTGGATCGCCAACAAGACCACGTTGCAGCTGGATGACAATGCCCGGGTCGAAGTCGGGCTCGCCTACCACGACTACCCGATGGACCTGCGCGAAGGCACCAACCGTCTGAAAGTCGCCTACACCGATATCAGCAGTACCTTCAACTACATCCGCCAGGACACGCTGTTCGGTCACGACAGCAACACCACGGTGGGTCTGCGCACCACCCAGGCGATGCCCAACAACGGCGCCTCGGAATATGTGCGTACGCCGGCAGGCAACACGGCAACCTACGCACCCGGCACCAAGACTCGCGACTACAGTTACCTGGGCTCCGATACCGTGTTGCATATCGGCAACGACCTGGAACTGATCCCCGACCTGTGGCTGACCACCGGCCTGGCCGCGATCTACACCCGTCGCGAAACCCAGGTCACCTATCCCGAAGGCCAGGCACCGCTGAGCCAGCATGATTGGGACTACGCGCCGCGTGTCGGCCTGCGTTATGACGTCACCCCGCAACTGCAGGTGTACGGCAACCTGAGCCGTTCGGTCGAACCGCCGCACGCCTGGTCGATGATCTGGGGTTCCAACAAATACTTCCCCGCCGGCAGTGGAGCGGCCACCGGCTTGCAGCGCGAAGGCGTGAGCCTGAAAAACCAGACCGCCACCACCCTGGAAATCGGCGGGCGCGGTGAAGCGTGGCTCGGCCAGTGGGACCTGGCGCTGTACCGTTCGCAAGTGCGCCACGAATTGCTCACCGTGGAAACCCAGGCCCAGACCTCCACCAGCAATGCCATCGTTGCCGAATCCAACGCCAGCCCCACCGTGCACCAGGGCGTGGAACTCAGCCTGCTCAGCCCGTTGTGGGAGGGCGGCCGCAGCGGCCAGCTCGCCCTGCGCCAGGCTTACACCTTCAGCGACTTCCACTACCGTGACGATGACCGCTTTGGCGACAACACCTTGCCGGGCATCCCCAAGCACTACTACCAGGCGCAACTGCGCTACAGCCACCCGACGGGCTTCTACACCAGCCTCAACACCGAGCATTCCTCAAAGGTGGCGGTGGACTACGCCAACTCCTACTACGCTGCGTCCTACACACTCCTCGGCGCCACCTTTGGCTACGACGCGCCCAAGCAGGACTGGCAAGCCTGGGTCGACCTGCGCAACCTGACCAACCGGCGCTACGCCAATACCGTCACACCGGGTTATGACGACAAGGGGCTGGATGTTGCACGCTCCACACCGGCGGATGGCCGTGGCATCTACACCGGCGTGTCCTGGAGCTGGCGCTGACAGTCCCCCGATATCCCCTGTAGGAGATGTCGAGCTTCAGCGAGGCTTCGAAAGCGTTGGCACTGCTGGCAGATGGGCTGGCAGATCCACCGCCATCGGGAGCAAGCCCCCTCCCACAGTAGACCTGAGTCAGCAGGCAGAAAGTGTTCGGCTACAGCTCTACCAAACACCTCCATTCCCTGTGGGAGATGTCGAGCTTCAGCGAGGCTTCGAAAGCGTTGGCACTGCTGGTAGATGGGCTGGCAGACCCACCGCCATCGGGGGCAAGCCCCCTCCCACAGTAGATCTGAGTCAGCAGGCAGAAAGTGTTCGGCTACAGCTCTACCTAACACCCCCATTCCCTGTGGGAGATGTCGAGCTTCAGCGAGGCTTCGAAGGCGGTGGCACTGCTGGTAAATGGGCTGGCAGACCCACCGCCATCGGGGGCAAGCCCCCTCCCACAGTAGACCTGAGTCAGCAGGCAGAAAGTGTTCGGCTACAGCTCTACCTAACACCCCCATTCCCTGTGGGAGATGTCGAGCTTCAGCGAGGCTTCGAAGGCGGTGGCACTGCTGGTAAATGGGCTGGCAGACCCACCGCCATCGGGGGCAAGCCCCCTCCCACAGTAGACCTGAGTCAGCAGGCAGAAAGTGTTCGGCTACAGCTCTACCAAACACCCCCATTCCCTGTGGGAGATGTCGAGCTTCAGCGAGGCTTCGAAGGCGGCGGCACTGCTGGCAGACATGGCGACTGACGCACCGCCATCTGGAGCAAGCCCCCTCCCACAGTAGATCTGAGTCAGCAGGCAGAAAGTGTTCGGCTACAGCTCTACCAAACACCCCCATCCCCTGTGGGAGATGTCGAGCTTCAGCGAGGCTTCGAAAGCGGCGGCACTGCTGGCAGATATATCGACTGACCCACCTCCATCAGCGGTAAGCCCCTTGCCCCCTCTCTGTTTTACTGGCATTGTTCGCGCAATTGGTAACACTTCCCATTTGAGAAATTTTTGCGCATGCATGACATTCCGGCCGCGCTGGGCGACTCCGTCCGGCAGCAGACCCTTACGGCGATGTACAGCGAGCACCACGGCTGGTTGCACGGCTGGCTGCGCAAGAAACTCGGGTGCTCCCAGCATGCCGCCGACCTGGCCCACGACGCGTTCATCCGCGTACTGATGCTGGCCGAACCGCAAAACATCAAGGAACCTCGCGCCTTCCTCGCCACCACGGCAGGGCGGTTGTTGATCGACGGCGCTCGTCGCCGCCGCATCGAAAAAGCCTACATGGAAGCCCTGGTGATCCAGTGCGAAGACGCCGGCATGCCCGACCCAGCCGCGATTCATGTGGCGTTGCAAGCCCTGGAACGCATCGCCGAGATGCTCGCCGGCCTGCCTGCCAAGGCCCGCGAAGCGTTCCTGCTGAGTCGCCTTGATGGCCTGACCTACAGCGAAATCGCCACGCGCCTGGACGTGTCCTCCAGCACCGTCAAAAACTATATCTCCAGCGCCCTGGTGCATTGCTACCACAGCCTGCACCCGGCAGACCCGCTGGTATGAGCACCGAACAGATCATCCAGCAAGCGGCGCAGTGGCTCACCCGCCTGCACGACGAAGACGTCACCGACGCTGACCGCCAGGCGTTCAACGCCTGGTGCCAGGCCGACCCACGTCACACCGTGGCCATCGAACGTATGAGTGCGTTGTGGGGCAGCTTAGATACATTGCCGGCCAAGCCCGCGCGCATTGCCCTAAGCCGTGCATTCACCCCGCACCGCCCGCGTGGCGCACGGGCGGTGGGCTTGCTCGGCGTCGTGCTATGCGGTTGGCTGGGCCTGCAACACCTGCCTATCTGGATGGCCGACCAGCGCACCGGTGTCGGCGAGCGCCGACAGATCGCCCTTGAGGACGGCAGCCAGTTGCAGCTCAACAGCAATTCGGCGGTGGACGTGAAATTCGACGGCCATCAACGCGTGATCGAACTGCTGCAAGGCGAGCTCTGGGTAGACGTGGCGAAGGATGCGCAACGGCCCTTTGTGGTCCGCACAGACCAAGGCACGGCCACTGCACTGGGCACGCGTTATCTGGTCAAACGTGCGGCAGATGGCACCACGGTGGTCACGGTGATCGAGTCCACGGTAGCGGTCAAAGGCGGCGCCACCGATGGGGTCAAGGTCATGGCTGGCCAGCGCTCGGTCCTCGACCACGGCCGCGCCCAGCCACCGCAAGCCATCAACGATGCCGATCCCGACGCCTGGACCCGTGGCCTGCTCAAGGTCAACGACCAACCCCTGAGCGACGTGCTGCAAACCCTCGCCAGTTACCGTCACGGCATGCTGCGCTTTGACCCCCAGGCCCTGCATAACCTGCGGGTTTCCGGCGTGTTCAAGCTCGACGACACAGCAGCGGCACTGTCGTCCCTGGCGGATAACCTGCCGATCCAGGTGGAGTATTTCACCGACCTGCTGGTGGTGGTCAAGCCGCGTTAGTGCTGGCGCAGGCGCTTGTACAGGGTATTGCGGCTTACCCCCAGCTCCCGCGCCAGGTGGGAAATATTCCCGCCGACGGCCTTCAAACGCTGGTTCAGGTCGATGCTGGCATCCAGGTATTCACTGGCAGGCAGCGGCGATTCCACGTTCAAATCCACAAAAAAATCATCCGGCAGATGCTCCGGGCGGATCGGTTGTTCTTCAGCCATCGCCAGCGCGACCTGCAACACGCTGCTCACTTGGCGTAAATTCCCCGGCCACGGATGCTGCTCGAACAGCGCCAGTACCTCAGCGCTCAGGCCCGCCCACTGGGTCGGCTCACGGTGTTGCTGCCACAGTTGCTGGAACAGCGCCCGTTTGTCGGTGCGCTCGCGCAACGGCGGCAGCTCCAGGGTCAGGCCGCCGATGCGGTAGTACAAATCCTCACGAAAACGCCCGGCCTGCACCAGCTCGCGCAGCGCGCGGTTGGTGGCCGAGATGATGCGCAAATCCACCGGGAACAACTCGCTGCTGCCCACCGGCTGCACGCAACGTTCCTGCAGTACCCGCAGCAAGCGGGCCTGGGTAGGCAGCGGCATATCGCCGATCTCGTCGAGAAACAGCGTGCCTTTATCGGCCTTGCGGATCAGGCCGATGCTGCCTTTTTGATTGGCGCCGGTGAACGCGCCTTTTTCGTAGCCGAACAGTTCCGACTCCACCAGCTCGGCCGGAATCGCCGCACAGTTCACCGCGATAAACGCCTTCTGGCTGCGCGAGCTGGCCTGGTGCAGGGCCTTGACGAACACTTCCTTGCCCACGCCGGTTTCACCGTGGATCAGCAGCGGGATGTCCTTCTCCAGCAGGCGTTCAGCCTGGCGCACGGCTTTTTCCACGCGCACATCGCCGAAGTGCAAGGTCTTCAGGCCAATGGAGGCGGGCTTAGGCGGTGTCGGCTCCGTGAACACGCGCGCCTGCACTGGCACCTGCTTGGGTCGCCGCAACAGGCACTGGAACCGATTACGTCCCGCCGCTTGCAGGGAAAAGGGCAGCCCTTCCGGCTGGTTCAACAACTCCAGCAGCGACACCTTGAACAAACTGTCGATCATCACCCGCGACAGGCTGATGCCCAGCAGGTTGTCGGCACGCCGGTTGGCCGACAGCACTTGGCCGCTTTCATCAAAGATCAGCAGGCCGGCCCACTGGCTGTCGAGGTTGCTCAGGCCGGTGTTGAAGGTCAGTTGGAAGTGTTCGCCGCGAAACAGGTTGAGGATCAGCCGGTTCTCCACGGTCTGGCTCATCATCTTGACCATGCCCAGGGTGTGGGAGGGCGGCAGGTAGCTGTCGCTGGACACGTCCAGCACCGCGATGATCTCGCGCTGGGCATCAAAGATCGGCGCCGCCGAGCCGGTCATGAAGCGGTTGGCCTTCAGAAAGTGTTCATCGTGTTCGATATGCACCGCCTGGGCACACGCCAGTGCGGTGCCGATGGCATTGGTGCCGCTGGAGCGTTCTCTCCAGCTGGCGCCGGGGTTGAAGCCACGCGCCAGCTTGGGTTCGATAAACCGCTGGGTGCCCCAACTGGTCAGCACCTGGCCCTGATTGTCGGCCAGCATGATCAGGCAGTTGGAATTGCTGAGGATATTTTCGTAGTAGGGCAGCACTTCCTGGTGCGTGGTCTGCACCAGCGAGTGCTGGCTCTCCAGCAATTGGCTGATGCCCTCGGCGGGGAGCTGGTCGAAGCTGGGCGTGCTCTGGTGGTCCAGGCCAAAGGCGCGACAACGGCGCCAGGATTCCTGGATAAGGGTGTCGTGAGCCAGTGGTTCGGCCATGGGGTGACCTTCGTTTTTATTGTTATGGGGGCTTGCGCAATTGACTGCTGGAAATCATTCCAATGTGGGAGGGGCGATCGTCAGAGTGTTGTTCAGAACTGTTCATTGTCAAGGCCCTGACTGTTCAGTTGTTCAGCCAAATTGTTCACTCCTGAACATCCCATTTACGCCATTTCCTTGCGCATCAAGCACTTGCCGTTTTGGCACGAAACTCGCTCTGACACTTGGCCAGATTCATTCCAATAATAAAAAGGTCGTGTCATGTCATTGACCCTGGAACATGTCTCCCGCGTTGTCGAAGGCCAGACCTGGATCGACGACGCCAACCTGCGTTTCGAAGCCGGTTCCTTCAACGTCTTGCTCGGCCGCACGCTGTCCGGCAAGACCAGCCTGATGCGTCTGATGGCCGGGCTGGACAAGCCCGACAGCGGCCGCATCCTGATGAACGGCGTGGATGTCACGCAAAAGCCGGTGCGCCTGCGCAATGTGTCGATGGTCTATCAGCAGTTCATCAACTACCCGACCATGACCGTGTTCGAGAACATCGCCTCGCCGTTGCGCCAAGCCGGGGTGTCCAACGAGCTGATCCAGAGCAAGGTGCTGGAAACCGCGAAGATGCTGCGCATCGAGAAATTCCTCCAGCGCCACCCGTTGGAACTCTCCGGCGGCCAGCAGCAACGCACGGCCATGGCGCGTGCGCTGGTCAAGGATGCCGAACTGATCCTGTTCGACGAGCCGCTGGTGAACCTGGACTACAAACTGCGCGAAGAGCTGCGTCAGGAAATGCGCGAGCTGTTCGCCGCGCGCCACACCATCGCCATCTACGCCACCACCGAACCCAACGAAGCCCTGGCCCTCGGTGGCACCACCACCATCCTGCACGAAGGCCGGGTGATTCAGAGCGGCAAGGCGGCCGAGGTCTATCACCAGCCGCAGACGGTGCTGGCCGCCGAGCTGTTTTCCGAGCCGCCGATCAACCTGATGCCGGGGCGCATCAGCGGTAACGAAGTGAGCTTCGCCAATTTCGTGCATTTCCCGCTGAACGTCGACCTACGGCCCATTGGCGAAGGCGAATTCCGTTTCGGCGTACGCCCCAGCCACATCAGCCTGGTGCCCAGCAACGACGACGACCTGGAGCTGGCGGTGACGGTGGAAGTCGCCGAGATCAGCGGTTCGGAAACCTTCCTGCATGTGCGCAGCGAACACTTTCTGCTGGTGCTGCACCTGCCGGGCGTGCACGAGTATGACGTCGACGCGCCGATCCGCGTGTATATCCCCACCCATAAACTGTTTGTGTTCGATGGCCAGGGCCGTTTGGTCCAGGCCCCCGGGCGCCGTGTCGCGAGGGTTGCCTGATGGCCGAGATCCATTTGCAGAACCTGGCGCATAGCTACAGCCCTACGCCGAGCGGCCCCGAGGACTACGCCATTCGGGAAATGAACCACGTGTGGGAGCAGGGCGGAGCCTACGCCTTGCTCGGGCCGTCGGGCTGCGGCAAATCGACGTTGCTCAACATCATCTCCGGCCTGCTCAGCCCGTCCGAAGGCCAGGTGTTGTTTGACAGCAAAGTGGTCAACGACCTGACCCCGGAAAAACGCAACATCGCCCAGGTGTTCCAGTTCCCGGTGGTGTACGACACCATGACGGTGTTCGACAACCTGGCGTTCCCGTTGCGTAACCAGGGCATGGCCGAGGCGAAAATTCACAGCAAGGTGCAGGAAATCGCCGAGGTCCTCGACCTGCAAAACCTGCTGAGCAAAAAAGCCCGCAACCTCACCGCCGACGAAAAGCAGAAAGTCTCCATGGGCCGCGGCCTGGTGCGTGACGACGTGTCGGCGATCCTGTTCGATGAACCGCTGACGGTGATCGACCCGCACCTCAAGTGGAAGCTGCGGCGCAAACTCAAGCAGATCCACGAGCAGTTCAACATCACCATGGTCTACGTGACCCACGATCAGTTGGAAGCCTCGACCTTCGCCGACAAGATCGCGGTGATGTACGGCGGCCAGATCGTGCAGTTCGGCACTCCCCGTGACCTGTTCGAACGGCCAAGCCACACCTTTGTCGGGTATTTCATCGGCAGCCCTGGGATGAATCTTATCGACGTGCAGGCCGAGGCGGGCGGGGTGCGGTTTGCTGGCACCCACCTGCCAGTGTCCGAGGCCCTGCAGCAACGCCTGGCCAAAACCGATTACAAGAGATTGCAGGTCGGCATCCGCCCGGAATTCATCCATGTGTGGGACGAGTACAACCCTGACGCCCTGCAGGCCGACGTCTCTCATCTCGAAGACCTCGGCACCTACAAAATCATGACCCTCAACCTCGACGGCGCGCTGCTCAAGGTGCGCCTGGCCGAAGACAAACCCGTGCCTGAAGGCAAGGCCTCCATCAGCTTTCCCGCGCAGTGGCTGATGGTGTACGCCGACGACTACCTGCTGGAGGTGCTGCCATGAACAAGGTGCAGAACAACAAGGCCTGGTGGCTGGTATTGCCGGTGTTCCTGCTGGTGGCGTTCAGTGCGGTGATCCCGATGATGACCGTGGTCAACTACTCGGTGCAGGACATCTTCGACCAGTCCAGCCGCTACTTCGTTGGCGCCGACTGGTACAAGCAGGTGCTGCTTGACCCACGTCTGCATGACTCACTGCTGCGCCAGTTCATCTACTCGGCCTGCGTGTTGCTGATCGAAATCCCGCTGGGCATCGCCATCGCCCTGACCATGCCGACCAAGGGTCGCTGGTCGTCGCTGGTGCTGATCATCCTCGCCATTCCGCTGCTGATTCCGTGGAACGTGGTGGGCACCATCTGGCAGATATTCGGCCGCGCCGATATCGGCTTGCTGGGTTACAGCCTCAATGCCCTGGGCATCAGCTACAACTACGCAGCCAACACCATGGATGCCTGGGTCACCGTGCTGGTGATGGATGTGTGGCACTGGACGTCCCTGGTGGCGCTGCTGTGCTACTCCGGCCTACGGGCGATTCCGGATGTGTACTACCAGGCCGCCCGTATTGATCGTGCCTCAGCGTGGGCGGTGTTCCGACATATCCAGTTGCCGAAGATGAAAAGCGTGCTGCTGATCGCGGTGATGCTGCGGTTCATGGACAGCTTCATGATCTACACCGAACCCTTCGTCCTCACTGGCGGCGGGCCGGGTAACGCCACTACGTTCTTGAGTCAGACCCTGACCCAGATGGCCGTAGGCCAATTCGACCTGGGCCCGGCCGCGGCGTTTTCCCTGGTGTACTTCCTGATCATCCTGTTGGTGTCCTGGCTGTTCTACACCGCCATGACCCACTCCGACGCCAACCGCTGAGGCCGCCAACATGAGCAAGCGCAAGCTAATTCCGTTGCTGATCTACATCCTGTTCCTGCTGGTGCCGATCTACTGGCTGTTGAACATGTCCTTCAAGAGCAACACCGAAATCCTCGGTGGGCTGACGTTGTTTCCGCAGGATTTCACCCTGGCCAACTACAAGGTGATCTTCACCGACCCGAGCTGGTACACCGGTTACCTCAACTCGCTGTACTACGTGAGCCTGAACACGGTGATCTCCCTGAGCGTGGCGCTGCCGGCGGCCTATGCGTTTTCACGCTACCGTTTCCTCGGCGACAAGCACCTGTTCTTCTGGCTGCTGACCAACCGCATGGCGCCACCGGCGGTGTTTCTGCTGCCGTTCTTCCAGCTGTATTCGTCCATCGGCCTGTTCGATACGCACATTGCCGTGGCCCTGGCGCACTGCCTGTTCAACGTGCCGTTGGCGGTGTGGATCCTGGAGGGGTTCATGTCCGGCGTGCCCAAGGAAATCGACGAAACCGCCTACATCGACGGCTACTCGTTTCCTAAGTTTTTCGTGAAGATTTTTATCCCGTTGATCGGCTCCGGCATCGGTGTGACCGCGTTTTTCTGCTTCATGTTCTCTTGGGTCGAACTGCTGCTGGCGCGCACCCTGACCTCGGTCAACGCCAAGCCCATCGCGGCGGTGATGACGCGCACGGTCTCGGCGTCGGGTATCGATTGGGGCGTGCTGGCGGCGGCGGGGGTGTTGACTATCCTTCCCGGCATGCTGGTGATCTGGTTTGTTCGCAACCACGTGGCCAAGGGCTTTGCCCTGGGCCGGGTCTGAGGAGTCGATGATGGAATGGATGGCCTGGACCACCCCCACCGCACTGTTCTTCGGCGGCATAGCCCTGATTCTGGCGGGCATGACCACCTGGGAGCTGCGTTCGCCGAGCATCCCGCGGCGCGGTTTGTTACCGATCAGCACCACCCGTGGTGATCGTTTGTTTATCGGTCTTCTCGGCAGCGCCTACCTGCATTTGCTGGTCATCGGCGTTACCGACTGGAGCATCTGGGTGGCGTCCGCGCTCTCCCTGGTATGGCTGTTGAGTGTGATGCGTTGGGGCTAATGCCCTTATGAATAAACAACCAGGAGGTCTCTATGTTGAATAAAAACAATAAGCTGCGACATAGCATTTCATTGGCCGCCGTACTGGCCCTCAGCGGTTTGAGCGCTTCGGCGTGGGCCGATGCGTATGAAGATGCCGCAAAAAAATGGATCGGCAGCGAGTTCAAACCGTCCACCCTCACGGCTGACCAGCAGCTCGAGGAACTCAAGTGGTTTATCAAGGCCGCCGAACCGTTCCGTGGGATGAAAATCAACGTGGTGTCGGAAACCCTCACCACCCACGAGTACGAATCCAAGGTGCTGGCCAAGGCCTTCAGTGAAATCACCGGGATCAAGCTGACCCACGACCTGCTGCAGGAAGGCGACGTGGTGGAGAAGCTGCAAACCCAGATGCAGTCCGACAAGAATATCTATGACGGCTGGGTCAACGACTCGGACCTGATCGGTACACACTTTCGCTACGGCAAGACCGAATCCATCACCGACCTGATGGCCAATGAAGGCAAGGCCTTCACCTCGCCGACCCTGGATATCAAGGACTTCATCGGCATCTCCTTCACCACCGCGCCGGACGGCAAGATTTACCAACTGCCCGACCAGCAGTTCGCCAACCTCTACTGGTTCCGCGCAGACTGGTTCGAGCGCCCGGAGCTGAAAGCCAAGTTCAAGGAAAAGTACGGCTATGACCTCGGCGTGCCGGTGAACTGGTCGGCCTATGAGGACATTGCCAAGTTCTTCAGCGAAGACGTCAAGGAGATCGACGGCAAGCGTATCTATGGGCACATGGACTACGGCAAGAAAGACCCGTCCCTGGGCTGGCGCTTCACCGATGCGTGGTTCTCCATGGCCGGTGGCGGCGACAAGGGCCTGCCCAATGGTTTGCCTGTGGACGAGTGGGGCATTCGTGTGGAGGACTGTCACCCGGTGGGCTCCAGCGTGACCCGTGGCGGCGACACCAACGGCCCGGCCGCCGTGTTCGCCACCCAGAAATACGTGGATTGGATGAAAGCCTACGCGCCACCGGAAGCGGCGGGCATGACCTTCTCCGAGTCCGGCCCGGTGCCGTCCCAAGGCAACATCGCCCAGCAGATCTTCTGGTACACCGCGTTTACCGCCGACATGACCAAGCCGGGCCTGCCGGTGGTGAACGCCGACGGCACGCCGAAATGGCGCATGGCCCCGTCGCCGGTCGGGCCGTATTGGGAAAAGGGCATGAAGAAGGGCTATCAGGACGTGGGTTCCTGGACCTTCCTCAAATCCACCCCAGAGAAACAGAAACTCGCGGCCTGGCTCTACGCGCAGTTCGTGACCTCGAAAACCGTCTCGCTGAAAAAAACCATCGTCGGCCTGACGCCGATTCGTGAGTCGGACATCAACTCCCAGGCCATGACCGACCTGGCGCCGAAACTCGGTGGTTTGGTGGAGTTCTATCGCAGCCCAGCCCGTGTGGAATGGACCCCGACCGGCACCAACGTGCCGGACTACCCACGCCTGGCGCAACTGTGGTGGAGCAACATCGCCGCAGCAGCGAGCGGCGAGAAAACCCCACAACAAGCGTTGGATAACCTGGCCAAGGAACAGGACGCGATCATGACGCGCCTGGAACGCTCCAAGGTGCAACCGGTCTGCGGCCCGAAAATGAACCCCGAGCGTGATGCGCAATACTGGTTCGACCAACCGGGCGCACCGAAACCGAAACTGGCGAATGAGAAGCCGAAAGGCGAAACCGTGAGCTACAACGACTTGCTTAAGCAGTGGGAGGCCGCACGCAAGTAAACCCAACAGGGTGCACGCTGTACCTGTGGCGAGGGAGCTTGCTCCCGTTGGGCCGCGAAGCGGCCCCAGCTCTTTGTTAAAAAGACTGGGACTGCTGCGCAGTCCAGCGGGAGCAAGCTCCCTCGCCACGTTTTACGGTGTTTTCACTGCCAGAATCTGCGGTGCCGCCTTCCTCGCCATCCGCAACAGCGCCCCTATGGGGTAGTCGGTATTACGCCGCCTGCGGCTGAATCTGCAACTCACCGTCCACGTCCTTGACCAAGCCACTGGCCAAAAACAGCGGTGTCAGGCGTTTATGTAATTGCGGCTCGACAAATTCCTTCACCGTATCCAGCGCCAGCACACCGCTCAGCGGCAGCTCGGCCTTGGTGTACGACAACCAGGCTTTCTTCAACACCTGCAACACATCACTGCCCGCCGTGGTGGCGAAGCGGCGCTGGGTGGGCTTGCCGTCGAAGGTGAAGCTGTGTTGGAACGCATAGCCGCTTTCATCGCCGTTACCGGTGGTGCAGCGGATGCAGGTGCACGGGCCGTCGCCGAATGCGCTGCGCAGGTAGGTGTTGAAGTCCACCACGGGCTTGAGTGACAGGCGTTTATCAACCTCGAACAGGTCCCCGGTCATTTTTTCGTCAGTGTTCAACGTCCATTTCCTCGCTGGTTCGGCAGTTTTTCAAAGCGCGGCACAATAGCAGCCAGGCGCTTGTTTGTGGGCCATTTGCATAACAATAGATCCCGATATTCTTTTCCAGTCTTAAAAAACGTCGCTAGGCTCCATCACCTTCTTAAAACGCGGCAGACTCCCATGACTTTCAAGCGCTCCTCCCTGACCCTGATGGCGGCTGCGACAGCCTTGATCAGTATCGGCGCCCAGGCCGAAGGCAAGATCAGCATCGCCCAGCAATTCGGTATCGGCTACCTGATCCTCGATGTGGTGCGCGACCAGCACCTGATCGAAAAGCACGGCAAGGAGCAGGGCCTGGACATCCAGGTGGAGTGGAACAGCATTTCCGGCGCCACCGCAATGAACGAATCGCTGCTGGCCGGTGCGCTCGACGTAGTCTCCGCCGGTGTGCCGCCGATGCTGACGCTGTGGGACCGCACCAAGGGCAAGCAGAACGTCAAGGCCATCGCCTCCCTGGGCTCGATGCCCAACTACCTGTTGACCAACAATCCCAACGTCAAGACCCTCAAGGACTTCAGCGAAAAAGACCGTATCGCCGTGCCCGCCGCCGGTGTGGGGTTCCAGTCGCGCACCTTGCAGATCGAGACCGCCAAGCAGTTCGGCGATGCCAATTACAAGAAGTTCGACGACATCTCCATCAGCCTGGCGCACCCCGACGCGACCGCTGCCTTGATTGCCGGTGGCTCGGAGATCAACGCGCACTTCTCCAGCCCGCCGTTCCAGTACCGGGAATTGCTCAATCCGAATGTGCACAAGGTGTTGAGTTCCTACGACATCCTCGGTGGCCAGGCGACGTTCAACGTGCTGTACACCACGCAGAAATTCCACGACGAGAACCCCAAGACCTACAAAGCGTTCTATGACGCGCTGGCCGAAGCCGAGAAGATCATCAAGGCCGACAAGCCCGCCGCCGCCAAGGCGTATATCCGCGTAGAGCAGTCGAAGCTGCCATTGGACCTGGTGGAGAAGATCGTCCAGGACCCGGAGATTGACTTCACCATCGTGCCGCAGCGTACCTACATCTACGCCGAGAAATTGCAGGAACTGGGTGTGTTGAAAAACAAAGCCGCGAGTTGGAAGGATTACTTCTTCGAAGAGGCGCATGGCGGCAACGGCAGCTGAGGTTGCCTGGTTAAAGTGAGGGCTCAGTAAGCGGTCGTTCTGCTTGGACGCCTGGCCGCGCCGCGATAGAAGGTCAGAATCGCCAGCAGTTGAACGGTGACGGCCACCATCACCACGGCAACGATCGCCTCTTCCGGGTCGGCAAGGGCAGCGCGTACAAGGCCGAAGCAGGCAGGTGCGAAAGCGTAGATTGCCTGGCTGAGGGCAACCATCAGCGCAATGACCTTCGCGGTATTCTCGTGGCTGAACTCGGTCTGCGCGATTAGCGGTGGGAGCGATGTGGCATTGCCGATCCCGGAACCGATCAGTACGACGGCTATCCAGGCGGCCGCAGGGTGCAAATGCAGGCCAAGCAACATCAAGGTGCCCAGCAACTGAACCCCATAAGCCAGACAAGCCAAATGGCGACGATTGATGTCTTGGGTCATCCAGTGCGCGGCGATGTATCGCCCGCCCATGGCGCTGGCGGTGGCCAAGCCCATGGCGAATGAGGCAGGGCGGGCGCCCAGGTATACGACCAGGATCGAATACAGATGGGCAATCAATCCAATCTGTGCAAACAGACCAAGGGACATGCCGGCGGCCAGCGTGCGGAATTGTGCTGATCGGAATGTCTGCGCGGTCGTCCAGGGGATGGCGGGGGCATGGAGCGGCGGTGCTGGCGGCGCGGCGAGATTGTCTGGTTGCTGTCCCATGCTCTGCGGCGTTTTGCCAAACACCCACAAAGCAAACCCGGCAGTCAGCGTAATGGTTGCCAGGGTGATTACCAGGGCCGCGATGGCAAAGCCGAACCGCTCGATCAACAGTACCCACAGCGGTGAGAAGATCACGCCACCCAGGCTGGCACCGTTGTAGGCCTTGCCCAGCGCCTTCGGCCTCCCTTTGATGTACCAGGGCGCGATCAGCGTGTTGACGGCCGCAGCGCCCAAGGTCACCCAGCCGATACCCGAGCACATGGCGCCGAAATACAACACCCACAGCGCGTCGGCTTGAGCCCAGATATTGACCCCGATGCCCAGGATCAGGCTCCCCAGCCAAGTAACCGCGGGCACACCCCAACGCCCGTACAGCCGCGGCAGATTGGCGATGACCAGGGTGCCGCTGAGAAAATGCAGTGTCACCGCCGCTGAAACTTGGGTAATCGGCCACCCGGTGCGATCCATGACGGCCTGCATATAAATCGGCGGGCCGTAGAACCCGACGCCCCAACAATGATTGCCAGCACGAACGTACACCTGAGTACGGTCTGGCCAAAAAAACGTGTGTTATTCATCGGCATCTCTCCTGGGTTGGCGTGTAGAGTATTCTGCCGATATCGCTGTCACTTCGAGGAGCATCGAACAATGGATGTTGAGTCATCCGAATGGGTGGCTGACGCGAACGCTCGATTCGCGCGCGCTGACAGTGACTGCCAAAGGGCGCAGGCGCTTGGCCAACGTTTTTGATATCCAGTGCGGTGACCGCGGCCAACGTCCTGTACGGGGATGGTCAGCGGAAAAACTCACCGGGTGTGGCCTCGAACTGTTGCCGAAACGCATTGATAAACGCCGACGTCGATTCATAACCACACCCCAGCGCCACGTCCGTCACCCGCTCGCCTTGCTCCAGGGCGGGCAGGGCGCTCAATAACCGCAGGCGCTGGCGCCAGGCACGAAAGGTCAGCCCGGTATCACTCAAGAACAACCGGCTGAGTGTCTTCTCACTCACCCCCAGCTTCTGGCTCCATTGCCCCAACGTGGTCTGCTGCTCCGGGTGCAGGTTCAGGCTGCGATAGATCTGCCGCAAGCGCGGGTCCAGGGGCAACGGCAACATCAAGTCGATTTGCGCCGCCGCCGCCAACTGATCCAGCAGCACCTGGGCCAAGCGTCCATCCGGGCCGTCCTCGGCATATTCCACCGGCACTGCGCTGAAGCTGCGGATCAACTCGCGCAGCAAACTGCTCACCTCCAACACATGGCAGCGCTGCGTCGCCCACGTGGTGACGCTGCAATCCAGGTACAGGCTGCGCATTTCGGTATGCGGCGAACTGAACACCCGGTGCGGCACTCCCGCCGGAATCCACACTGCACGCTGGGGCGGCGCGACGAAGCGGCCGACGCTGGTCTGGATCTCCAGCACCCCGGAAATCGCGTAGGACAATTGCACCCACGGATGGCTGTGCCGGCGGGTCAGCGCACGATTAGGCAAGGATTCAGTGCGCCCATACACCGGCCGTGGCAGGCTGGAAAGCCCGGGCACGCTGCGGCGGACGGTCTTGTCATGTCCTTTAGGCGGCATTTGTTGGCTCATTGGCGTTAGTCGGTAACAGGTCGTTACGTTAGAGTCGCGATGACGCTCTTGGCAACCCCCGGAAGATCCTGCTTATGACTCGCCCCCGTTTTCTGCCCGACAACTTCACCCTGACGCTGATCGCCACGGTGATCCTCGCCTCCCTGCTGCCCGCCAGCGGCCAGACCGCCGTGGCATTCGGCTGGGTGACCAACCTGGCCATCGCGCTGCTGTTTTTCCTGCACGGCGCCAAGCTGTCGCGCCAGGCTATCGTCGCCGGCGCCGGCCACTGGCGCCTGCACCTGCTGGTGTTCAGCCTGACCTTTGTGCTCTTCCCGCTGCTGGGCCTGGCGCTCAAGCCGGTGTTGTCGCCGCTGATCGGCAAAGACCTGTACATGGGCATGCTCTACCTCTGCGCCTTGCCGGCCACGGTGCAATCGGCAATTGCCTTCACGTCGCTGGCGCGGGGCAATATCCCGGCGGCGATTTGCAGTGCGGCGGCGTCCAGCCTGTTCGGCATCTTCCTCACGCCGCTGCTGGTGACCCTGCTGCTCAACGTGCACGGCGAGGGTGGCTCGACCGTCGACGCGATCCTGAAAATCAGCGTGCAACTGCTGCTGCCGTTCATCGCCGGGCAGATCGCCCGCCGTTGGATCGGCGAGTGGGTGGGGCGCAATAAATCCTGGCTGAAGTTCGTCGACCAAGGCTCGATCCTGCTGGTGGTGTACGGCGCGTTCAGCGAGGCGGTCAACGAAGGCATCTGGCACCAGATCCCGTTGTGGGAACTTGGCGGCCTGGTGGTGGCGTGCTGCGTGTTGCTGGCCTTGGTGTTGGTGGCCTCCACGGTGCTGGGCAAGGCTTTTGGTTTTAACCAGGAAGACCGCATCACCATTTTGTTCTGCGGTTCGAAGAAGAGCCTGGCCACCGGTGTGCCGATGGCCCAGGTGCTGTTCGCCGGGGCGACCATGGGGGTGCTGATCCTGCCATTGATGCTGTTTCACCAGATCCAGTTGATGGTCTGCGCGGCGTTGGCCCAGCGTTATGCCAAGCGACCGGAGAGCATTCCAGAGCTGATGGGGCAGGTGGATCCTTGATCAATGTCGCAGCCGTTACCGAATAACCTCAAGTAAATGCTCGGCCAGACGACTTAGTGGGTAAGCGCCCAGTCAGGAGTGTCGCGATGAGCAGTAAAGGTATTTCGATGTTTACCAGCCTGCTGTGCCTATGGGCGGGGGTAAGCGATGCGGCGCAAACCGTGGGGCAGGGCACGATTGAATTCAGGGGCAGTATTGTTGAGCCGGGGTGTGCGACAAATGCGCGCAGCGGCTCCGTCGTGGAGTTGAAAGGCTGCGTCCAGGCCAACCGCGGCAGTCGCCTGGAGGTGCGCGAGATGGCGCCGGTTGCCAGTGTCAACGCAGCCCATGTGCGGCTGGTGGCGGACAGCGTCAGCGGGCGTTACTACGACCAACAGTATGTGCTGGTGGATGGCGCCGGTAAGCGGGTTCAGTCGGGTAACTACGTGATCACGCTGACGTTGCTTTGAGCCCTCGGGCGACGATCCGCATCAACAGCGGGGCCAGAAACCTATAGAATACTCGGCGGCGGCGCTTGTCCCGGGTGGCCGCTTGATCACCGCCCCCGCGTCATCACCGCCAGAGTACCGCGCCGTTCAATGAGCATTTCAGCCGCAACGCCCCAAGCCAATTGGCAACCGGTCATCGCTCTCGCGTTGGCCGCGTTTGTATTCAACACCACTGAATTCGTGCCCGTCGGGCTGCTCAGCGCCATCGGCGCCAGCTTCGACATGCCGGTGTCCAGCGTCGGGCTGATGCTCACCATCTACGCCTGGATCGTGTCCCTGACCTCGTTGCCGGTGATGCTGCTGACCCGTAACGTCGAACGGCGCAAGCTGCTGATCGTGTTGTTCTGCATGTTTATCGTCAGTCACATCCTCTCCAGCGTCGCCACCAGCTTCGGGCTGCTGATGGTCAGCCGTATCGGCATTGCCTTGTCCCACGCCTTGTTCTGGTCAATTACCGCGTCCCTGGCGGTACGCCTGGCGCCGGAAGGCAAGCAGGTGCAAGCCCTCGGCCTGTTGGCCACCGGCACCTCCCTGGCGATGGTCCTGGGTATTCCGCTCGGCCGCCTGCTGGGCGAAGCCATGGGCTGGCGCACCACCTTCCTGGTCATCGGCGCCTTTGCCGCCGCACTGGTGTTCTGGCTGGCGCGCACCTTGCCGTTGTTGCCGAGCCAGAACTCCGGTTCCCTGCGCAGCCTGCCGCTGCTGTTCAAGCGCCCGGCGCTGGTGGCGTTGTATGTGCTCACCGCCATGACCGTCACCGCGCAATTCACCGCCTACAGCTACATCGAACCCTTCGTCGAGGGTGTGGCCGGCATGAGCGGCAGCGCCGTGACCCTGATCCTGCTGGTGTTCGGCGGCGCTGGCATCATCGGCTCGTTGCTGTTCAGCCTGGTGCACCGCTTCAACCCCCACCTGTTCGTGGTGGGCGCCGTGTTTATCCTGGCCGCGTGCCTGGCGCTGATGCTGCCGTTGAGCGGCGCCGAGTCGTACCTGGTGACCCTGAGCATTTTCTGGGGCATGGCAATCATGGGCTTCGGCCTGGCCATGCAATCCAAGGTGCTGGTGCTGGCGCCGGATGCCACCGACGTGGCCATGGCGATGTTCTCCGGCATCTACAACATCGGCATCGGCGGCGGCGCCCTGATGGGCAGCTGGGTCGGCAGCCAGTTCGGCTTCGCCTGGATCGGCGCAGCGGGCGGTTTGCTGGCAGCGGTGGCGTTGATTGGGTATTGCCTGGCGATCAGGAAATTTGGCCAGGGCGTTGTAAACGGTTGATACAGGATAAGTCTTACACAACATTTTGATACCCATTGCTACCGTCGCCCGCGACCGCCCACTTCCCGTGGCGACGGCACTTGAACAGCAATGGAGTCGATTGTGCAAAAGCGTTTGACCGCAGAGTTTATCGGTACGTTCTGGCTGACGTTCGGCGGCTGTGGCAGCGCCATCCTGGCGGCTGCATTCCCGGGTTTGGGTATTGGTTTTGTCGGTGTTTCGCTGGCGTTTGGTCTCACTGTCCTGACCATGGCCTATGCGGTAGGCGGTATTTCCGGTGGGCATTTCAACCCGGCAGTGACCATTGGCCTGTGGGCGGGGCGGCGCATTGACGGCGCAGACGTGCTGCCGTACATCGCGGCGCAGGTCTGCGGCGCGATAGTGGCCGCAGCGGCGTTGTACTTGATCGCCACCGGGCAGCCTGACTTCGCGGTGGGTGGTTTTGCCGCCAACGGTTACGGCCCATTGAGCCCTGGGCTCTTCGACGTGAAGGCCGCGTTGCTGGCCGAGCTGATCGCCACGTTTTTCTTCGTATTCATCATCATGCGCGTGACCGCACCGGGCGCGGTGCCGGGCTTTGCACCGATCGCCATCGGCCTGGCGCTGACCTTGATCCACTTGGTGCTGATCCCGGTGACCAATACGTCGGTGAACCCCGCTCGTAGCACCGGGCCGGCGTTGTTTGCCGGTGGGGAGTACATTGCGCAGCTCTGGATGTTCTGGCTGGCGCCGGTGGTGGGTGGGGTGATGGGCGCCTGGGCGGCGCGGTCGTTGGGTGACGGCGACAAACCAACGCCCGCCTGACGATCATCGGCGGGCGCTCGGGATTGATCGGGGCAGGGCGGGGCTTACAGTGCCGCGAGGACCGCCTCGAGTTTTTCCTGGTCGCGGGCAAACTGGCGAATGCCTTCAGCCAGTTTTTCGGTGGCCATCGCGTCTTCATTGGAACCCCAGCGAAACTGCGCTTCGGTGAGGGTCTGGCGCGACTCGCCGGCCGCCCCCGGATTCAATTGACGTTCCAGCAGTCCCTGGTCTTCATCGAGCTTTTGCAGCAGCTCGGGGCTGATGGTCAGGCGATCACAGCCCGCCAGTTGCTCGATCTGGCTCAGGGTGCGGAAGCTGGCGCCCATGACCACGGTCTTGATGGCGTTGGCTTTGTAGTAGTTGTAGATCCGCGTCACGGACTGCACGCCTGGGTCTTCGGCGCCGGTGTAATCGAGGCCGGTGTTCTTGCGGTACCAGTCATAGATGCGGCCTACGAACGGCGAAATCAGGAACACCCCGGCGTCGGCGCAGGCGGCGGCCTGGACGAACGAAAACAGCAGGGTCAGGTTGGTCTGGATGCCGGCCTTTTCCAGGCGTTCGGCGGTGCGGATGCCTTCCCAGGTGGAGGCCAGTTTGATCAGCACGCGGTCGCGGCCGACGCCGGCCTGGTCGTACAACGCGATCAACTGGTTGGCCTTGGCCCACAGCGCGTCTTCGTCGAAGGACAGCCGCGCATCGACTTCGGTGGAGATGCGCCCCGGAATCACTTTAAGAATGCCGCAGCCCACCGACACCGCAAAGCGATCACAGGCCAGGTCCACATCACCCTTGGACAGGCTCACCGCACTGCGCAGCAGTTCGGCGTACTCCGGGATGGCGGCGGCCTTGAGCAGCAGGGACGGGTTGGTGGTGGCATCCACCGGGCGCAGGCGGCTGATGGCTTCCAGGTCGCCGGTGTCGCAGACCACGGTGGTGAATTGCTTGAGTTGTTCGAGCTTGGACGTCATGAGCGGCGGTCTCCAAAAAAGTTATTGGTTAAGGGCCTGTGCGGTGTCCAGGTCGGTGATCAGGATGTCCAGGTAGCCGCCCGTGAGCGCGCCACGAATGGCCTGGACCTTGTTCAACCCACCGGCCAGGCCAAGCACACGGTGGATGGCGCGCAGCTTGGGCAGCGCCACTGACACGACAAATTCTTCATCTTCCTCCAACACCGGTTTGCCCTGGGCATCGAAGTAGCGCAGGCAGATATCGCCCACCGCGCCGCGTTCGGCGAGCAGGCGCAGCATGTCCTCGGTGTAGTAGTTACCGCTGTTGCGCAGCAGTTGCGAGGGCTCCAGGTCGCCGATGCCAACAATCGCCAGGGTGATGCTGTCAAAGCGCTGCAGCACTTCCTTGACCTCTTCCATCTGCACGATGCGCTGCTTGCTCTGCACCGATTGCTCGATGCTCTGCGACGGCAGCAAAAACGCCGGGCAGTTGAGCAGGGTCGCCAGGCGCTGGGTGAGCAAGGTGGCTTCAAACGCCCCCTTGTGGCCGACGCCGCCCAACAGTTGTACCACCTCCTGGGCGGCCTGTTTGCCGGGTTGCGCATGCAAGTGGCCAACCATGGCGCGAATGGTGCTGCTCCATGACGAAATACCGATATGGTCCTGGGGCGACAGACTGGTTTCCAGGTAGTGGGCGGCAGCCGAACCGATGGCCTGCTTGATGCTCTCGTCATTGCCGGGCTCGGTGGCTTCCACCACGATCACCCGGCGTACGCCGTAGCGGCGCTGCAATTGGGTTTCCAGTTCCAGGTGCAGGCCTTGCAGGCGCATCACCGTGATCTTCACCACGCCTTCCTGCAGCGCCCGGCGCAGGGCGCGGCTGATAAAGGATTGGGACAGGTCCAGTTGCGCGGAAATCTCGGACTGCTTGAGCCCTTCTTCGTAATAGAGGCTCGCGATCTTGGTGATCAGGCGCTGTTCTTCGATCTGGCTCATGAAGGCCTCAGGGCTCTTTATAGTAAAAGGCATGACACAATGGCCGTGAGGATACCAAACCCTTACGACATGATCAGGCCGCCGTCGATATTGATCGCCTGGCCGGTCAGGTACGCCGCATCGTCCGAGGCGAGAAACGCCACCAATCCCGCCACATCCGAGGGTTTGCCGGCGCGGCGCAGAGGAATGTTCTTGACCCATTCAGCCATCAATTCACCCTTGCCGTAGCGTTTCTCGTCGGTGCTGAGGATCTCGCCCCATACCCGGTCGTTGTAGTCCCACATCTCGCTCTCGATGATGCCGGGGCAGAACGCATTCACCGTGATGTTATGCCGCGCCAGCTCCAGCGCCAGGCTCTGGGTGATACCGATCACGCCCATCTTGCTCGCGGCGTAGTGCGGCGTGTAGATGAACCCCTGGCGGCCCTGGCCGGAAGAGGTGTTGATCAGCCGGCCGCTGCCTTGTTTGACCATGTACTTGGCCGCCTCCCGGCAGCCCAGCCAGACGCCGGTGGTGTTGACCTGCAGCACCTTGTCGAAATCGGCGCGGGGCATCTTGTCGTAATGGTCGATGGTGATGATGCCGGCGTTCTGCACCGACACGTCGATGCTGCCAAAGCGCGCGTGACCTTCGCGGTAGAGCTTTTCGATGTCGTCTTCACGGGTGACGTCGATGGCCAGGGCGAGGGTGTCTACTTTGTATTCCTGGGCCAGTTGGTCGGCAGTGAAGGTCACGCGCTCCAGGTCATTGGAGGCCAGGACCAGGTTGGCGCCTTCCTGGGCGAAGCGCTCGGCAATGCCGGCGCCGATGCCCCGGCAGGCGCCGGTGATCACCACAGTTTTACCGCTGAATCGTTGCGACATGACAAGGGTTCCCATGGTTACCAGCACACAAAGCCGCCATCGACCAACAGGTCGACACCGGTGCAGAAAGACGAGGCCTGGCTGACCAGGAAAATCGCCGGGCCGACCATTTCTTCGACGCTGGCCATGCGGCCCATGGGCGTGGTCTGTTCAAAAATCTTCACCTGGTCGGCGACTTCCGGGCGCGAATTCATTGGCGTGGCGGTGTAGCCGGGGCTGATGCAATTGACCCGCAAGCCCTTGTCGGCCCATTCCATCGCCAGGCTTTTGCTCAGGTGAATCACGCCGGCCTTGGAGGTGTTGTAGTGCGCTTGGAGCAAGCCACGGTTGACGATGCTGCCGGACATCGAGGCGATATTGACGATGGCGCCTTTGCCTCGGGGCAACATCACCGCCGCCTGGGCCTGGCAACTGAGGAAGATGCCGGTGAGGTTGATGTCCAGGGTGGTTTGCCAGCGTTGCAGTTCGAGGTCTTCGGCGGCCTGGGCATTGGCGATGCCGGCGCAGTTGACCGCGACGCTCAATGCGCCGAGTTCGGATTCGGTGCGCGCGACCGCGGCATCCAGCGCGGCGCGTTCGGTGACGGTGCCGCTCAAGGCCAGGGCGCGACGACCGAGGGCCTGGATGCGTTCGACGGTGCTGGCGATGCCGGGGCTGCCTGGTAGATCGAAGCAGGCTACGTCAGCGCCGGCTTCGGCCAGCCCGACGGCAATCGCTTGGCCAATGCCGCTGCCGGCGCCGGTGACAAAGGCCACTTGGCCCTGAAGACTGAAAAGTTGCATGAATCACTCCATTCTTGAAATCACAGTGGATCCCCTGTGGGAGGGGGCTTGCTCCCGATGGCGGTGTATCAGTCATACTTTTTCAACTGAACCACCGCCATCGGGAGCAAGCCCCCTCCCACATTGGATCTTCATTGTTTGTGGGTTATGCAGTAGCCATTTCCATCACCGACACCGGGGTGGCCTCGCCACGCTCCAGGATCCCCATCTGCCGCCCCCGGCTCATCACCATCACCCGATGGGACAGGCCGAGCACTTCATCCAGGTCGGAACTGACCACGATCACCGCCATGCCCTTGGTCGCCAGGTCCGCGATCACTTCATAGATCGCCGCCCGTGCACCCACGTCGATGCCGCGTGTCGGCTCGTCAAGGATGAACACCTTGGGATTACGCGCCAGCCATTTGGCAATGATCACCTTCTGCTGGTTACCGCCCGACAAGCTGGAAATTCGCGACTGCGGCGCACCTTTCACCCCCAGCCGCGCCACCGCCGTGCGGGCAAATTCGCGCAGCGGGGCAGGGAACACCCAGCCGCGTTTATCCAGCAGGTCGGTGTTGCCGTAGATCAGGTTGTCTTCGATGCGATGTTCCACCACCACGCCTTGCTGCTTACGGTCTTCGGGCACCAGCACCACGCCGGCCTGGATCGCCTCAAAGGGCGAGCGCAAGTGGCGCACTTCGCCATCCAGCACTAAATGTCCTTGGATGTCCTGGGCCGCGCCAGCGATGGTGCGTACCAGTTCAGTCCGCCCGGCACCGACGACACCGGCAATGCCGAACACTTCACCGGCACGCACGCTGAAGTCGATGCCGTGCAAGGCGAATTCGCGGCAACTCAAATCCTTGACCTGCAACATCACCCGCTCTTGTGGCGCTTGCAGGGCAGGGAAAATCCGCTCCAGGCTGCGCCCGACCATCTGCTCCACCAGTTCGCGCACCGGCACTTGCGCGGTGGCGTGCAAGGCGATCTGGCGACCGTCGCGCAGCACCAGCACGCGGTCGGCGATGCGCGCGATTTCTTCCAGGCGGTGGCTGATATAGATAAACGACACGCCTTCGGCCTTGAGCCGTTCCACCTGCTTGAACAGCAACTCGGTTTCTTCCCCGCCCAAGGCAGCGGTGGGTTCGTCGAGAATCAACAGGCTGGCCTTGAGGGTCAGGGCCTTGGCGATTTCAACCAATTGCTGGGCCGCCACGCTCAGGCCTTCGACCTTGCGCGACGCCGGCACCTTGAGGCCCAGGCGCTCCAACTGGATCTGCGCCTGGGCCTCCATGTACTCGCGGTCCACCCGCCCGTGACGCATGGGCAGGCGGCCGACGAAGATGTTCTCGGCGATCGACAATTGCGGCAGCAGGCGAATTTCCTGGTGGATCAGGCCGATCCCTGCGCCCAGTGCCGCACCCGGTGAAGCCGGTGCGTAAGGCGCGCCGAGCCAGGTCATGCTGCCCCCGGCTTCAGGCTGTACCAGCCCGGCGATGATCGACGACAAGGTCGACTTGCCCGCACCGTTCTCGCCGAGCAGGGCCAACACTTCGCCGGGGCGAATGTCCACGTTGACCTGCGACAGTACCTGCACCGGCCCGTAGGCCTTGCTGATATTGCGCAGGCACAGCACCGCGTCGGCGCGGGTGGTGTCCAGGGCTGCTGCTTGCATGACGACCTCCAAGGCTACGGGTGCTGTTGCAGGAACGGCGCGACGTTTTCTTTGGTGGTCAGCACGGTGGGCAGCAGTTGTTCCTTAGGCACGTCTTTACCGGCTTTGAGGTCGATGGCGGACGCCACGGCCAGACGCCCCATTTTCTGGGTCTGCTGGGTCATGGTCGCGTTCAGCACACCGCTTTGCACCGCCTTGAGCCCGGCCACATCGCCGTCGAAACCGACCACCACCACCTTGTGATCGAGGTTGCCGACCTTCACCGCCTGGGCGGCGCCCAAGGCCATGGCATCGGCGCGGCCGAAGAACACCGTGATGTTCGGGTCACGCTGGAGCAGGTCCTGGGCCACGGCGAAGCCTTTGTCCTGGGCCCATTCAGCAGGTTGCTGGGCGACGATTTTGAGGTCCGGGAAGGCTTTCAAGCCTTCTTCGAAACCCTTGGCGCGATCATTCTCGGGGGTGGTGCCGAGCTGGCCTTGCAGGATCGCGATGCGGCCCTTGCCGTCGGTGAGCTTGCCGACGTATTCGGCCAGGGTCTTGGCACCGGCCACGCTGTCGCTGGCGATGAAGGTATCGCCCGGTGCATCGGGGGCGTTGCGGTCGACGGCGATCACCGGGATCCCGGCGGCCTTGGCGGCTTTCACCGGCACACCGGCGGCGGTGGCGCCGGCCGGAATGTAGATCAGCACATCGATCTGGCGGGTGATCAGGTCTTCAATCTGGCTGACTTGGGTGGAGGAGTTGCCCTGGGCATCCACGGTGATCACCTTGATGCCCTTGGCCTTGCCCTCGGCTTCCACCGATTGCTTGATCTGGTTGAAGAAGTCGGCCTGCAGGTTGGCCACGGCGAGGCCGATGGTCAGGTCCTTGGCCCAGGTGGTGCCGGCAGCGGTGAGGGTGGCGGCCGCGAGGGCGGTGGCCAACAGCAGTTTCTTGGGGCTGAACATGTCGGTGACTCCTGGTTTTATTGTTGGAGGGTGTCAACTGTCGAACAGGTTTAACGGGCAGTGCTGGAGCGGCGTCGCAGGGTATCGATGGTGACGGCGAGGGCGATGACCACGCCGATCACCACTTGTTGAATAAAGGGCGAAACACCGAGCAGGTTCAGACCATTGCGCAACACGCCAATGATCAGCACACCGACCAGGGTGCCGCCGATGCTGCCGACGCCGCCGCTGAGGCTGGCGCCGCCAATCACCACGGCGGCGATGGCGTCCAGTTCCAGGCTCAGCCCGGCGCTGGGTTGCGAGGAGTCCAGGCGTGCCGCCAGGGTCACGGCGGCGATACCGGCCAGCGCACCGCTGATGGCGTACACCCACAGGGTGATCGCGCGCACCTTGATGCCGGACAGGCGCGCCACTTCCGGGCTGCCGCCCATGGCATACAGGTTACGGCCGCCGGCGCGAAAGCGCAGGAACACCCAGGCCACCACCAGCATCACCAGGAACAGCCCGACGGTTGCCGACAGAAACCCAAAGTGACGCACCGTGGCCAGGCTGGTGAACCAGTCCGGGTAGCCGACAATCTGCCGGCCTTCGGTGAGGATGTTCGCCAGGCCACGCGCCACCGACATCATGGTTAGCGTGGCAATGAAGGGGGGCAGCTTGGCGTAGGTGATCAAGCCGCCGGACACCAGCCCCGCAAGCATGCCGCTGGCAATCGAGATGGGAATCGCAAAGCCCAGCGGCACCGCCTGATCCTGGTAAAGCCAACCGAGCATCATCATCGAGAAGGCCAGCACCGAGCCGACCGACAGGTCGATGCCGCCGATCACGATCACGGCGGTCATGCCGATCGCAAGGATGCCCAGCACCGTGACCTGATCAAGAATGTTCAGGCCATTGCGCAGCGAGAAGAAGAATTCGGAACTGAAGGAGAAGACCAGCACCAGCAGCACCAGGCCGATCAGCGGGCCGCCGATATTGCTGGGGAGCAGTTTCACCAACCGTGGGCGGTGGGGCGGCTTGAGTTCGGCCGGGTGCTGGACAATAGCTTTGGCGTCCACAGTGTTCTCCTGATTTATTTTTTTTGGAGTGCTTTCAAGCGCGTTGAATATTTATGCGTACTTGACTGTTAATTCAGATTCCAGTGACACCGTGTCAAAGTCAAGCGCTTAATTTTTCCAATATGCCTCTAGGGCGCCACTTTCACCCCGCGCAAAGCCACGGGATAGATAAGCGCGCGTGGGATTTTGGCCGTTTGTCCGAGGGGTATTTCCCGTTTTTATTTCATTTTTCCACCGGTCATTCACTTGACCTGCTGAACGTTCGGCGTCTAAATAGAAATATATTGTCATTGCTGAATAAATATTCAAAGACAGCTTTGCACACGTTCACCCCCGCGTGGTCAGCCTCAAAGGAGCCGCTGCATGAATGCCTTCCAGTACGACGCCCACCAGATCAAAGAACAGGCCCGCCTGATCCGGCGCCATGTGATCCGCCTGAATGCCGACTCACCGGCCGGCGGCCACACCGGGGCCGACCTTTCGGAAACCGATATCCTCGCCACCCTGTATTTCCGCATTCTCAATACCGGGCCGGAGCGTATCGAAGACCCTGAGCGCGATATCTATATCCAGAGCAAGGGCCACGGTGTCGGCGGCTTGTACTGCTGCCTGGCGCAGGCGGGCTACATTCCCGTGGACTGGCTGCCCACCTACCAACACTTCAACTCCCACCTGCCGGGCCACCCGGTGCGGCAGAAAACCCCCGGCATCGAACTGAACACCGGTGCCCTCGGCCACGGCTTGCCGGTGGCGGTAGGGCTGGCGTTGGCGGCGAAGATGTCCGGCAGCAAAAAACGCATCTACGTGCTGACCGGCGACGGTGAACTGGCCGAAGGCTCCAACTGGGAAGCGGCGATGGCTGCCGCCAAGTACGGCCTGGATAACCTGTTCGTGATCGTCGACAAGAACAAGTTGCAACTGGCGGGGTTGACGGCCGAGATCATGCCCCTCGACCCGCTGGATGTGAAATGGGCGGCCTTCGGCTTCCGTGTCAGCGAGTGCGACGGCAACGACGTGGGCCAGTTGATCGAAGCCTTGGAAAGCATGCAGGCCAAGACCGGCGTGCCCCAGGTGCTGATCGCGCACACCATCAAAGGCAAGGGCGTGTCGTTTATCGAAGCCCGTCCCGAATGGCACCACCGCGTGCCCAAGGGTGATGAAATCAACGCGGCACTGGAGGAGTTGAATCATGGCGAGTGAACATCTGGCGAGCGTCATGGTGGAGGCCTTTATTGCCGCCGTCGATGCCGGACTGGACGTGGTGCCGGTGGTCAGCGACTCCACCTCCACGGCCAAGATCGGCCCGTTTGCGCAGCGTTTTCCCGAGCGGTTGATCAATGTCGGCATTGCCGAGCAGTCGCTGGTCAGCGTCGCCGCCGGCCTGGCCCTGGGCGGCAAGATCGCCGCGACCTGCAACGCGGCGCCGTTCCTGATTTCGCGCGCCAACGAGCAGATCAAAGTCGACGTTTGCTACAACCAGGCCAACGTCAAAATGTTCGGCCTGAATGCCGGCGCCAGTTATGGCCCGTTGGCCAGCACGCACCACAGCCTCGACGATATCTCGGTGATGCGCGGCTTTGGCAATGTGCAGATTTTCGCCCCGGCCGACGCGATTGAATGCCGGCAGATCGTCGACTATGCGCTGCGCTACCACGGCCCGGTGTATATCCGTCTCGACGGCAAGGCCTTGCCGGACGTGCACACGGGCGACTATCAATTCGTGCCGGGGCAGGTGGATATCCTGCGCCAGGGCGCGGACGTGAGCATCGTCGCCCTGGGCTCGGTGGTGCATGAAGCGGTGGACGCGGCACGGGTTCTCGCGGAGCAGGGCATCCAGGCGCAGGTGATCAACCTGTCGTCGATCCGGCCGTTGCAGCGTGACGTCTTGCTTAGCGCCCTGAGTGGCACGCGGGCGGTTATCACCGTCGAGGAACACAATATCAACGGTGGCGTCGGCAGCCTGGTCGCCGAAGTGCTGGCCGAAGCCGGGCTGGGCATTGCCCTGGTGCGCTTGGGTATTGGTGATGGCGAATATGCCGCCGCCGGCGCCCGCGAACCGACCCGCGCCTTGCATAACATCGACGCGGCTGGGATTGTGGCGGCTGCCACTCGGTTGCGGTGAAGGCGATGACGAATAACACTCCGCTGATCCTGGCGATAGATGAAGGCACCAGCAACGCCAAGGCGGTGCTGGTCAACGAACGCGGGCAGGTGATTGCGCGGGGCTCGCGGCCGCTGAGCATCACCCATCCGCAGCCGGGGTTTTCCGAGCAGGACCCGCTGCTGATCTGGTACAGCACCCTGGCCGCCATCGAAGAATGCCTGGCCCAAGTGGACCGGCCGATCACCGCGCTGGCGATCAGCAACCAGCGTGAATCGGTGGTGGCCTGGGACCGGCATACCGGCGAAGCGCTGTCGCCGTGCATCAGTTGGCAATGCCGACGCTCCACCGCGTTGTGTGCCCAGTTGCATGAGCAGGGGTATGAGGCACTGATTCTGGACAAAACCGGCTTGGCGTTGGACCCGATGTTCTCGGCAGGCAAGTTCCGCTGGATTCTCGACCACCTTGAGGATGGCCACGCACGCGCCGCCGCCGGCAATATCTGCCTGGGCACGGTGGACAGCTGGCTGCTGTGGAAGCTCAGCGGCGGTCAGGTGTTCGCCACCGACTACTCCAACGCGGCGCGCACTCAACTGTTCAACCTGCACACCTGTGCCTGGGACCCGGTGCTGTTGGACCTGTTCCAGATTCCACTGGCCGCATTGGCGCCCATCCAGCCGAGCGCCGGCTTTTTTGCGGAAACCGTCGCGGCGGGTGGTTTGCCCGCCGGCATCCCGGTGATGTCGATGATCGGTGACTCCCACGCTGCGCTGTACGGGCAGGGCGGTTTTGCGCCGGGGCTGGTGAAAGCGACGCTCGGCACCGGCTCGTCGTTGATGACGCCCATGGGCGGCCCGATTGCCTCGACGCACGGGCTGTCCACCACCCTGGCCTGGCATGACGGCGGCCAACCGACGTTCGGTATGGAAGGCAACATCGTCCACACCGGCGCCGCCGTGCAGTGGGCTTCGCGCCTGGTGGCGGGGGAATCCCTGGATGTGCTCACCGAGCAGGCCGCGCAACTACCCGACAACGGTGGCGTGTATTTTGTGCCGGCGCTGTCCGGGCTGGGCGCGCCACACTGGCAGGCGGATGCACGAGGCTTGATCTGCGGGCTGACCGAGGCCACTTCCGGCGCGCATATCCTGCGGGCGTCGCTGGAGTCGATTGGGTATCAGATCCGGGATGTCTTCGAGGCCATGCAGCAGGACATCGGCAGCCCGTTGAAGGAGCTGTGGGTGGACGGCGGCGCGACGCGCAACCGTTGGTTGATGCAGTTTTTGGCTAACCTGTTGCAACGCCCGGTGGTGCGCAGCCTGTCGCCGGAGGTCTCGGCGCTGGGCGCGGCGCACCTGGCGGGGAGGGCGTTGGGGGTGTGGGTGAGTGATGAAGCGCTGGGCGCGCTGGAGCGGCAGCGGGAGCGGTTTGAGCCGCAGGATGATTGCGCGATGGCGGGGCGTTATTCAGCGTGGAAAAAGGCGCTGGCTCGGACACTGTTGTGACGTGTAGGCGCGTGCTCCCGGTTAGACCGCGATCCAAATGTGGGAGGGGGCTTGCCCCCGATAGCGGTGTGTCAGTCGATTCATCAGGTGACTGATTCAGCGCCATCGGGGCCTCGGTATCTACACCACTCTGGCTATGGCGCTGGACCTGTGGCGAGGGAGCTTGCTCCCGCCGGCTGCCTGACAGCCAAGCGCCATCTAACGGTTAGACCGCGATCAAAATGTGGGAGGGGGCTTGCCCCCGATAGCGGTGTTCCAGACGATTCATCAGGTGACTGATTCAGCGCCATCAGGGCATCGGTATCTACACCACTCTGTGTATGGCGCTGGACCTGTGGCGAGGGAGCTTGCTCCCGCTGGCTGCCCGACAGCCGAGCGCCATCTAACGGTTAGACCGCGATCCAAATGTGGGAGGGGGCTTGCCCCCGATAGCGGTGTTCCAGTCGATTCATCAGGTGACTGATTCAGCGCCATCGGGGCCTCGGTATCTACACCAATCTGGCTATGGCGCTGGACCTGTGGCGAGGGAGCTTGCTCCCGCTGGCTGCCCGACAGCCGAGCGCCATCTAACGGTTAGACCGCGATGCAAATGTGGGAGGGGGCTTGCCCCCGATAGCGGTGTGT